>NZ_JBMSDU010000016.1:0-132636 GCF_049445835.1 Ancylobacter sp. VNQ12 | reverse complement strand
ATTCAGACCGATGTCGCGCTGGCCATCGTCATCATCGCCGAAATCAACGGCGCACCGGCGTTCCTCGCCATCGCGGCCCCGGCAGAGGACGCTTGATCAAACTGCTACTTCGTCACCGCGCTGTTAACTGAGCGTCCACAGAACCGGTAGCAGGTGAGTGCAGCTCATGCTCGACGAGTACGGCCCGAAGGGCCCAAGATCTGGCGTGTCCGAAAGGCGCCGGAGCGCCTTGCGGGGGGTATCCAGAACTATCCCAGCTTTTCTCGAGATCTCTTTTCAAGAAGAGACATTTCCGCTGGCGGAACCTTACTGTCGATAATAAATAATTTTCCGCACGCAATATCAGGATCATTATTTCCCTGGTCACATCGGAATATCATATCTCCCTCAAATGCATCCGATTTTGATGGCTCTGCCGGAAATCGCCCGAAAAGCGTAATGTACCTTGTATTTGCAACTAGAAACATCGTTTCGTCTCGAATCATGACAAGGCCAGTACACAACTGCGGCTCGCCTCGGAGATAATTCATTTTAAACATGAATAACTCTGGTGTTTCAAAGAACGAAATGACGAAATCGCTGATATTATTTTCTATATGTCGGTATCTTTCTTCCAAAATAACTTTATACGATCCAGACATCCCATGTGCGAATCCCTGAGATTCAAATTCTAGGCCCGCCGATTCAATTATCTGTTTGTATATTGGGATAAGTGAAATATGTTTAATATCACTTATAGCGCTCATTCCTTTAACAAAGCGTCGCTTTGCGTTATTGAATCCGCTTATATCTTTTTCATCGCGTTCATCTATCCATTTTTCTATTATAGATTTACTTGCAAAAGGTTTGATGCAGTTTATAAACTCTTTTTTTATTTTCGGCATGCGGAGAAGCTTCTCTGCCGTCCCAAGATGGACCAAGAATTCCGCTTCGTCGTCGATCACATTCGAGTTCTCGTCGTCCACGCTCTTACCCATTTTTTTGGATGGAAACGAAATTTTTTAAATTGGGCAGCCAAAAATCACAAGGGCTGCAAAAATTTCGCATATTCCGTTCAAAAAGTACGACAGGCTAGGTTTCTCTGAGAGCATTTGACAATAATCGTCTGGCGTGCGATTAGTTTTATGCAGTGAAAAGAAACATCTCCAATCTGCCGATTGCGTTGATCGGTCTGGAAAATTGGTCAACGCATTCGAGAAGGCGCCAAAGGGACGGTCGTATTTGTAACAAAGTGCGGCCGTCCCTGAAATTTTTATTGACATTGTCTCCGTTGTCATGACGATCAACTATGTCCCACTTCCAGACCGGGACAAGGCGCAGAACGATTGGAGATTTATATGCGCTCTATCACTCGCCGTGCTTGGTACTTCGAGGAGGTCATCCGAGAGGAGGCCTCAGACGAGCCTATGCCGCCCCCGGATCCCGCCCCACCCCCGGATTTGCCCCGTCACGTTCGGGAGGTGCCGCGACCGTACGCCTCCTGGTCGCACGGCTTCGACCCCGAGACGGATGAGTGGGGCAACCAGCTGGAAGAGGATTGAGGCCCAAATGCTCTTCACTGCGAGCGACATCACCAAGAGGCGCGCCATATGCCGCGCCTCTTTTTCTTTCGATTCTTGGGTGCCGGGCCTGATCGGCTGGAACACTTGATTTGCATCGAATGGCTGGGCGCGTCCTGCGGACCGCGCTCTCTTGCCTGCGGCAACGGAGCTCCGTGCTGGATCTCCGCCTTGCGGGACGATCGCTCGCGCGGGAAGGGGCGCCGTTGGCGCTGACAAGCCGCCGCCCGCGGTATCCCCCATCTTCCGTCGCTTCGCTCGATGCAGACCGGGGAGACCCCCACCGTGTCCGGGGCTTCCCCCCCTCTCTCCCCGCTGTTCGCCACGAGGCAGGGTTCAGGAGGCCCTGAACCCCTCGGGAAACGGTTTCCGGCAGGCGCCATCAGACCGAAGGCTCGCTCATGCGCTCGCGTACCTTCGGCGATTGGGCGCGCGAACTCGGCGAAACGATCATGCGCTATCTCGGGCGCGAGCTCGATCGTTGATCCGTTCATGCCGTGACTACTAGGGGCTCCGCCCCCGCGCGGCGCAAGGGACGCTGCGCTTGGCCGGGACGGTGTCCCCGGCCTTCCGCGGCTTCGCCTTGTGCAGGCCGGGTGATCCCCCTCCGTCCGGCCTACCCCTTTGCTCCTTGCTACCCCGGTCTCGCCGACGGGCAGGGTTGCAGCGCAGCGCTGCGCTTCAACCCAAGTCCAACAGGAGAATGACCATGAACATCCAGATCAAGGAGCCTGCGACCGTCGAAAGCGGCAGCGAGATCATCGTGCCGCTGAACAGACTCAAGAAGTCGCCCCGCAATGCCCGGACGACGCCGCACAGCGAGGCCCATATCGGGGCTCTGGCGGCCAGCATCGCCGTCAAGGGCCTGCTCCAGAACCTCGTGGTGGAACCCGAGGTGGAGGACGGGCGTCCCACCGGCTTCTATCTCGTCACCATCGGCGAAGGTCGGCGCCTCGCACAGATGCTGCGCGCCAAGCGCAAGGAGATCAAGAAGACCGAGCCGATCCGCTGCCTTCTTGACACGACCAATGATCCTCACGAGATCAGCCTCGACGAGAACGTCACCCGCGAAGCGATGCATCCCGCCGACCAGTTCGAGGCCTTCCGGCGTCTGGCCGAGGAACGGGGGCTGGGCGCCGAGGACATCGCCGCCCGCTTCGGTGTCACGGCCCATGTCGTGCGTCAGCGCCTGCGCCTCGGCGCGGTCAGTCCCCGGCTGATGCAGGTCTACCGGGAGGGCGGCCTGAGCCTCGACCAACTGATGGCCTTCGCCATCACCGAGGATCACGCACGGCAGGAGCAGGTCTACGACAACCTCTCCTATAACCGCGAGCCGTGGAGCATCCGGCGCGACCTTACCAAGACCAGTGTGGCTGCCGGCGACCGGCGCGCTGTCTTCGTCGGCCGGGAGGCCTACGTCGAGGCGGGGGGAACGATCCTGCGCGACCTGTTCACTGATGATCGGGGCGGCTTCTATGAGGATGTGCCGCTGCTGGACCGCCTCGTCACGGCGAAGCTCGACGAGGTGGCCCGGCAGGTGCAGGAGGCCGAAGGCTGGAAGTGGGTCAGTGTCCACACCGACTATCCCCATGCCCACGGCCTGCGCCGGCTCTATCCCCAGCCGGTGGAGCTCGCCGCCGAGGAGGAAGCCGCCTACGCCGCCGCGCAGGAGGCTCTTGATCGGCTCACGACCGAGTACGAGGCGTACGACGAACTGCCCGATGACGCGGATGCCCAGTTCGCGGCGGTGGAAGCCGAAATCGATCGGCTCGATGCCATGCGCCATGCCTACAGCCCGAGCGACAGGGCACGAGGCGGCGTCTTCGTCGTGCCCGGCCACGACGGTACGGCACGCATCGAGCGGGGCTTCATCCGCCCCGAGGATGATGCGGAGGCGGAGGTGGGCGGGGAGACCGGCGAAACGCAGACCGTGGCATCGGGCGAAGACCCCGACGGAGGGGATGAGATCGAGCGCGGCCTCTCGGACGCACTTCTGCGCGACCTCTCGGCCCACCGCACGCTGGCGATGCGGCTCACCCTCGGCAATCAGCCGGAAATCGCCCTGCTGGCTCTGACGCACGCGCTGGCGGCGCAGACCTTCTACAGGGGCCGGGAAATCGCCTGCCTCGAAATCCGGCCGACCAGCGCGCAGCTCGGCGGTCATGCCGATGGGATCGAGGATACGGCGGCGGCAGCGACCCTTCATGAGCGCCATGCCTCTTGGGCGGCGCGACTTCCGACTGACGCGGACGCTCTGTGGGGCTTCCTGGCTGTACTTGATCAGGCCAGTCTGACCGGATTGCTGGCCCACTGCGCGGCGCTGACGGTCAATGTGGTGCGGCTTCCTTGGGAGCGGAAGCCGGGCGTACAGGAAACGGCTGACCGGCTTGCACAGGCATCGGGCCTCGACATGGCCGAGCATTGGTGTCCGACCGTCGGGAGCTACTTTGGTCGGGTCACCAAGACGCAGATTGCCGAAGCCGTGCGCGAGGCTGTCGGAGAGGCGGCGGCAGACCGCCTGAGCGGGATGAAGAAGCAGGCCATGGCGGCGTCTGCCGAGGAACTGCTGGCCGGTTCCGGATGGCTGCCCCACCCCTTGCGAACCGGAGTGGTCAGGCAAGCCATGCAGGGGGCCGAGACGGCGGCCTGACATCCGGTGAACGCCGTCCACCGTTTGCGCCCGCGCGGTCATCCGCGCGGGCGTTCTTCATTGTTCGTTTGGAGCATGCCGCTAGCCTTCGGCGGACGTCCCAGCGGAATTCTGCTCATGTCAGTGGCAGGCAGTCGTCCCGCCAACCGATTTCCGGGCGTTCCTGCCTGACACATTTTTTGACACATACGCTGCCACATAAGGAAAATTAACAAGTAAAAACAATAATTTAACTCTTATTGACGAGGACTTAAAATGCCTCGGGCATCGCCCGTGTGGGTTCGAGTCCCACAGCGCCACCATCTTCCTGAGGCCCTTCTCACAGTGGCGACCGCCCCGACCGACGCGACGCGGCCGGGGGGCCGGGGGTTGCTCAATAGGGCTGTATCGAGCGCACTTCCCCCGCCGGGCACACGGCGAAGGAATATCCCGAATCCCGTCGGAAGATCCGGGTGATCAGTGGCAGGCCCGGGTTGTCGGTCGGCCAGGGCTTGCACTGGAGCATCTCCTCCGGCGTCGCGTATCCCTTCAGGTCGACATCCTGCGCGCCCGGTGCGTCGCATTCGCGCCAGGCCGCTTTCCATTTGAGCATAGGCCGTTCCGGAAACACGACGGCGAAGTAGATCGGCACGCCGCAGATGCGAAGACCCTCGGCTTCCAGCTGCGTCACCCGCGCTCTGGCGGCCTGCTCCGTGCCGTGGAAGCGCAGATAGGCGTTGATGTCCCGCCCGACGCCCTGGGCGAGGCCGACGGTTGAAATGAGCAGCGCGAAAGCAAAAGCCGATCCGGCGAGGACTCTCCGCGGGGAATAAGCGCCGGAATCCCGGAACGACCATGCGATGTAGAACAGCATCCCGCATAAGAGGGGGATCACATTGTAATGCGTGGGCGGTGCACGAAGGGCGGCCCACCACATAACGGGTATGAAGAGTATGTTCCTGTAGTCGATGGCGATCGCGAGGGCGACGCACACGGCCAGAAATACGCCGTAGAGGGGGAAGAAATCCGAACGGATGAAATAGCTGAATACTTCGCCATCCTCGCGCTGGGCAAGAAATTCACCCTGCGCGGCGAGGCCGCTCAGGAGGTCTCTCACCGGGTAGGGGTAGAGATACCAGAGCGCCGCATTCACGACGATGAAGACGACGAGGCATGGCAGGATCGCGCCGAGAACGCTGCGGAACAGTTCGCCGTTCATGCGCCAAGCGATGAAGGCGGCGTAGACGATCAGGCCGAGCGGATGGGTCCATGCGAGCAGGCTGAGGGACGCCGTCAGCAGCGGCCATTTCCGCTGGGAAAAAGCGAACTCGGCCACGACGCACAGGAGGATGGCGAGTGTCTCGGGCCGAAATTGCTGCTTTGTCTGCAGCGCAAAACAGACGACAGCCAGCGAGACGATCCAGGCCAGCGGGATTCGGGCATAGCGGCCGGTTATGTAGACGGTCACCGCCGTGATGACCGAGATGAAAGAAAGCGCGTAATATTGCCCGGCATTGCTGCAGGGGAAGTTCAGGAGATTTATGACGAAGGGCTGGAAATATCCGTGCCATATATGGCGTGATTGTCCGGATGTGTCTAAGCTTAACAATGTAGTGCCAAGTAAATCGTTGTAGCAGTAATTTATAGAGGAGGCTGCTAAGAATATGCTGTCTCCAATCGGGGACGGGTAGTTGATGGTGATATATATAGCTAGCCGAGCGCTTATGAGTGCGGGGCCGAGGAGTGCAATTGCATAGGTGAATATTCTGAGAAGGGAATTGGCGGTCGGAATATAGGTGGATCGTTCAGCCGTTGATGTCATCGCTTTGTTCGTAACTCGCAATTGAGCAGCGGGCATTTGCAAATGAGGGCGTCGGATGCCGGGTTCGCGCGCCTTGTGCGAAGACAGCGGAAATCCGGATCCGTGAAGCCTATCGCATTTTTCGCCGATGCACCTCGTTTTCGCCGCCTCGCACGCCGCGTTTTGAGTGCGGGTCCTGGTCGAGGCGACAATGGCAAGGCGCCTGCTGCGCCGGGGCGCGAAATCGTTGTAACTGCACGCATGGCCGCGCGGTGGCTTGTCGATTCGCGCGGGTCGGCGTTCTCTAGGCTGGCAATGCTGCGCCGCACTGGGTAATCCCTCGTCGGGTGGATCGTGGAGGAGAGATGAGGGTGTTGGGCGCCGGAGCGGGGCATGACTGAAACGCTGGTCGTCGGCGCCGGCTTTGCCGGAGCGGTGTGCGCGGAGCGTCTGGCCTCGCAGGGGCGCAAGGTGCGGATCATCGATCGGCGCCCGCATATCGCCGGCAACGCCTATGACGAGTTCGACGACAATGGCGTGCTGATCCATCGCTACGGGCCGCACATCTTCCACACCAACGCCAAGCGCATCTTCGAGTATCTCAGCCGCTTCACGCATTGGCGCTTCTACGAGCACCGCGTGCTGGCGGAGGTGCGGGGCAAGCGGCTGCCGATCCCGATCAACCGGACGACGCTGAACGGGCTCTACGGCCTCGATCTCGACGAGGCGGGCGCCGCCGCCTTCTTCGAGCAGGTGCGCACGCCGCGCTCGCCGATCGTCAGCAGCGAGGATGTGGTGCTGAACAGCGTCGGGCCGGAGCTCTGCGAGCTGTTCTTTCGTGGCTATACCCGCAAGCAGTGGGGTCTCGACCTGTCGCAGCTCTCGGCCGGCGTCGCTGCGCGTATCCCGACGCGGACCAACGATGACGACCGCTATTTCACCGACAGCTTCCAGTTCATGCCGGCGGATGGGTTCACCGCCATGTTCCGCAACATTCTGGATCATCCCAACATCACGGTGGAACTCGGCGTCGAATTCGAGAGCCTCGATCGCCGTGCGTTCGACCGAATCTTCTATACCGGCCCGATCGACGGTTATTTCGGCTACCGACTCGGCCGGTTGCCTTATCGCAGCCTGCGCTTTGAGCACGAGCACCTGCCGGATACCGATCAGGCGCAGCCGGTGGGAACGGTGAACTACCCCAACGCGCACGACTTCACCCGCATCACCGAGTTCAAGCATCTCTCGGGACAGAAGGTGAAGGGCACCTCGATCGTGCGGGAATACCCTTGCGCCGAGGGCGAGCCCTATTACCCGGTGCCGCGCCCGGAGAACGAGGCGCTGTTCCGCCAGTACAAGGCCCTGGCGGACGCGGAACGCGACGTCGTCTTCGTCGGGCGGCTGGCACAATACAGGTATTATAATATGGACCAAGTCGTCGGGGCGGCGCTGGGGGCGACGGAGTGATGGGGCCGCGCGCCAAAGTCGCCGTCTATGAGCCTAACGTGCCGATGCAGAATGCCGGTGGCCCTCGCGGCTATCTCTGGCAACTGGTCGAGGGCCTGAAGGACGTTGGCAGCGACGGCATCGAGTTTCTGTTCGAGTCGCAAGCGGGTATTCGCCAGCCCAACGGCCTTACCGAGCAGGCGTCGAAGCTGAAGGCCCTGTCGCCCGCCTTGTGGCGGCTGGGCAAGACGTTCCTGGCGGAGCGACTGCGCAAGGAGTGGATGGAGATCTATTTCAAGGATCTCGACAAATATTATCTGCCGGAGCGTGCCGAGCAGCGGCTGAAGGAAGGCAATTTCGACGTTCTTCACTGCCACACGACGCTTCATGCGCTGATGGGGCACAATTCGCTCACGCGTCTCGGCCTGAGGTCGAAGACGGTGCTGGTGCTGACGTCGCACAGTCCGGAGAAGCCGGCGGTCGAGCGTGCGGCGGTAATCATGGGGTATGGTCTCGCACCGTTCCTGCTCCCTCGTCTCAAGGTGCGACTGGATGCCATCGATACGCGAGGCGTCGAGGTCGTCGACCATCTGGTCTTCCCCTGCGAGCATTCGCGCAAGATATACGAGACGTTCTGGCCGGAGTTCGAGACGCTGGTGGGGCAAAAGCCGGTCAGCTATCTCATGACCGGCATCGTCGATATCGGGGAACTGCCGGATTTCGATCTCGATCTCGGCCGAACGGGGCAGCGACCGCTGATCTGCTATGCCGGCCGGCATAATCGGGTGAAGGGCTACGATCTCCTGATCGATGCGGCGCTGCCACTCGCGTCAAGAGGCGATGTCGCCGTCGTCGTCGCCGGAGGGGCCGGACCGATCCCGGCGCCGGAGCATCCCAACTGGATCGAGGTGGGCTGGACCAACAAGGTCCACAGTCTCATCAAGAAAAGCGACGTCTTTATTCTTCCGAACCGAAACACATATTTCGATCTCGTGGCGATCGAGGCGATGGCTCTTGGTCGACCCATCATCGCGACCGATACCGGCGGCAATAAAACCTTGGCGAAGTTGTCCGAGGGGGTGGTGCTTTGCGAGCCTACCCCTGAGTCGATCAGGGGCAAGATCGAGGAAGTGGTGGGCGACCGGACGCGATTGGCCGCCCTCGGCGCGGCGAACCGGTCGGCGTTCCTCGATTATTTGACGGCTAATAAATTTGCCGCCAGCTACAAGTCGGTCATGACGTCGATCGCCGCGCGCGGCCCACGCCCTTAAACCAGCTGGCGGAACAGCTGTCCTTCGAGGTCGGCGATGCTGGGCAGGCACAGATCCGCGGCGGCGGCGAGGGTTTCCTGCCGGCCGGTGCCGGTGAGGACGCCGATGCGCAGGCCGGCGCCGCCCGACCGCGCCATCTCCATATCGTGCAGATTGTCGCCGACCACGGCGATCTCGGCCGGCGCGATGCCGATGGCTGCGGCGAAGCCGAGAAGCATGCCCGGTCCCGGCTTGCTGCCATGGCCGCTGTCATAGCCGATGGCGCAGCGGACATGGCCACTCACGCCGAGCGTGCGGAGTGTCGCGCGGATGGCCGCCTCGCTGTCGCTGCTGGCGATGCCGAGGATCAGACCGCGCGCCGTCAACCGCTGAAACAGTGCGTCGAGATCGGTCACGGGCACCGCGCGGGTCGCTGACTGGGTGAAGAGGTCGTCGAGCGCCGCGGTGAGGTCCGCCACGCCATAGGGGCTGCCGGCGGCGACCCAGGCCTGCGCGATCTCGCTGGTATTGCCGGCGGCCAGCAGGCTGTCGGCCCGCGTCAGGCCGCTTGCCGGGTCGATGCCGCCAATGTCGAGCAGGCGCATCGCCAGCGCGTGGTCGCCATGGGCGGCGAGGGCGGCGGCGGCGCGGTTGATGGTGCCCCAGGTCTTCTCGTAGTCGAGCAGCGTGCCGTCCTTGTCGAACAGGATGGCGCGGATGGTGGCTGGATCGGTCATCGGATCAACGTCACGTTCTTGGCGCCCGCGAGCACGAGGATGAGGCGCACGAGCAGCAGGCAGCCGACCACGGTCGCCATGATGCACACGGAGAAGGCGGCGGCCTGGTTCAGCGCGCCGCGGTCGGAGAGTTGCAGCACGGAGACGGCGGCGACCTGGGTGGAAGGGGTGATGAGGAAGATCACCGCCGAGAGCGAGACCATGGCCCGCATGAAATAGAACACGCCGATGCCGAGCAGGGTCGGCCAGATCAGCGGCAGCGTGACCTTGAACAAAGTGCGCAGCACGCCGGCGCCCAGCATGGTCGAGGCCTCGTCGAAGCTGTCGCCGATCTGGCCGAGGCTGGTCGAGGAGATCAGGAACGCCTGACTGTGGTTGTAATAGACGTTCAGGACGATGATCAGGAAGAACCCGCCATAGAGGAAATTGAGCGGGTTCGAGGGGCTGTTGAAGGTCAGCACATAGCCGAGCCCCAGCACCATTCCCGGTACGGCGGAGGGCAGCACGGCGAGCAGCGACAGCGTGCCGGTCAGCGGGTTGCGGAACTTGTTCACGACGATCGCCGCCGCGCCGGCGAGCAGCACGCCGAGGAAGGCGGTCGCGATCGCCACGGCGATGCTGTTCCACAAGGGGGCGATGCCGTTCTGCACGTCGAACTGGTAGTGCTTCAGCGTCAGTTCCATGTTGTAGGGCCAGAGCCGCACGAAACTGGCGAAGACGACGATGCCGACCACCGAGAGCATCAGCGCCGCGACGGTGTAGAGATAGAGCGCGAAACCGATATCGCGCTTCAATGCCGGCTTGATGACAAGCGGCCGCGACTGCGCGGTGAGCAGCGCGTGCTGACGGCGGGTGATGCGCTTCTCCAGCACCTTGGCGATCACGGCCGGCACCAACAGCACCACGCCGATGACGGCACCGAGGCCGAACTGGGCCTGTCCGATCACCTGATTGTAGATCTCGGTGGCGAGCACGTTGAAATCGCCGCCGATCACCATCGGGTTGCCGAAATCGGTCATGACCAGCGTGAACACGACGAAGCAGGCGGCGGCGAGGCCGAAGCGGGTGGCGGGCAGCGTCACTGTGCGGAAGATGCGGAACGGGCCGGCGCCCATCACCGTCGCGCTCTCATAGAGCCGGCCATCGGCGATGGCGAGCGAGGCCGAGAGAATGAGAAAGGCATAGGGGAAGGCGTAGAGCAGGTTGGCGATCGCCGTGCCCCAGAAGCCGTAGATCTCGATGCCGGCGTCGAAGAAGCGGTTGAGCGCACCGTTACGGCCGAGCAGCAGGATCAGCCCCTGCGCCTGCACCATGGACGGCGCGAAGAGCGGCATCAGCGCGACGATGCGCAGGAGGCTGCGCCCGGGAACGCAGGCGCGTTGCAGGCCATAGGCGTAGGCATAGGCCAGGGTGACGCCCAGCACGGTCGACATCGCCGACATCGCCGCGCTGTTGGCAACGAGCTGCCAGAAGCGCGCGGTCGACAGCGCCGAGCTGAAATTGCCGAGGCCGAAGCCTGCCGTCGTCTCGAAGCTGCGCGCCAGGATGGACAGCAGCGGCAGCAGGAAGAACAGGGCCAGCGGCAGCGCGACGGCCGCCGTTAGCAGGCCGGCGACCATCCGGTCGCTGAGGAAGCGGCCGCGTGTGGCTGCGGCCGGCAAGGGCTCGGAGCGCACGCTCATGCCAGCACCCGCAGCGCGTCGGCGGGCAAATGCAGCGTTACCATCTCGTCGACCGCGGGGATGCGGGTGCGGCCATGAATCTCGACGAGGATCGGCCGGCCGCCCATTGCGGGCTCCACCGAGACGCGCGTCAGGTTGCCGAGAAAGGCGACGTCGAGAATCCGGCCGGGCACGATGTTCTCGCCCACCGCATCCGGCGCGCCGATTCCCACATGCTCGGGCCGCAGGCCGAGGCTGCGGGCGCCATTGTGTCGGTCCTCCACCCGCAAGGGAATGTCGCCGAAGGTCGGTCGCCCATCCGCGCCGGCGGCGACGTCGATGAGGTTCATGCCGCCGATGAAGCTGGCGACGAAGGGAGTGGCCGGCTCGTCATAGAGCGCGCGCGGCGCGCCGACCTGCTCGATCACGCCGCGGTTCATCACCACGACGAGGTCGGCCATGGCGAGGGCCTCCTCCTGGTCATGCGTGACCATGATGGTGGTGATGCCGAGGCGCCGTTGCACCGCGCGGATCTCCACCCGCAATTCCTCGCGCACCTTGGCGTCGAGCGCGGAGAGCGGCTCGTCGAGCAGCAGTAGAGCCGGATTGGGCGCCATGGCCCGCGCCAGCGCGATCCGCTGCTGCTGCCCGCCGGAAAGCTGTGCCGGCAGCTTCTGCGCATGGTCGGCCAGATGCACCAGCCTGAGCATGGCATCGACGCGCTCGGCCACGGCGGGCTTCGCCCAGCGCCGGCACTCCAGCCCGTAGGCGACGTTGCGCGCCGCCGACATGTTGGGGAACAGCGAATAGGACTGGAAGACGATGCCGAAATTCCGGTCGCGGGCAGGGGTGTGCGACAGGTCCTGCCCGTTCAGGCGGATTTCGCCGCTGTTGGCCTCCTCCAGTCCGGCGATCACGCGCAGGAGCGTGGTCTTGCCGCAGCCGGAGGGGCCGAGGAAGCAGACGAAGGTTCCGTTCGGCACGTCGAGCGAGACGCGGTCGAGCGCGGTGAGACCCGCGAACCGCTTTGAGACATCCCGGATCGAGAGGCTCATGGCCGTGATCTCCCGCTTGTTCCGCTCAGCGCTCGTACTTCTTCTGCCAGGTCTCGATGATCCGCGCGCGGTCATTGGCGGCAGCGGCGAAGTCGACCGGGAACAGCACGGTGGAGATGTCGGCCGGCAGGCCGGCCTTGATGAAGCGTTCCGGCATGGTGCCGCCGGGCACGGTGACGATGGCCTTCCACTTGTAATAGGAGTCGGCGGCTTGCTTGCTCACCGTCCAGTCGAGGAAGCGCTTGGCGGCGTCCTTGTGCTTGGAGGCGGCGACCAGCGCATTGGCCTCCAACTCGTTGCCCGCGCCTTCGGACGCGATGACCATGGCGATCGGGTAGCCTTCCTCGATGTTCTTGATCGCGCGCAGCTCGAAGGAGGCGCCGACCGCGTACTCGCCCGCCGAGGCGGCGTTGCACGGCTTGGAGCCCGACTTGATGTACTGCGCGACGTTCTTGTCGAGCTTGTCGAGGAACGCCCAGCCCTTCTCCTCGCCCATCATCTGTAGGAGCGCGTCGACCTGGATGTAGCCGGTGCCCGAACTGGCCGGGTTCGGCATGACCACCTCGCCCTTGAACTTGGGATCGGTCAGGTCCGCCCAGGACTTCGGCATCGGCAGGCCCTTGGCGGCGAGGCGGTCCTTGTTGACGCAGAAGGCGGCCATGTAGCCGGTGACGGCGAACCACTTGCCGTCCTTGTCGCGGAAGCGCTCGGCCACCGCCTCGATGCCCTTGGGCTTGTAGGCTTCCAGCGTCGCACTAATGCGCGGGTCGACCATGGAGGTGACGGCGAAGCCCCACAGCACGTCGTGTTGGGGATTGCCGGATTCGGCGATGATGCGCGCGGCCAGGTCGCCGGTGGACAGGCGCAGCATCTTCACGTCGATATCGGGAAGCGCTTTCTTGGCTTCCGCCAGGAAGGCGGCGGCCTCGTCCTCTTCATAAGCGGTGTAGACGGTAATCGCCTCGGCGGAGGCGACGCCCCCGAACAGCAGGAGAGCCGCCGCCGTCATCAGCGCGCGTCCGCTCTTCATCGTCAGCATGTTCCCACTCCTCTTTGTTTTTGGCCTTCTGCGGTGGAAAAAGTCCGTTTCCGACCAAAGACGGAAAGGAATGTCGTTTTTCCAACATTTAGAAGCTAATGCAATTTGAAGGTCTGTAAAGACCAACTTCGATGCGCCCGGCGCTCAGGATATGTGCAGTCGGACGCCGGCCTCGCGGAGCACGCCCTGAAGTTCGGCGCGTGGCTCGGCATCGGTGACGAAGTCGGAGACGTCGGCGACGTTGCCGAGCTCGACCAGCGCGGCGCGGTCGAACTTGCTGCTGTCGGCGGCAAGGATGATGGAGCGCGCGAGCGTCATCGCCAGGCGCACGATGGCGACCTCGTTATGGTCGTCATCCGCCATGCGCCCATCGGCCTCGATGCCGCTCACCGCGATGATGGCGACATCGAAGCGGAAGCGGCGGATGAAATCGGTCGTGCCTTCGCCGAACACGCTGCCATCGACGTTGCGCACGAAGCCGGCGGGAACCGCGATCGTGAAGTCGGTGCGGTCGCTGAGCAGTGTGGCGGCGCGCAGGCTGTAGGTGACGACCTTGAGGTCGGTGCGGGCGGTCAGCGCCTCGGCGACGGTCTCGCAGGTGGTGCCGGTGTCGAGGAAGACCGAGGCGCCGTCGGGCACCAGCTCGGCGACGCGCGCGGCGATGCGGCGCTTGGCCTCGACGCGCTCCACCCGGCGCTGGCGGTAGGTGGTCGGGTCGATCGCGGCCGAGAGCGCGACGCCGCCGTGATAGCGCCGCACCTTGCCGAGCGCCGACAGGTCGGCGATGTCGCGCCGCACCGTCTGGGTGGTGATGCCGAAGCGTTCCGAGAGTTGCTCGACCGAGGCGTAGCCGAGCCGCTCCAGCAGCAGGAGCACTTCGCCCTGCCGGCGCGTTTTCTTGTCGGCCGGCACTGGTTCGCCCGGTCCGGGTCGCGTCGCGGCTGACTTGGGGATGCTCATCTGGAATCGGGCCGCGCCGGATTGTTCAGCGAATCTGGCATTTCTTATGGGCCGGCGGTCCCGCGCTTTCAAGGCGCGGGCCCGGCGGCCGATCAGGCCGCCTCGCCCCAGGCACGGGCGAGGATGCGCAGCCAGTTGTCCCGGCAGATGGCGGTGATCTCGCCGGACTGGAAACCGTCCGCCCGCAGGGCCGCGACCAGCGCGGGCAGGCCGGCGGCGTCGCCGATCTCCGCGGGGATGGTCGCGCCGTCGAAGTCCGATCCCAGCGCCACGCAGTCGATGCCCATGCGCTCGACCATGTAGCGGATGTGCCGGACCATGTCGGCAATCGGCGTCGCGGCGTTCTCCTGTCCGTCGGCGCGCAGCATGGTGGTGGCGAAGTTGAGCCCCACCAGCCCCTTGCTCTCGCGCACCGCGTCGAACTGGCGGTCGGTCAGGTTCCGCGCGACCGGGGTGAGGGCATGGGCGTTGGAATGGCTGACGACGAGCGGCTGCTCGGTGGTCTTTGCCACGTCCCAGAACCCCTTCTCGGTGATGTGGGCGAGGTCGACCACGATGCCGAGCCGGTTGCAGGCGCGGATCAGTTCGAAGCCGGCGGGGGTGAGGCCCGGTCCAGTATCCGGGCCCATTGGGTAGGCGAAGGGCACGCCATGGCCGAAGATGTTGTTGCGGCTCCACACCGGGCCGAGCGAGCGCAGCCCGGCGGCATGGAACGTCTCCAGCGCCGCGAGGTCGGGATCGATCGCCTCGCAGCCTTCCATGTGCAGCACGGCCGCGAAGATGCCGCGCGCGCCGGCGTCGCGGATGTCTGCCATGGAGCGGCAGAGCTTCCAGGCCCCCGCCCGTTCCAGACGGAAGGCGATGGCGGCGAATTCGAGCGCTGTGTCGAGCGAGGGCGCGCGTTCCAGCGGCGCGGCGAGCTCGGTCGCGTAGTGGCCCCGCTCGTCGGGCGCCTTCAACTCCAGACCGCCCGAGGGAATATAGATGGCGCATATCCCGCCGATCAGGCCGCCCTTGCGCGCACGCGGCGCGTCGAGATGACCCTGATCGGTGCCTTCGGCGAATTCGCGGATAGGGTCGATGCCCGCTTTGGCGTGCTCCCACAGGCGCAGCAGCACGTCGTTGTGACCGTCGAAAATCGTCTCTGTCAGCTGCGTCATCCTGCTCATCCACTCGCGCGCGCGGACGCGGCAACGATGGCTTCATGCGCATCATCCACCGCGATTCACCGGGAAATTGGGGCATGCTCTTGCACCTTTCGCCAGAGCTTTTCGAGGTGCGGGGCAGGATGTTGGGCGCATGTTCGACAAAGGGTGGACGATTCCTGCCTGGCGCCGGCACACGCATGGTGGACGGCGGCCGCAGAAGGGGTAAGTTCCGCGCCGCCCGGGGATGTCACATTCCTCGGGCGGTGGATCCGCCGGGCGACGCATAGAGGTGCGTTCGGGCCGGGTCTTCCCTCGTCAGCTTGTTTCATCGCCGAAGGACGCCGAGATCGTGGCCGATCATCATTCCCATTCCTCGCAACTGTCGCTGTCCAAGGACAAGATCCGCGTACTGCTCCTTGAGGGCGTGAACGACAGCGCAGTCGAGATCGTCAAGGCCGCCGGCTATTCCAGTGTCACGCGCCTGCCGAAGGCGCTGGACGGCGACGCGCTGAAGGAGGCGATCAAGGGCGTGCACATTCTGGGCATCCGCTCGCGCACCAACATCACCGCCGATGTGCTTGAGGCGGCGGATCGGCTGATCGCCATCGGCTGCTTCAGCGTCGGCACCAACCAGGTCGATCTCGATGCGGCCCGGGTTCACGGCATTCCCGTGTTCAACGCGCCGTTCTCCAACACGCGCAGCGTCGCGGAGCTGGTGATCGGCGAGATCGTCATGCTGCTGCGGCGAATTCCCGAGCGCTCGCGCGCCGCGCATGAGGGACGCTGGGACAAGTCGGCCAATAACAGCCTGGAAGTGCGCGGCAAGACGCTCGGCATCGTCGGCTACGGCAATATCGGCTCGCAGCTGTCGAACCTTGCCGAGGCGATGGGCATGAAGGTCATCTTCTACGACCACACCGACAAGCTGCGCCACGGCAACACCGAATCCGTCGGCAGCCTCACCGAATTGCTGGCGCTGAGCGATGTCGTGTCGCTGCATGTGCCGGAGACGCCGGCCACCGCCGGGATGATCGGCCGCCCCGAATTCGCGGCGATGAAGCCGGGCGCCTATTTCATCAACAACAGCCGCGGAACCGTGGTCGACCTCGACGCGCTGGCGGAAGCGCTGAAGGCGGGCCGCCTGCGCGGCGCCGCGGTCGACGTGTTCCCGGTCGAGCCCGGTTCCAACAGCGAGCGCTTCGTCTCGCCGCTGCAGGGGCTCGACAATGTCATCCTCACCCCGCATGTCGGCGGCTCGACCGAGGAGGCGCAGGAGCGCATCGGTGCCGAGGTGGCGCGCAAGCTGGTCGACTACAGCGACACCGGCTCCACGGTGGGCGCGGTGAATTTCCCGCAGGTGCAGCTGCCGGCCCGTCCGCTCGGCACCCGTTTCATCCAGGTGCAGCGCAATCTGCCGGGCATGCTCGGCCGGCTGAACGACGTGCTGGCCCGGCACCAGGTCAACATCGCCGCGCAGTACTACGAGACCAATGCCGATATCGGCTATGTCGTGCTCGACGCCGACGCCTCGGCGGCGGACAGCCAGCGCGTGCTCACCGACATCCGCGCGCTGGAGGGAACGATCCGCGCCCGGCTGCTCTACGAGCACAAGGTGTAAGGGGCTGAACCACGCAGCAACGTCATCCTGAGGTGCCGCCGAAGGCGGCCTCGAAGGATGGGATGCGGGGCACGCCCGGATGAGTATCCTTCGAGGCCCGGCATTTGCCGGGCACCTCAGGATGACGTCGCTTGGGATGGGAAGTCGAGAACATTACTGTCCTTCCGGCCGTAGCGCAGCCGAGAGCCGGGATCGCTCGCCGGTTTCACACGATCGCGGATCGGCCTTGCTGCGGTCCGGGATGACGGTTTTCATCTACCGCCGTTTCAGCGCGTCCATCAGCGCGGCGCCAAAGGCGCCCTGCGGCTCGCGCGGCGCGGGTTTCGCAGGCGCGGGCTTGCCTTGCCCGCCCTGCGGACGCTCCGGTGCGCCCCGGCCGGCTGGGACGCCAGCGCCGGCATCCCTACGCATCGACAGCGAGATGCGCTTGCGCTTGAGGTCGACCTCAAGCACCCGCACCTTCACCACGTCGCCGACTTTCACCACTTCGTGCGCGTCCTTGATGAAGCGGTCGGCGAGCTGGGAGACGTGCACCAGCCCGTCCTGATGCACGCCGATATCGACGAAGGCGCCAAAGGCGGCGACGTTCGTCACCGTGCCTTCAAGCTCCATGCCGGGCATGAGCTGCTTCATGTCGTCGATGCCGTCGGCGAAGGTGGCGGTCTTGAAGGCGGGGCGCGGGTCGCGGCCGGGCTTGTCCAGCTCGGCGATGATGTCCCGCACGGTGGGCAGGCCGAAGCGCTCGTCGACGAAGGCGCGGGGATCCAGTGCGGAAAGCGCCGCGCTGTCACCCATCAGCGCGCGCAGGTCGCGCCCGCAGGCTTTGACGATCTTGCGCGCGACGCCATAGGCCTCCGGATGCACCGAGGAGGCGTCCAGCGGCTCGGCGCCGTCGCGGATGCGCAGGAAGCCGGCGCATTGTTCGAAGGTGCGGGGGCCCAGGCGCGAGACCTCCAGGAGCTGCTTGCGGCTGGCGAACGGGCCGTTGGCGTCGCGATGGGCGACGATGGCCTCGGCGAGCGAGCTGCCCAGCCCCGACACGCGCGCCAGCAGCGAGGCCGAAGCGGTGTTGAGGTCGACGCCGACCGCGTTCACCGCATCCTCGACCACCGCGTCGAGCGCCCGCGCCAGATGATACTGGTCGACATCGTGCTGGTACTGACCGACGCCGATCGACTTCGGCTCGATCTTCACCAGCTCCGCCAGCGGGTCCTGAAGCCGGCGGGCGATGGAGACTGCGCCGCGCAGCGACACGTCGAGATTGGGGAACTCGGCCGCAGCCAGCTCCGAGGCCGAATAGACCGAGGCGCCGGCTTCCGACACCACCACCTTGATGGGTTTTGGCGGCGGCAGGTCGCCCAGCATCTCCGCCACCAGCTTCTCGGTCTCGCGGCTGCCGGTGCCGTTGCCGATGGCGACCAGCTCGACCTTGTGCTGGCGGATGAGGCGGGCGAGCTCACCTTGGGTGCCGCGCACGTCGTTCTTCGGCGGGAAGGGATAGACCGTGGTGGTCGCCACCAGCTTGCCGGTGCCGTCGATCACCGCGACCTTGACGCCGGTCCGGATGCCGGGATCGAGCCCCATGGTGGAGCGCGAGCCGGCCGGGGCGGTGAGCAGCAGGTCTTTCAGGTTGCGGGCGAAGACGTTGATCGCCTCGGTCTCCGCCTTCATGCGCAGCTCGGTCATCAGGTCGAGCGAAAGGTGCAGCGAGAGTTTCACCCGCCAGGTCCAGCCGGCGACCTCGGTCAGCCAAGCGTCGCCGGGCAGGCGGTCGCCGATCGAATAGGCCTCCATGATCATCCGCACCACCGGCTTCACCGGACGGGGATCGTCGGCATCAGCCTCGATCTCCAGCGTCAGCACGTCCTCGTTGCGCCCGCGCAGCATGGCGAGCGCGCGATGGCTCGGCACGTTGGCCCATTTCTCGACATGGTCGAAATAGTCGGAGAACTTGGCGCCCGCCTCCTGCTTGCCCTCGACCACGCGGGCGCGGATGTTGGCGTGCCGGTGGAGGTGGCCGCGCAACCGGCCGAGCAGTTCGGCATTCTGCGCGAACTGCTCGGAGATGATGTCGCGCGCGCCATCCAGCGCCGCCTTCACCTCCGGCACCTCGTCGGTGAGGTACGCCTTGGCCAGCTCCGCGGGGACGGCGGCGCGCTCGGCGAGGATCGTCTCCGCCAGCGGGCCGAGACCGCGCTCGCGGGCGATTTCCGCCTTGTTGCGGCGCTTGGGCTTGAACGGGAGGTAGATGTCCTCCAGCTCGGCCTTGGTGGCGGCAGCGTCGATGGAGGCTTCCAGATCCGGGGTCAGCTTTTCCTGCTGGCGGATGGATTCGCGGATCGCGCCGCGCCGGGCTTCCAGCTCGCGCAGATAGATCAGCCGCTCGCCGAGCAGGCGCAGCTGGGTGTCGTCGAGACCGCCGGTGACCTCCTTGCGGTAGCGCGCGATGAAGGGAACGGTCGCGCCCTCGTCGAGCAGGGCGATGGCCGCCGCGGCCTGCTGCGGGCGGGCGTTGATCTCGCCGGCGATTTGCTGGGCAAGGCGGGCGGCGAGGGAGGCGTTGTCGGCAGTCATGCGGTACCGGGACGTGAATATGCAGGGGGCGCGACCATAGTCAGCCGCTCCCGCGAAGGCTACCGCCCGGTTGCCGGCGTGCCCAGCTTGTCGTCCGCCCTCAGTTCACCACCTGTCCGCGAAAAGCCCAGCGGGTCATGCGCCGCTCGATCAGCGCGCAGGCCGCGTAGACGCCGACACCCATGATGGCGATGGCGAACAGGCCGGCGAAGGTGGTGGCGGAATCGTTGCGCGCGCTGGCCGACAGCATGAGGAAGCCGATGCCGCGATTGCCGCCGACCGTCTCCGCCAGCACCGAGCCGACAAAGGCGAGCGTCGCCGCCACCTTCAGGCTGGCGAACAGATAGGGCATGGCGCGCGGCACCCCGACCTTGGTCAGGATTTCCCAGTTGCTGGCGCCGAGCGAGCGCATGACGTCGCGCATTTCCGGTTCGATGGTGGCCAGGCCGGTGGCGACGTTCACCACGATGGGGAAGAAGGAGATGACGAAGGCGGTGATGACCGCCGGCAACGCGCCGATGCCGAGCCAGATCATCAGGATTGGCACGATGGCGACCTTGGGGATGGCGTTGAAGGCGATCAGCAGCGGGTAGAGGCCGGCATAGATGAAGGGCGAGGCGCCGATGGCCAGACCCAGCAACAGTCCGAAGCCGATGGCGAGGAAGAAGCCGATCATCGTCGTCCAGAAGGTCTCCAGGCAGAAGCGCAGCAGGAGGTCCCAGCGCTGCACCATGACCTCGATCACCCGGCTGGGACGCGGGGCGATGATTTCCGGTATGTCGAGGAGAAGGCAGGCCGCTTCCCACAGAAGCAGCAGTACGGCGAGGGTGAGCCAGGGCATGGCGAGGCGCGCAAGGCGCCGCTGGCGCGCGGTCATCAGGCATGCTCCAGCTGGATGCGCTCGCGCAATTCGTGCACGATCTCGACGAATTCGGCCTGGAAGGTGGTCTCCAGCGTGCGCGGACGCGGCAGGTCGACCGTGCGGATCTTGACGATGCGGCCGGGGCGGCGGCTCATCACATAGACCGTGTCGGCGAGATAGACCGCCTCGCGCAGATCATGCGTCACCAGCACGGCGGTGAAGCGCCGCTCCAGCCACAGCGCCTGCATGATCCCCCACAGTTCCTCGCGGGTGAAGGCGTCGAGTGCGCCGAACGGCTCGTCCAGCATGAGGATCTGCGGTTCGTGGATCAGCGCCCGGCAGACATTGGCGCGCTGCTGCATGCCGCCGGAGAGCTGCCAGGGGTATTTGTCACCGAATTCGCCGAGCCCGACCGAGGCGAGCAGCTGCTGCACCTTGTCGAAATAATAGGCGCGCTCGGCGCGCAGCCGCCGCTTGTGCGGCTCGACAACCTCCAGCGGCAGCATGACGTTGTCGCGCGTGGTGCGCCAGGGCATCAAGGTGGAGTTCTGGAACGCCATGCCGACGCCGCGGATCGGCCCGGTGACGCGCGCGCCGCGCACCTTGACCTCGCCGGAGGTCGGCGGCAGCAGGCCGGTGACGAGCTTCATCAGCGTGGACTTGCCGCAGCCGGACGGGCCGACCACGGCGACGAACTCGCCATCGGCGATGCTCATGGTGGCGTCGGCGAGCGCCAGCGTCGCTTCCTTGCCCTCGCCATAGGCGAGGCCGACATTCTTCAGTTCGACGAGGGGAGGGGCGGAGGACATTCAGTCAGGCACCACGCGGAGAGTTGGGCGGCGCCCCGCAACGGGACGCCGGTACTGATTAGTCAGGGGGCGACCATGCGCTCCGCCTTGGGCGGCAGGTACTTGCTGGTGAAAACCTTGTCCGGCGCCGGCGCGCTGGGTAGGCCGAAAGCGTCCGCCACATCCTGCACCGAGCGGGCGAAGCGCGCGGGATCGACGTCGCCCATGCCGTTCTCCTTCACGAAGGGCGTCAGCACATTCATCTTCAGCGACATGTCGAGGCGCTCGGTCTCCAGCTTCTCGTCGATCAGCGGATCGCGCGCCTTGGCGGCGGCGACGCCGACGGCCGGATCGGCGGCGACTTCCTTCCACGCCTTGGCGGTGGCGCGCAGGAAGCCCTGCACCGCCTCGGGCTTTCCGGCCATGGCGGGGGAGATGATGATGCCGTTGCCGTACACGTCCATGCCGGCGCCGCTATAGGTGAAGGCGACGATGTCCTCCTCCTTCACGCCGCGCGCCTTCAGGTCGAGGATCGAGGAGAAATAGTGGCCGGAGATGAAGTCGACCGTGCCCTGCACCAGCGACTGCTCGCGCAGCTGTGGGGTGAGGTTCACATGCTCGACGCTCTTGGGATCGATGCCGACCTTCTTGGCGAAGGCGGGAAACAGCCGGAACGAAGCGTCGAACACCGGCGCGCCCAGCTTCTTGCCGGCGAGGTCGGTGGGCTTGGTGATGCCTGACTTCTTCAGCGCATAGACGCCGAAGGGCGGGAAATCATAGGCCATGAACACGCACAGGATTTCCTTGCCGGGATTCTTGGCGTTGTACTCGATGAGCGAGTTCACGTCGGCGAAGCCGATGTCGTAGGCGCCGGAAGCCACGCGCTGCACCGCGCCGGCGGAGCCCTGGCCGGGGTCCATGGTGACGTCGAGGCCCTCGGCCTTGTAGTAGCCCTTCTCCAGCGCGACGAGGAAGGGCGAGGTCGGCCCCTGGAACACCCAGTCGAGGGTGAACTTGACCGGCGTCTGGGCATGGGCGCCGCCGCTCGCGGCCACGGCAAGCATCGCGGCAAGGCTCGCCACGCCGGCAAGGCGCGCGATGCCCGTCGTCGGCGCGGCTGTCCGATCCGGTAGCAGGCGGGCGGCGAGACGGCGGATCAGGCTGGTCATGGCGGCAGCTCCGGGCATGCAAGGGCGGTTGGCGATTGGCAGAAGGCACGGGACAACGGGTCGTCCGGTGCGGAAGTCCATGCGTATGCAAATCATCCGCCAAGCATGAAGGCTCGCGGGTTTGCGGTTTACGTTGCGTGGGGTCGGTAGGTGGCCCCGCCCAGATCTTGGGCAGGGGCGCGGCGGAGCGCAAGCGGATGGACCGCTCGGCCCCCGTGTTTCAGCCGTCCCGGGGCCAGCGGATGGCGAACGCGCTTCCGCCGCCCTCGCGATCTTCGACGGTCGCGGCGGCGCCGT
This sequence comes from Ancylobacter sp. VNQ12, assembly GCF_049445835.1. NCBI lineage: Bacteria > Pseudomonadati > Pseudomonadota > Alphaproteobacteria > Hyphomicrobiales > Xanthobacteraceae > Ancylobacter > Ancylobacter sp. VNQ12. The sequence continues at coordinate 110,043 of NZ_JBMSDU010000016.1, read as the reverse complement.
GGCGCGCGGCAATCTCCGCGACGATGGCGAGGCCCAGGCCGGTTCCGGAGGCGGTCGTGGTCGGGCTGCGCTGGAAACGCTCGAAGACCGCGCCGCGTTCGGCAGCCGGCACGCCGGGCCCGCGATCCAGCACGCGGATCGACGGCATGTCCGTCACCTCGATATCGATGGGCGTGCCGGCCGGCGTGTGCAGCATGGCGTTCTCGACGAGATTGGTGACGGCGAGACGAAGCGCCGCCTCGTTGCCGCGCACGCTCACCGGGCGCTCGGGCGCGCGCATCTCCATCTGCCGCTTGTCCCGCAATGCCAGCGGCCCCAGCTGGGCGACCGCCTCGCGCACCACGGAGGTCAGGTTGACTGTCGTGTCCACCGGCAGGGGAGCCGCGTCGAGACGCGCCACATCGAGCATCTGCGAGACGAGACGGCTGAGCCGTGCCGCATCGGCGGTGAGATCGTCGCGCAGCGCACCGGGCGGCATGGTGTCGATGCGCGCCATGAGCACTGCGACGGGCGTGCGCAATTCGTGGGCGGCGTCCGTGGTGAAACGCCGTTCGACGTCATAGGCGCGGCTGAGCCGGGCAAGGGCGTCGTTCACCGCTTCGACCAGCGGGCGGATCTCATTGGGCAGGCCGCTGGAGGACAGGCGCGCATCGGCGCCGCCCGGCGTGATGGAGCGCGCATCGGCGGCGACGCGATCAATGTCCCGGAAGGCACGGCTGAGCGTCCATATCGCCACCAGCACGGTGACGGCGAGCAGCGGGAGGGCGGTGAGCAAGCTGAAGTTCAACAGATCGCGGATGACGCTGTCGGTCATCGCATCCTCGTGCAGGCTACCCTGGGCGACGGCGATGCGATACGGCCCGGCCTGCGAGGAGTAGGCGTACCAGGGCGAACCGCCATCCGGCCGCGGAACGAGGAAGAAGGTTCCGGCAGGTCCCTGCATGGCTTCCGCCGCGAGCGCCGCCGCCGCGGGCGAGGACGACGCTACGATCTTCTCGGCCGCATCCACGACGGCGTAGAGATAAGAGTTGCCGGATGTCTCATAGGCGGTGACCAGCCGCTCCGGCAGCCGCAGCACCGGCGGGGCAACGCTCAGATCGAGGTTGCGAACGATGTCGGCGGCCTGGTCCTGCAGCGCCCGGTCGTCCATCGAATCGATGGCCCACATGGCGGCGATGACCATGACGGTGGAGGGGCCGAGCACGCCGAGCGTGAGCACGACGAGCAGGCGGATGGCGAGGCGCCGCTTCAGCGACCAGGGTTCGACCGTGGTGCTCACGGCGCGTCGTCCATGAGATAGCCGATGCCACGCAGCGTGTGGATCGCCGGCGTCGCCCCGGCCCCGGCGAGCTTGCGGCGCAGCCGGTGCAAAAGCACCTCAACGGCGTTGGACTCCAGTTCCTCGTTGAAGCCATAGAGCGCCCGCTCGATGGTCTCCTTGGTCAGCACGCGCCCGGCACGGCGCATGAACAGCTCAAGCAGGCCGAGTTCCCGCCGCGACAGAGGCAGGGGCACGTCGTCCACCGTCACCACGAGGTTCATCGTGTTAAGCGCGAGATTGCCGATGACGACGTCGATGCCGAGTGCCTGGTTGGGCCGGCGCAGCAGGGCGCGCAGCCGTGCCACCACCTCGTCGATGTGGAACGGCTTCAGCACATAGTCGTCGCCGCCCTGCTCAAGCCCCTTCACCCGGTCGGACAGGCTGTCGCGCGCGGTGAGGATGAGCACGGGGATGGCGAGGCCGGCGGCGCGACGCCGGCGCAGCAGGTCGAGCCCGTCACCGTCGGGCAGGCGCAGGTCGAGCACGGCGATGTCGTAACTTTCCGCCGCGAGTGCCGCCTCGGCGTCCGCGATGCTCGCTACATGGTCGACCGTGAAGCCGGCGGCTTTCAGCCCGGCCTTGAGCAGGCCGGCCAGTTCGCGCTCATCTTCCACCAGCAGCAGGCGCATCGCCCTTGGTATCTCCCGTTGCCGCCAGAGGCGGCCATAAACCGATGCGGCGGTTACTATAGCGCTCCAACCATGGCCTCCCGTCGCCGAAATGAGGGATGTCGCCGCGGAATATGGCGACCAGCTGGCCCTCCGGGTGAGTCTTGCGCCAGGAGGCTCCTTCCTGCGGCGTGACGACATCGACCCGCCCGGCAAGGCGTGCAGCAAAACCGACCTCGCCCTGGTAACCGCCGACGAAGGCGAGCGGGCGTGCCGGATCGATCCGGCTGGCCAGCGGGCGCAGGTCGAAGCCGGCGAGCGCGCCCATGCCGGCCTCAAGCGAGAGGGCAACGGCGAGAACCGCCGCGAAGGCCGGCACCACCTGCCACGGCGCATGTCGCAGCCGCCACAGCGGCAGCGCTGCCGCGAGCAGGAGCAGGGCGGGGGCGACGTGGATAGGCGGCAGAGCGTCCGGCAGCCGCGGCGCCAGTCCGGCAACGACGAGCAGGGCCGCGCCGAACAGCACGGCCATCAGCGCGAAGGCGCGTTCCTCGCCCTGGCGCCCTTCGCCGGCGCGTTCGCCACGCGAGAGCATGCGGGCGACGAGGAGCGAGATGGCCGGCAGCATCGGCAGTAAATAATGGATCTGCTTGCCGGAGACGAGCGACAGCGTCAGGAAGCTGCCTGCCGCCATGATCGCCGGCAGGCGCCATGTCCTGTTCTGCCACAGGCCGCTTACGGCCTGCCGTGTCCACAGGCGGGTGGCGAACGCCCACGGGAACAGCAGCACCGGGAGCAGCAGGACATAGAACCAGAACGGTCGCCGATGGGCGAAGGCGTTCACCATGCGGCCCGAGGTCTGGCCCCATAGCAGTTCATTGGCGAAGTCGCTCCCGCCGGCCAGCGCCGAGGGGATCGCCCAGGCCAGCGCGATGGCTGCGCCGCCCGTCACGGCCGCCAGCAGCGAGATGTACCAGCGCCACCACACCTGCTGGCGTTCGATCCAGAGCGGGGCCAGCAACGCCGCCGGCAGGACATGCAGCAGCACCACCGGGCCCTTGGCGAGGATGCCGAAGCCGATCGACAGGGCGACGATCATCCAGCCGCTCAACGCCTGCCCTCGCGCGGCGCGCAGCAGCCCGATCAGCGCCATGACGACGGCGCTGGTCAGCATCGCGTCGAACATGGTCGAGGCGCCCATGAAGGCGAAGATCGAGGTGCTGGCGAGTACCAGCGCGCCGCGTCCGGCGATACGGCGATCGCCCAGTGAGAGGCCGAGCCGGAAGGTGAGGAACACGCTCAGCGGCAGGAACAGCGCCGGCACCAGCCGGGCCGACCATTCCTGCGGGCCGGTGACCAGCCAGGCCGCGTTGATCAGCCAGAACAGCATGGGCGGCTTGTGCGCGTAGGGCGCGCCGTTGAGGTGCAGTACCAGCGGATCGCCGGAGCGCCACATCTCCCAGGCCACGGTGAGGTAGCGCGTCTCGTCCACCGGAATGGGCGCGCGCAGGAACAGCGTGAGGCCGATGATGAGAAGGCAGAGGGCGAGGGCGAGGCTCAGCGGGGACAGGCTCGCGAGCGCCTCCCCGGCGGTCCAGCCACCGGCCGAGGCGCGGCGTTCGGCATGGCTCATGCCGAAGCTCCGCCGGAGGCCCGGCGCTCGTTGCGGATGAGCTTGAGGTTGCGGAGATAGATGAGCATGCCGGCCGACTGGCCGATGATGAACACGGGGTCGCGGACATAGAGCGCATAGGCCAGCAGGCTGCCCGAGCCGAGAATGCTCAGGTACCAGAACCCGTTCGGCACGACGCTGCGCCCCAACCTCTCGCTGGTCCACCACTGCAACAGGAAGCGGCCGGAAAAAAGGGCCTGGCCGATCAGGCCGACGGCCATCCAGATGGAAGCGGTCATTCGATGATTTCCGGACGATTGAAGCGGGTGCGCAGCCAGTAGACGCCGGCGAGATCGACGATGCCGACCCAGAGCCGGTTCCAGGTGCCGTATTTGGAGACGCCGGTCTGGCGCGGGCGGTGGTTCACCGGATGCGTCAGGACGCGGTAGCCCTCGCGCTGCATCAGTGCCGGCAGGAAACGGTGCATGTGGTCGAAATAGGGAAGGCGCATGAAGGCGTCGCGGTCGAACAGCTTCAGGCCGCAGCCAGTATCGGCGATGCCGTCGCCGAGCATGGCGCCGCGAACCCGGTTGGCGATGCGTGAGGAGAGTCGCTTGACGACGCTGTCGCGCCGGCGCGTGCGCTGGCCGGCTATCATCTGTACCGGGGAGTTCAGCGCGCTGGTCCGATAGGCGGTGAGCAGGCTCGGAATGTCGGCCGGATCGTTCTGGCCGTCGCCATCGAGGGTCACGATCAGTGTTCCGAGCGATGCCTGCACGCCGGTGCGGACCGCCGCGCTCTGCCCGCAGGAGCGGACATGGCTGAGCAAGGCCAGATGCCGGCGGGAGCGGGCAAGGGCGCGCACGATCTCGGCGGTAGAGTCGCTCGAGCCGTCATTGATGACGACGATCTCGAAACGCTCGCCGGCAAGGGCGGCTTCGATCTCCTCGATCAGTCCCGCAATGGCACCGGCCTCGTCCTTCGCCGCGATGACCACGGAGATGTCCGGCAGCGTATGGCGCGGGATTATAATGCCCACCGGCGAGGAATCGAACGTTTCGCGGCGCATGCGGGGCCTCCGGCGCGGCACTCGGGGGCCGCGCCGGGACAATTCCGCCCATCAGCTTACATCAACCTTACGGGGGTGACGGGTTGTGGGTGGACACAGTGGTGCTGGCGTCCAGCGTATCCCGCAACCCGTTGATTTCACGACGGAGCCGATGCAGTTCCTGCACGTCGCGGCCGGAGGCTTTTCCAAGGCGCAAGGGCATGGCCGAGGCCCTGCCGTGTAGGGCGCGGCCGCGCTCCGTGAGGTGCAACCGCACCTGGCGCTCATCCGCCTTGTCGCGGGTGCGCGTGAGCAGCCCGGAGGCTTCGAGGCGCTTCAGCAGCGGCGTCAGCGTGCTCGATTCCAGACGTAGCCGCGCGCCGAGTTCGCCCACGGTGCACCCATCCTGCTCCCATAGCAGCACCATGACGAGATATTGCGGGTAGGTGAGGCCGAGTTCGTCGAGTACCGGCTTGTACACCCGGTTGACCGCGTGCGAGGCCGAATAGATCGCGAAGCAGATGAAATCGTCGAGCTTCAGGCTGTCCGCATCACTGTCCATCGCACCCTCCCGGCGCGGCCTCCCCCAAGACCCCGCCTCCAATTTGATCGCAAACGATATAATCGCCATGTGCTCCCCGGCAAGGCCGTGAGAGATAAATTAATCGCGTGCGATGCGATCGGTTCCCGGCGGCCTCAGCCGATGCTCATCAGGCTGGCATTGCCACCGGCGGCGGCGGTGTTGGTGCTGGTCGAGCGCTCCAGCATCAGCAGGTCGAGCGGGTACAACTCGCCGCGCGCCAGATCGTCCGGCGAGAGGCCGTGCACCAGCACGATCGGCCCTTCGCGGCCGGCGATCTCGCCATTGAGCCGACGCAGCGTGTCGCTGTCGCCCTCGAACAGCACGGCGTCGAAAGTGGCACCGTCCAGACTGTCGGTGAGTGACACCATTTCCTCCAGTCCGGCGGGAAGGGCCGGCAGGGTAGCACCTTGCAGCAACACCCGGTTCCCGGTTGCCAGGGCGGCGGCGATCTGGACGGCGAGGCCGCGTTCCGTGGTGGCGAGGCACAGGACGGTGCCGCGCGGGGAGAGGGCGTAGAGGTTGCGCTCGCCGACCGGACCGGCGAGTTCCGCCTGATGACCATAGGGTGCGGCCCCGACCGCACGGCCGCACAGGTCGCGCGTCTCGGCATCGGACTGGAAGTCGACCCATAGCCGCGCCGCATCGGTGGCGCCGGTCCCCGGCAGGCTGGTCGCCGGCCGCTTGGAGAGCAAGCGGCCCAGATAGAGCGGCCCGCCCGCCTTCGGCCCGGTGCCAGACAGGCCGTGCCCGCCGAAGGGCTGCACCCCGACCACGGCGCCGATGATGTTGCGATTCACATAGACATTGCCGACCTCGATGCGCGCGCCGACATGGGCGATGGTCTCGTCGATGCGGGTGTGCAGGCCGAAGGTGAGGCCGTAGCCGGTGGCGTTGATGGCGTCGATCAGCGCGTCCAGCGCCTCGCGCCGGTAGCGCACGACGTGCAGCACCGGGCCAAACACCTCGCGCGTCAGGTCGGCGATGTCGTCGATCTCGATCAGCGTCGGCGGCACGAAGGTGCCGTGCCGCGCCTCGTCGTCGAGACCGACCTGCTCGATGCGGCGGCCTGCCTTGCGCAGGCGCTCGACATGCGCCTCGATCATGGACTTCGCTTCGGCGGTGATGACGGGGCCGATATCGGTCGACAGCTGCACCGGGTTGCCGACGACGAGCTCCTTCAGGGCGCCGCGCAGCATTTCCAGAATGCGGTCGGCGACATCCTCCTGCAGGCAGAGGATGCGAAGCGCCGAGCAGCGCTGGCCGGCGGAATCGAAGGCGGAGGCGAGCACGTCCGCCACCACCTGCTCGGCCAGCGCCGAGGAATCCACGATCATCGCGTTCTGCCCGCCGGTTTCGGCGATCAGCGGGATCACGCTGCCGTCGGGGTTGAGCCTGGTGGCGAGCTGGCGCTGGATGATGCGGGCGACCTCGGTGGAGCCGGTGAACATGACTCCGCGCGTGCGGGCGTCACCCACCAGAGCCGCGCCGACATCGCCGGCGCCGGGCAGGAGTTGCACCGCGCCGGGCGGCACGCCGGCCTCGTGCAGCAGGCTCACCGCCGCAAAGGCAATGAGCGGGGTTTCCTCGGCCGGCTTGGCCAGCACGGCATTGCCGGCCGCCAGCGCGGCGGCGACCTGGCCGGTGAAGATGGCGAGCGGGAAGTTCCACGGGCTGATGCACACCACTGGCCCGAGCGGGCGATGGGTGTCGATGGAGAAGCCATCACGCGCCTGCGCCGCGTAGTAGCGCAGGAAATCGACCGCCTCGCGCACCTCGCCAATGGCGTTGGCGAAGGATTTTCCGGCCTCGCGCACGATGATGCCGAGAAGCTGCGGCAGGCGTTCCTCCATCAGGTCCGCCGCGCGCAGCAGGCAGGCGGCGCGTTCCTCGGGCGGGGTCGACTGCCAGATCGGCGCCGCATTGTGCGCGATCTCCAGCGCGCGGGCGACGATCTCGGGCGTGGCTTCATCCACCGTGCCGACCTGGTCGCGACGGTCCGCCGGGTTGAGCACCGGGCGGGCGATGCCGGCAACGGGGCCATCGCCGAGCAGCGGCCTGGCCGCGAGCGGGGTGGCGCTGCCGGCGAGCAGGGCGGCGGCGAGCGAACCGAGGCGCTGTTCGTTGGAGAGGTCGAGGCCGGCGGAATTCTTCCGCGCCTCGCCGAACAGGTCGGCCGGGGCGGCGATGCGCGGATGCGGCGCGCCCACCGGCTCGATGCGCGAGGCGACCTCGACCGGGCTCTCGATCAACTCGTCGACCGGCACCGCGGCATCGGCGATGCGGTTGACGAAGGAGGAGTTGGCGCCGTTCTCCAGCAGGCGGCGGACGAGATAGGCGAGCAGCGTCTCATGCGTGCCGACGGGAGCGTAGACGCGGCAGGGCCGGCCCATCTTCTCACGGCCCACAACCTCCTCGTAAAGAGGTTCGCCCATGCCATGAAGACACTGAAATTCATACTGTCCAGCATAGTAGTTGGCGCCAGCAGCTTCGATAATGGTTGAGAGGGTTTGCGCGTTGTGAGTGGCGAATTGCGGGAAGATCGCATCCGGCGCGGCGAGCAGCTTGCGGGCGCAGGCGAGATAGGAAACGTCGGTGTGGACCTTGCGCGTGTAGACCGGAAAGCCTTCCAGTCCGTCGATCTGCGCGCGCTTGATCTCGCTGTCCCAATAGGCGCCCTTCACCAGCCGGATCATCAGGCGATGGTTCGAGCGGCGCGCGAGGTCGATAAGGTAATCGATCACATAAGGGCAGCGCTTCTGATAGGCCTGAATGACGAAACCGATTCCGTTCCAGCCACTTAGGCCTTCATCGAAACAAAGTGATTCCAGCAGATCGAGTGAAATCTCAAGACGGTCGGCTTCCTCGGCGTCGATGTTGAGGCCGATGTCATAGTGCCGAGCGAGCTTCGCAAGCGCTGTAACTCGCGGCATTAATTCATTGATAATACGAGAATATTGTGCGCGGCTGTAGCGTGGGTGCAGCGCCGACAGCTTGATCGAGATGCCAGGCCCCTCATAGATGCCGCGTCCGGCCGAAGCCTTGCCGATGGCGTGGATGGCCTGCTCGTAATCGGCGTAGTAGCGCTGCGCATCGGCCTCGGTGGTGGCGGCCTCGCCGAGCATGTCGAAGGAGTAGCGGAAGCCCTTCGCCTCCATTTTGCGGGAGTTCGCCAGTGCCTCGGAGATGGTCTGGCCGGTGACGAACTGCTCGCCCATCATCCGCATGGCGACGTCGACGCCCTTGCGGATCACCGGTTCGCCGCCGCGACCGATGAGCCGGGTGAGCGCGCCGGTGAGGCCGGCTTCGCTGGAGGTGGTGGTGAGCTTGCCGGTGAGCACGAGGCCCCAGGTCGCGGCGTTGACGAACAGCGAGGGGCTGTGGCCGACATGGGCCTGCCAGTCGCCATGGCCGATCTTGTCGCGGATCAGCGCGTCGCGGGTGGCGCGGTCCGGGATGCGCAGCAGCGCTTCGGCGAGGCACATGAGGGCGACGCCCTCCTGGCTGGAGAGCGAATATTCATGGATGAGCCGCTCGACCGGACCCTTCTGGCCCTTGGCGCGTAACGTCTCCACCAGATGGCGGGCACGCTCGCGCGTCGCCTCGGCCTTGGCCGGCGGCAGCGTCGCGGGGCCGAGCAGCATGGACACGGCTTCGGTTTCCGGCATGCGATAGGCCGAGGTGATGCGCGCGCGCAGCACGCTTTGCGGGCGAACGCTGCGGGCGAAGGGCAGGAACGGACCCTCGCTCGGGAGGCTGCCGCCATCGGTAGCAAAGGGCGCTGCGATATCGGCGGCAACCGCCGGCATGCCGTGCTCGCTGCGCTCGAGTGCGGCGATGAGCGCCTGCTTGACCAGCGCATGCGGGGAGCGACCCTCGCGCTCGGCGGCGACCTTGAGGCGCGCGCGGATTTCCTCGTCGATCTTCACGCCCATGGTGCTGCTCGACATGCCGTTCCCCATCTTCCGGAAATGCGCCTGCGGGCGCGATGAATTTCGGTGTTGGTGTAACTGTTGTCGATTATCGGTGCAACCACATCGAATAGGGTTGCACCAAAGTGTCCGAGAGGCGCCTGTGCGACTCCGTCGACCGGACTTTGTAGTGCTACTCCGGGGGGGCGTGATGAGGGGCGATGGCCGGCCTTTTCATGGGAACGTCCTTGGGGACGTCCGTGGGAGCATTTGGTGACAATGAAGGGGCATGGCGGGGTATGGGCGCGCGGGGCCGTGGCATGGCGGTGACAGGGACGCGACATGAGCCAGGCGCGCCTTGCGGCGGCGCGCCACCCCTCCCACCTAGGGCCAATGACCCGTCTCGCGAACACCCCCCTTTCCGTCCTCGACCTGTCCTTCGTCGTGTCCGGCGGCTCCGGCCCGCAGGCGCTGCGCGAGACCATCGAGCTGGCCCGGCATGTCGACGCGCTCGGCTATGAGCGCTTCTGGGTTGCCGAACATCATAACCTGCCCTCGGTCGCTTCCGGCGCGCCGGACGTCATGTCCGGGCAGATCCTTGCCGCCACGCAGCGCATCCGCGTCGGCTCGGGCGGGGTCATGCTGCCCAACCACGCGCCGCTGATGGTGGCGGAGCGCTTCAAGGTGCTTGAGGCGCTCTATCCCGGCCGGGTCGATCTCGGCCTCGGTCGCGCGCCGGGCACGGACGGGCTGACCTCGCACGCGCTGCGGCGCCGGCAGGATGTCGATCCGGGCGACGATTTCCTCGACCGGCTGAAGGAACTGATGCTGTGGGATACTGGCCGCTGGCCGGCGGATCATCCCTATCGCAACATCAAGGTCATGCCGGTCGACGTGAAGCTGCCGCCGCTCTGGCTGCTCGGCTCGTCGGGCTACAGCGCGCGGCTCTCCGCGCAGCTCGGCGTCGGCTTCGCCTTCGCGCATCATTTCGCCCAGCACGACGTGCTCGACGCCATGCTGAGCTACCGGCAGGGCTTCCAGCCCTCCGAACGGATGGAGGCGCCGCACGCCATTCTTGCGCTGGCCGTGGTCTGCGCGCCGAGCGACGAGGAGGCGGAATGGCTGGCCGGCAGCGTCGACCTTTCCCGGCTGAAGCGCGACCGAGGCGACTATGGCCCGATCCCCTCGCCGGAGGAGGCGGCCGCCTATCCCTATAGCGAGGCCGACCGGGCGCATATCCGCCGCGGCCGCGAGAAGGTGCTGGTCGGCGGGCCGGAGAAGGTCGCGGCCGGGCTGGAGCGCTTCCTCGACGCGACGCTGGCGGACGAGCTGATGATCACCACGCCGCTTTACGATTTCGCGGCGAAGCGGCGCAGCTTCGAGCTGCTGAAGGCGTTGCAGGCGGCGCCGGTGGACGCCTAGGCCGCCCGCTTCGGCCGCGTCACCAGCCAGATGCCGAGCGCGATCGGCACGATGCCGACGATGTCGAGCGGCGGCACCGCCTCGCCCAGCAGCAGCCAGCCGAAGAACAGGCCGAGCGGCGGCATGAGGAAGTGCAGGCTGGAGGCCGCCGTCGCCGAGGAGCGGGTGAGCAGATAGAACCACAGCCCGTAGCCGCCGATCGACACCGCCACCACGAGATAGGCGAGGCCGGCGATCAGCTCGGGGGTGATCTGCACCTGCCCGACATCCTCGCGCATCAGCACCACCGGAATAAGCGCGATGCCGCCGGCGAGGCACTGGACGGCCGTGCCGCTCCACACCCCGCCGCGCGGCGCGAAATATTTGAAGCCCAGCGTGCCGGCCGCCAGCGCCAGCGTGCCGCCGGCGACGAGCAGCGTGCCCTCCACGCTCTCATGCGCGCCGGCAAGGCGCGAGCGCAGCACGATCACCACGCCGACGAGGCCGAGCCCGATCCCTGCCCATTTCACCAGCGACAGCCGCTCGCCCAGCAGCGGGCCGGCGAACAGCGCCACCACCAGCGGCAGGCAACTGGTGAGCACAGCCGTATAGGCCGAGGAGGTGAAGGTGAGCGCCGTCCAGTTGAAGCCGAGATAGACGGCATTGTTGAGGATGCCGATGAAGATGAGAGCGGCGACGTCGCGCCGGCGCATGCGCGGGCGTCCGTCCACCACCCAGGCCAGCGCCAGCATGATGGTCCCGGCGATCAGCAGGCGCAGCGTCAGCAGCGTCAGCGGCGGGCAGGCGGTGAGCGCCAACTTCGCCCCGGCAAAGGCGGACGACCACAGCACGCAGAACAGCGCGACCAGCAGCGGCAGCGGCAGGAAGGTGCGGGGCGCCGCCAGTGGCGCGGAGAGGGTCGGCGGGCTCGCGGGCGCGCAATGTCGGGTGCTCGCGGATGTCGCGCTCACGGGCGATGCGGTCGGCATCGGTCGTCTCCGGGTCGGTTGATGGCGCGAAAGCTAGCCGAATTGCGACACATCGGAAAACGAGATGTTTTTATAGGGGGCATGAGGAAAGATGATGGCTGATGCGGCTCCAGGGATGAACGCAAGGACGCGCCGGCCCTCAGCCGGGAAACGCGCTTCTCACGCCCGCCAGCCATAGATCCAGCGATAGCGTTCCAGCATCGCGTCACCGGAGCGTGTGCGCATGACGAGGTCGCGGGCGAGGCGCGCGGGGCCGGAGAGGTGGTAGAGGCGGTCCATGCCGCGCGCGGCCGTCTGCACGCGGGCGGTACGCGGCTGGCGCAGCGCCTCGTAGCGACGGAGCGCGGCGGGAATGTCGGTCGCGCCCTTCAGGCAATCCGCCAGCACCACGGCATCCTCGATGGCCTGCGCCGCACCCTGCGCCAGGAAGGGTGGCATGGCGTGGGCGGCATCGCCGAGCAGCGTCACCGGGCCGGCGCCCCAGGCGGGCAGCGGATCGAGATCGAACAGCGCCCAGCGCAGCCAGCTATCGGGCGCGTGCAGCAAGGCGCGCGCGTCGTCGCTCCAGCCGGCGTAATGCGCCAGCAATTCCTCCGGCGCGGCGGCCAGCCCCCAGCCATGCAACTGCCGCTCGTCCGGCGTGACCGCGACGAGGTTGATCGCCGTGCCGGCCTTGACCGGATAGGAAACGAGGTGCGCGCCGGGCCCCAGCCACAACCGGGTGACGGGATCGGCAAGGCGGGCGGGCAGGGCGGCGATGGGGATGGTGGCGCGCCAGGCGGCGCGATGGCGGAAGGACGGCCTGACGGCGGGATGCAGCACGCCGCGCACGGCGGAACGCAACCCGTCGGCGCCAACCAGCGCGAGCGCGTGGATGGATTCGCTGTCCTCGCCTGACGCCGCGTCGTGCCTCTCGGCCTGCACGGCGATGCCGCTCGACAGCGCCGTGAAGCCGTCCACCGTCCGCCCGAGCCTGATGTCGATGGCGGGGATCTCGCGCGCGGCAGTGGCCAGTGCGGATTGCAGATCGGCGCGGTGGATGACGAGGAAGGGGGCGCCGAAGCGCGTCTCGGCTGCGGCGCCCATGGGGGCGCTGGTGATGACCGTGCCGCGCCGACCGTCCATCACCGCGAAGCCGGCGGGGACGACGGCATTGGCGCGCACGCGCTCATAGACGTCGAGCGCCTGGAGGCAGCGTGTCGCATTGGCGGCGAGCTGGACGCCGGCGCCGACCTCCTCGATCGCCCCGGCGCGTTCCAGCACGGTGACACGGAAGCCCGCCTTTGCGAGGGCGAGTGCCGCTGTCAGACCACCTATGCCGGCGCCGGCGACGACGATGTTCTGCTGTGCCACGACATGCGCCAATCTGGCCGCGTCAGGCGGCGGCCGGAATCTCGTAGATCGCGCCCGGCGGCACCGATTCGGTGCCGTGCAGCTTTGCGTCGAACTTGTAGTGGGTCGAGCAATAGGGGCAGATGATCTCGTCTTCCGCGCCCATGTCGAGGAAGACATGCGGGTGGTCGTAGGGCGGCGTGGCGCCGACGCACATGAATTCCTTGGCGGCGATGGAGATGCTCGGCACCCCCGCCGAATTCTGGAAATGGGGAACGACGTGGCCCGCCATGATGTCCGCCTGTCCGCGCTTGAGTTATAGTCGCGCGGAACATAGCCGCTGCGGCGGCGGGGGAAAAGGCGGTTAAGCACGGATGAGCGGTCGCGGCGGTGGACAGCGATGGTAGGATGCTCGTCGGTTCGTCACAGCAGTACGGGGGCTGGCAATGGATGGATGGATTAAGAGCGAACTTCCCGCTGATGTAGTGTCCTCGGCGGTGACTTCTGAGGATGACGTCGGCGTATTTCTCCGCTCCCACCATTTGGTGGAGCAGGCGGCTGAAAAGGCGGCGGAGAAATTGTATGAACAGTATAGCGCTCTTGGTCATGACACCCTTAGCAAGCACCTAAATGCACTCTTCGCCCGTGGCGCCGCCGGCGAAGTTTTCCAGGCTGCGAAAGTTGTCGCGAAGCATCGTCGTGATTTTGCCCACACAAGAATTTTCGAAATAACGGAGAATCATGTTGCCGCGGTAGGGAATCTAATCAGGCTCCCAACCCAAATTGGTCTGCCAATTGCTGACAAGACCGTTCCTTATGACGAGTTGAGACCCGCTCGCCGCTATCTTGTTCTATGTATTTTGATCGCAGGAAGCATCGAGCGACTTGGGAACGGGTTTCACAAGGCGGTGCGATCGGCTGAAAAGGTACATGTCGAAACAGGCGCCGGCTGAACCTTCGCCACAATGGCCGGGCATGACCATGCGGCACTGCCGCCGGGTCGCCACATCCCATCATGCGTCGCTTTCTCGCTGCCGTTTCCTTCCTGCTCGCCTTTGCCGGCGCGGCGCACTGGGTGCTCCCGGTGGGCCGGCATGCGCTCGACCTGGTGATGGCGCGCGACGATGCGGCGCGCCTCGCCGATCTCCAGCTCGACCGGACGCTGAACGAGGCGCGGGTGGCGCAGGAGCTCGACGCGGCGCTCGCCTCTGAGGATGGCGAGATGGCGGCGAGCTTCATCGAACTGGCCGATGCGCGGAGCATCGCGGTGGCGCCCGGTCGGAGGGCACAAGCGATGGTGCTGAACGCGCCCGGCGCGAGGATGGCCCGCGGGGCGGGGCGCTTCGGCAAGGGCTTCCTCACCGGCGAAAGCGAGGATCTTGCGGGTCTCGCCGGCGCCACTGCCAGCGACCTCACCGTGTGGGGCGATGTGCGCGATCTCGGGCGCGAGGCGGTGCACTGGGCACGCGGCGAGCCGGTCGACACGCTGATGGTCGATCTCGCCGGCCTCGGCATCGTTGCCACGGGGGCGACCTATGCCGCCTTTGGCGCGCCGCTGACGCTGCGGGCGGGATTGAGCGTGCTCAAGGGCGCAAGGCGGGCTGGCGTGCTCGGCGGGCGCTTCGCCGGCAATCTGACCGCCGCGCTCAGGGGCGGACGGCAGGCGCAGGCGGCCGGCGTGCTGGCCGATCTCGGTGCCGCCGGTGCGAAGGCAGGAACGCGGGCGGCCTTTGCCGGCATGCGCCATGTCGACGACGCGGCCGGCGCAGCGCGGCTGGCCCGGCTGTCACAGGCCAAGGGCGGGCAGACGCTGGCGGTGATCAAGACGCTGGGTCGCGGCGCGCTGTTCGTGACCGAGGCGATGGCCAAGCTCGGCTTCTGGCTCATCGCCGCCGCGCTCAACCTGTTCGGCCTCGTCTCCTCGTTCAACGCCATGGCGGTGGCGATGCTGCGGCCCCTGTGGAGGACGCCGCGCGTCCGGCTTGCGTAGGGCGTTGTCCCGATAGGACGATGCGGCCGAGCCTGTAGGATCATCGTGCAGGTGACGGCGGGGGAATGAACATGCGCGCGGCGGCTCTGGCACTGACGGTTGTGATGGGGAGCCTCGCTTGCGGCGCGGCCGAGGCGGCGGAGACTCGCTGCGGCTGGTATGTGAACCCCACGCCGCGCAATTTCTATCTCAGCGACCGCGACGGCGACTGGTGGATGCGCTCGCAAGGCGGCATGACCGCCGAAGGCTTCGACGACCACGCGCCCGATTTCGACCCCAAGCAATATGTGGAGCTGCAGCCGAACGGCTACGGCTATGGCTGCGCCTGCTTCAGCGTCGACACCGACAAGGCGGAGAAGAACATCACCCGGATCTATTCCGGCAAGATCCTGCCGCTGGCGCGCTGCCGCAACGACAAGACGCTGACGAAGCCTGACTAGGGCGGGCGTCCGGCCCGTCGCACCGGCTTGGCAGCGGCGGGCCGGCTCATTAGGTTGCGCGCTCCCGATTTCGGAGCCCGCACGCATGCCGACCTTCACTCATGACGGCCTCGACTTCGCCTATCTCGACGAGGGCGAGGGCGAGCCGATCCTGCTGATCCACGGCTTCGCCTCGACCAAGGAGATCAACTGGGTCGGGCCGGGTTGGGTGTCGACGCTGACGGGGGCGGGGCGGCGGGTGATCGCGCTCGACAATCGCGGGCATGGGGCGTCCTCCAAGCTCTACGACGCGGCGGCGTATGATCCCGACATCATGGCGGGCGACGCGCTGGCGCTGCTCGACCATCTCGAGCTCCGGCGCGTCGACGTGATGGGTTATTCGATGGGCGGGCGGATCGCCTCCTGTCTCGCCTTGAGGGCACCGGAGCGGGTGCGCTCGCTCATCCTCGGTGGCATCGGCATCCATCTGGTGGAAGGGGCGGGCCTCCCGGTGACTGTGGCGGAGGCGCTGCTGGCGCCCAGCCTGGAAGAGGTGACCGATCCGATGGGGCGCACCTTCCGCGCCTTCGCCGAGCAGACCGGCAGCGACCGGCGCGCACTCGCCGCCTGCATCTACGGCTCGCGCCGCACGCTGAGCCGGGAGGAGGTGGGCCGCATCCGCGTGCCGACGCTGATCGCCGTGGGCACGCGCGACGACGTGGCCGGCTCGCCGCATCCGCTGGTCGCTCTCGTTCCGGGCGCGCGGGCGCTCGATATTCCCGGCCGCGACCACATGCGCGCCGTGGGCGACAAGGTGTTCAAGGAGGCGGTTCTCGCCTTCCTCGCCGAGCCGCATTAGGCCGGCAACCGGGTAGGACGAGCTACGGGGCGAGCTTGCATTTTGATGCAGCAAAGCCCGAAAGCCCCGTCAACGGAATCGGTTGCCGGGCATTGTCGACGAAAGGGTTCGGCCGCGGCCGGCCTTCTGCATGAACGTTCCGGTGCGCGAGGCGAGGGGTACGGATTCGTGCATCCGTGCAATGGCGGCGGCGTAGGCCGGCGCGGACGCCTATGCTAGCCTTGCTTCAACTCGGGACATCTGGCCGGCGCCCAAGGGCGAACGGCGAGGGTAAAAAATGGCTACGAACACTCTCCATCGCGTCGAGATCGCGCGCGCGCTCGACAAGGTCGACCCCGTCTGGTCGCGCATCCGCAACGAGGCCGAGGCCATCGTCACGCGCGAACCGGCGCTTGCCAGCTTCATTTTCTCGACAGTGCTCTACCATCCTTCGCTGGAGGAGGCCGTCGGCCACCGCATCGCCCAGCGGCTCGACCATGTCGACATGCCCAGCCACCTGATCCGCCAGGCGTTTCGCGAGGCCGCGCAGGAGGAGCCGGAACTCGGCCTCGCCATCCGCGCCGACATCCTCGCGGTATGCGACCGCGATCCCGCAACCGAGCGGGCGATCGATCCGCTGCTCTATTTCAAGGGCTTCCATGCCATCCAGACCCACCGTCTGGCGCATTGGCTGTGGAAGAACCGGCGCCGGGATTTCGCGCTCTATCTGCAGAGCCGCGCCTCGGTGGTGTTCCAGGTCGACATCAACCCCGCCGCCCCGTTCGGCCGCGGCATCTTCTTCGACCACGCCACCGGCATCGTGGTCGGCGAGACGGCGGTGATCGAGGACAATGTCTCGATCCTGCAAGGCGTCACGCTCGGCGGCACCGGCAAGGAGCATGGCGACCGCCACCCGAAGATTCGCAGCGGCGTGCTGATCGGCGCCGGTGCCAAGGTACTCGGCAATATCGAGGTCGGCCGCTGCGCCCGCGTGGCCGCCGGCTCGGTGGTGCTGAAGCCCGTGCCCGCCGGCACCACCGTGGCCGGTGTTCCGGCCAAGGTGATCGGGGAGGCCGGCTGTTCGGAACCCTCGCGCAGCATGGACCAGATGTTCGACACGCCGCTGACCTTCCTCGGCGAGGCGATCTGACGTCCGACGTCCACCGAGCCGGCAGACAGGGGGACGGCGCATCCTGCCGGGTTGCGCGGGCGCGCCCGGCGTGGCAAGCCTGCCGCCCAACATCATGCACCTCGGGAGCACGGACTTTGGAAAAGAAGGATTTCGAGCGCGTCCAGACCTATATGCGCCGTCTGTTCAACAACACGCAGATCCGCGTCGTCGGGCGTCCGAAGAAGAAGGACTCGGCCGAGGTCTATATCGGTGACGAGTTCATCGGCGTCCTGTTCGAGGACAAGGAGGACGGCGACCTGTCCTTCAACTTCCAGATGGCGATCCTCGACACCGACCTCGAGGACTGATCGCATGCCGGTCTACGCGCTCGACGGCGTCGCCCCCGACCTGCCGGCGCCCGGCCGCTTCTGGATCGCCCCGAATGCCGAGGTGATCGGCAATGTCGGGCTCGGCGACGAGGCGAGCGTGTGGTTCGGTTCGGTGATCCGCGGCGACAACGAGCGCATCACGCTCGGGTCGCGGGTCAATATCCAGGAATTGTGCGTGCTGCACACCGATCCCGGCTTCCCCATGACCATCGGGGAAGACTGCACGATCGGCCATCGCGCCATCCTGCACGGCTGCACCATCGGCCCGAACAGCCTGATCGGCATGGGGGCGACGATCCTCAACGGGGCGAAGATCGGCCGCAACTGCCTCGTCGGCGCCGGCGCGCTGGTGACCGAGGGCAAGGAATTTCCCGACAATTGCCTGATCGTGGGGGCGCCGGCGCGGGTCATCCGCGAGCATGGCGCGGAAATGGAAAAGCGCATCCACGGCACCGCCGCGCATTATGTGCGCAACTGGCGGCGCTTCGCGGCCGGGCTGACCCGCGTCGACTGACGGGGCGGGGCGGCCCCCGTCCGGGATAACGAGAATTGGCGAGGAGCGCTGCCGCCCCTCGCCGGATGGTATCAGTTCTGGCCGACGGTGAGCGGGGCCAGCACGTCGCCGAGCGAGACCCACTGGTCGGGGTTGCCCTGCGTCTGGCGCTTGACGAAGCGGTAGCCGGTCTCGTGCCAGGAGACGATCACGTTCTCCTGATTGTCGAGCACCAGGTCGCCGCGATCGGTGATGACGGTGAGCACCGAATGGCCGTCGCCCTGACGGTCGCGCACCACGGTGATGAGCAGCGTCTCCGCCGGCCAGCCCAGTTCGATCAGCGTGCGGCGCTTCAGCAGGACATAGTCCTCGCAGTCGCCATAGCCGTCGTCCGGATAGGACCAGCGCTCGACCTCGCCGTAATGTTCGAGGTCGGTCAACGGCTTGATGCGCTGGTTGATCTCGTCGTTCACCGTGCGCAGCTGGGTGAGATTGGCCTCGGTCAGCGCCACCTTGCCGCCGCGCCCGTTGCCGCCGCCGCACTCATTGGGGTTTTCCGCGCAGAACTGCGCGTAGCCGATCGGCGTGGAGGTCTTGTTGCCCGCCACCATGTTGGCGGCGAAATTCGACCGCATCGCCAGCCTGTCATTCGCGTCGGCCGCCGGCGCGCCGACAAGCGCGCCGAACAACGCGCCTGCCGTCACCGCCAACACCGCGAGACGGGCTCGTTCGAGCCTCATTTTCATCGCGTACCTCATTCCTGTCTATGGATGAGATCATCGCATGGAGATTTTTATTCTGGTCTAAGCGATGCCGAGAATTCGTAAGTACGTCAGATAGACACCGTTAACACCTTTTTCTCTTGCCGTTAACCAATGGATTCAGTGTTAACCATAGGCATGTGCATTGCGTTCATAACGTTGACGCGGCGCGGTTAGGGGTTGGTCGTGGCGCCCGGGGCACGCCCGAACGGCGCGCCGGTGCCCTTGCCCTGAGGCGTGGCGCGGCCTATGTGATCGGCGTGCTCGATCCCTCCCAAGTCTCCGCCCAGCGTCGCCAGCCGATCCTGAACGTGCCGCCGGTGATCACCGGACTGGCGGCGGTGATGCTTGCTATCCAGCTCGTGCGCGACTGGGTCGATCCGGATACGGCGGTGGAGATCCTCGCGCTGTTCGCCTTTATTCCCGCGCGCTATGACCCGTCGATCCTGACGCCGGGCGTGCTGCCGGGCGGCACGGCGGCGGATATCTGGACCTTCGTCACCTATGCCTTCCTGCATGGCAGCTGGACCCATGTCGGCCTGAACCTGCTGTGGATGCTGGCCTTCGGCAGCCCGGTGGCGCGCCGCTTCGGCGTGCTGCGCTTCCTGTTGTTCTTCACCGCCACGGCGGCGGCAGGGGCGGGACTGCACCTGCTGACGCATGAGGGCGAGATCGTGCCGATGATCGGCGCCTCGGCCGCGGTTTCCGGCTGCATGGCGGCGGCGCTGCGCTTCATGTTCGCCTCCGAGGCCTATGTCGCCTGGCGGCCGGAGATGTTCGGCACGGCGGTCGATTATCCCGCGCCGCCGCTTTCCGTGGTGATGCGCGACCGGCGGGTGATCGCCTTCGTGGCGGTGTGGTTCGTCATCAACCTCGCCTTCGGCGTCTCGGCGCCGCTCGGCATCGCCGATGGCAGCGTGGCCTGGCAGGCGCATATCGGCGGCTTCATCGTCGGGCTGCTGCTGTTCCCGCTGTTCGACCCGGTGCGCCGCACCCCCGACGACACGACTTTCATGCGCCAGCGCAACGGCTGAATGCTTCCGCTGGGGAATCCCTGCTGGGATTCCTATTGCCTCCTGCGGCATTAAGACCCATCATTTCCCCATAACCGACCGCGCCGCATCGACGGCGACGGCGAAAACGAGCGCCCAACGCATCGAGCGACCGGGCGCCAATGCTGGGAAGGAGCTGTGCCATGACTGTGCGTTCGATCCTGAACGAGAAGGGCCACGACGTTCAGACGATTCCGCCCGACGCGACGCTGCGCCAGGCGGTGGAACTGCTCGCGGAGAAGCGCATCGGCGCCATCGTGGTGACCGATGCCGAGCGTCGCGTGGTGGGGATCATCTCCGAGCGCGACTGCGTGCGGGTGATCGGCCTCGACGGTCCGACCCGACTCGACGACACGGTGAGCCAGGTGATGACCTCGAAGGTCGTCACCGCGGACGGCAACGAATCCGTGCATCAGATCATGGAGCAGATGACGGCCGGCCGTTTCCGCCATCTTCCCGTGGTGCAGGGCGGCAAGCTGATCGGCCTCGTCTCGATCGGCGACGTGGTGAAGCATCGCCTCGCCGAGATGGAGCGCGAGAGCACCGCGATGCGCGAATACATCATGTCGACGTGAGAGAGCCTCGCCGCCCTCAGAAGCGCGGCGTGTCGGTCTTCTTGGGCGCGCCGTAGACCTTTGACGGATCGAAGCGCTTGCCGGCCTCGTTGAGCGTGAGCTTCAGTTCCGGCGTCGGTGCCGCGCCGAGCGGCACCGTGCGGAAGAAGCAGGAGCGGTGGCCGGTGTGGCAGGCCGCGCCCGGCCCCTCCATGCGCACGCGCAGCACCACGGCGTCCTGGTCGCAGTCGACGCGCAGCTCGACGAGCTTCTGGACGTGGCCACTCTCCTCGCCCTTCTTCCAGAGCTTCCGGCGTGAACGGCTGAAATAATGCGCCTCGCGGGTCTCGATGGTGAGGGCGAGGGCCTGCGCATCCATATGGGCGAGCATCAGCACCGCGCCGTCATCCGCATCGACGGCAACGGCGGTGATGAGGCCGTCGGCGTCGAATTTGGGGGCGAGGCGGTCGCCTTCCTCGATCTCGGCGATGGAGCCGCGCGGGGAGAACAGGGGGGCGGTCACGGCATCACGGTGCGCGTCGTCATCGGCGTGGACTTCACGGACGCATGCCGCGCAGCAGGCTCATGAAGCGAACCTGCTCCTGCGGATCGTCGCGGAAGACGCCGGTGAACTGCGAGGTGACGGTCGAGGCGCCCTGCTTGCGCACGCCACGCATGGCCATGCACATGTGCTCGGCCTCGATCAGCACCGCGACGCCGCGAGGCTTGAGGATCTCGTCCATCGCCGTGGTGATTTGCGAGGTCAGGTGCTCCTGCGTCTGCAGGCGGCGGGCGAAGATGTCGACGATGCGGGCGATCTTCGACAGGCCGACGACGCGCTCGACCGGGAAATAGGCGACATGCGCCTTGCCGACGAACGGCACCATGTGGTGCTCGCAATGCGAATAGAACTCGATGTCGCGCACCAGCACCATGTCGTCGAAATTGCCGATCTCGCCGAAGGTGCGGTCGAGAATGGTCCCGGCATCGGCGCGGTAGCCGCTGTAGAGCTCCTCATAGGCGCGGACCACGCGCTTGGGCGTGTCGAGCAGGCCCTCGCGCTGCGGGTCATCGCCGGCCCAGGCGATGAGCGTACGCACGGCGGCCTCTGCCTCCTCGCGGGAGGGGCGCTGCTCGGCCGTGGCCGCGGCTTCCATCTCGTTCCGGGCACTACGCATCAGCGACTTAAGCACGGCATCCATGACGAGCTCCGTTCGACGGCTCCGGGCACCGGAAGCCGAAGTGTCATCAGTATCACTCGCCATACGTGCCTTTACCCGCCACGGATCAGCGTCGCGCCGAAATCATAGCCGCCGTACGAAAACCCCGGAAGCGATATCCGGTTGCTTTCGCCGGCCGACCACCGCTCCTATATAGGCGGGACAGGGTGGGCCGCAATGCAGGCCGAGGCGCCTGCGGTTCGACGGACGGACAAGGCATGCTGAACGAGGTTTATAATCGCCGCATTCTCGAGTTGGCCGCCGATATACCACGTCTGGGCAGGCTTGCCTCGCCGGATGCGACGGCAACCGCGCATTCCAGACTTTGCGGCTCGACGGTGACGGTCGATCTGGCAATGCAGGACGGGGTGGTGACCGATTTCGCCCATGAAGTGCGCGCCTGCGCGCTCGGACAGGCCTCATCCTCGGTCATGGGCGAACTGGTCGTCGGCTCGACCGCGGCAGAGCTGCGCGAGGTGCGCGAGGCGATGCGCCGCATGCTGAAGGAGAACGGCCCGCCGCCCGCTGGCCGCTGGGCTGAACTCGCGGTGATGGAGCCGGTGCGCGACTACAAGGCGCGCCACGCCTCGACGATGCTGACCTTCGACGCCGTGGTCGACGCGGTCGGCCAGATCGAGGCGCGCCAGGAAGGCGCGCCTGCGGACACCACGCAGGCGGCGGAGTGAGAAGCCTCACCGCTCGGTGAAGAAGGTGAACAGCACCTCGCCCTTCTCGCCGGTGAGGCAGAGGAAGCGGTTCGCCGAATCGGATTTGTCACGTTGGATATAGGCCTCCCCCATGATCACGCCCTTCACCGCCGTGTCGCCGAGCTTGGCGTCGGCGGTGGCGACGGTGAGGCCGTCCACATCGATATAGATGTCCTCCACCGAGGGGGAGCGCTGCTTCAGCCGGGCGAGCGCTTGCGCCTTGCAGGCGGCGATGCGCTGCATGTCCGGATCGACATCCGGCGCGGCGGCTGCCCCGGCCTCGGGCTGGGTCCCGCCGGCGGGGCCGGGCGGGGCGGCCGGTGGGGAATCGTTGGGGGATGGCTGCGCCACGGCGGGAAGCGGGAGCACGGCAAGGCCGAGAGCCGCGAGGAGAAGGGCCGGCAGCACGTAGTTCTTCGTCATGCGGGTGTCCTCGGCGTTGCGTCCTGCGCCAACGCGCGGGAATCCCGGCGGTTCCCGGTTAGGGGCGGGCGATGACCGTGCGGAGCGTCATCGGTCTGTTCGCACTGGCACCGCGTTATGCGCTGCGGGCGCCGATCCTGATCTATCGCTACAGCCTGTCCGCCTTCATCGGCCGGCAGTGCCGCTATCTCCCGACCTGTTCGGAATTCGCCGATCAGGCCATCACCCGCCACGGCGCCTGGGCCGGGGGCTGGATGGCGGCGGGGCGGATCTGCCGCTGCCACCCGTGGGGCGGCTCGGGCTATGAGGCGGTGCCGGTCGAATTGCCGCCAAAAGCCGCGTGGTATATGCCGTGGCGCTACGCGCGGGCTCCGAAACAGGAGACCGGCGAGAACTGAGTGACCAACAAGCCTACCTGCGTGGTTCGCAGGAGTGGGCAGGAGAAAAGCGAAATGTCGAACGTCAATCTCACCTTCCCCGATGGCGCCGTCCGAGCCTATGCCTCCGGCACCACCGGCACCGAGGTCGCCGCCTCCATCGCCAAATCCCTGGCGAAAAAATCGCTCGCCATGAAGCTCGACGGCGTGCTGAGCGACCTTTCCGATCCCATCACGCAGGACGCCAGGTTCGAGCTCGTCACCCGCGAGAGCCCGGAAGCGCTGGAGCTCATCCGCCACGACGCCGCCCATGTGCTGGCGGAAGCCGTGCAGGCGCTGTGGCCGGGCACCCAGGTGACCATCGGCCCGGTGATCGAGAACGGCTTCTATTACGACTTCTTCCGCAACGAGCCGTTCAATCAGGACGATTTCGTCGCCATCGAGAAGAAGATGCGCGAGATCATCGCCCGCGATGCGCCCTTCACCAAGGAAGTGTGGGAGCGTGACGAGGCGCGTCGCGTGTTCGCCGAGAAGGGTGAGGCGTTCAAGGTCGAGCTGGTCGACGCGATCCCCGAGGACCAGTCGCTCAAGATCTACAAGCAGGGCGAGTGGTTCGACCTGTGCCGCGGCCCGCATATGCCGAGTGTCGGCAAGGTGGGCGACGCCTTCAAGCTGATGAAGGTGGCCGGCGCCTATTGGCGCGGCGACAGCAACAACCAGATGCTGACCCGCATCTACGGCACGGCCTGGCGCACCCGCGAGGAACTGGACGCCTATATCCTCCAGCTGGAGGAAGCCGAGAAGCGCGACCACCGCCGGCTCGGCCGGGAGATGGACCTGTTCCACTTCCAGGAGGAGGGGCCGGGCGTCGTGTTCTGGCACCCGAAGGGCTGGAGCCTGTTCCAGAACCTTGTCGCCTATATGCGCCGCCGCCTCGCTGCGGACTATGCGGAAGTCAACGCGCCGCAGGTGCTCGACAAGTCGCTGTGGGAGACCTCCGGCCATTGGGGCTGGTACAAGGACAACATGTTCAAGGTGCAGCCGGCCGGCGACACCGAGGACAATGACCGCGTCTATGCCCTGAAGCCGATGAACTGCCCCGGCCATGTGCAGATCTTCAAGCACGGGCTCAAGTCCTATCGCGACCTGCCCATGCGCCTCGCCGAATTCGGTGCGGTGCATCGCTACGAGCCCTCGGGCGCGCTGCACGGGCTGATGCGCGTGCGCGGCTTCACCCAGGACGACGCCCACATCTTCTGCACCGAGGAGCAGATGGCGGCGGAGTGCCTGAAGATCAACGAGCTGATCCTCTCCACCTATGCCGATTTCGGCTTCGAGGAGGTCGTGGTGAAGCTGTCCACCCGGCCGGACAAACGCGTCGGCTCGGATGCGGTGTGGGACCATGCCGAAGACGTCATGACCCGCGTGCTCGACACCATCGAGAAGCAGTCCGGCGGGCGCATCAAGACCGGCATCCTGCCGGGCGAGGGCGCGTTCTACGGGCCGAAGTTCGAGTACACGCTGCGCGACGCCATCGGCCGCGAATGGCAGTGCGGCACCACGCAGGTCGACTTCAATCTGCCGGAGCGCTTCGGCGCCTTCTACGTCGATGCCGACGGCACCAAGAAGACGCCGGTGATGATCCACCGCGCCATTTGCGGCTCGATGGAGCGCTTCACCGGCATATTGATCGAGCACCATGCCGGGCATTTCCCGCTCTGGCTGGCGCCCGTGCAGGCGGTGGTGGCGACCATCACCTCGGAAGGCGACGAATACGCGCAGGAGATCGTTGCGGCGGCGAAGAAGCGCGGCCTTCGGGTCGAGCTCGACCTGCGCAACGAGAAGATCAACTACAAGGTGCGCGAGCACTCTCTGGCCAAGGTGCCGGCGCTGATCGTGGTCGGGCGCAAGGAGGCGGCGGAGCGGACGGTGTCGATCCGCCGGCTGGGTTCGCCGAACCAGACGACGCTGACGCTGGACGAGGCGCTGGCCTCGCTGGTGGCGGAAGCCAGCCCGCCGGATCGGCTGCGCGACTGAGCGCTGCGGCTTTGCCCGCCGTCCGGTTCCTTACAGGACCGGCGGCTTGGGTGGGGTCTCGGCCGGCACGGGCGTTTCGGCGGGCCGGGGCGGTGCCTTGGGGGGAGACGGCGGCTGCGCGGTGTAGGGCTGGGTCTGCCGCCGCAGGCTGGGATTGGCATCGGCGCCGGGCACGTTCAGCCGGCGCTGCTGCTGGGTCCAGTAATTGGGCCCCTGCATCAGGTTCTGGCTGTTCGGTTGCACCGAGTTCGGGCGCTGCGGCGTGTAGGGATTCGACAATTGGGAACTCTGCGCGCTGGCGCCGCCCGTCATGGCCAGCAGTGCGGCCGTGGCGGCACCGTACAATCTGTGCATCGATCTTCCTCGTGCGTGGCCTCTTATCTAGGGTAAGGCGCGGCGCAATGCCATGGCGCCGCGGCACCCGGATGCGCGCCTGCCGGCGCCGGCCCTCTCGTCTGACGCAAGGGCATGGAGGGGCAGGCGTTGCTAAGCCGGTGCTTTGCGTGGATATTCCGCGCTGAAGCGGCGGGCGACTCTCCCTGCCGGAATTTCCCGACGGTAACGGAAGCAGGCGATGGCAGGGCAGAGCGCGTCGATCCTGGTGGTGGACGACGTTCCCGAGAACCGCGACCTGCTGATCCGCCGCCTGAGCCGGCTCGGCTACAGCCAATTCGACCAGGCGGCCGACGGCAACGAGGCGCTCGCCGCCATTGCCCGCACGCGCTACGACCTCGTTCTGCTCGACATCATGATGCCGGAGCTCGACGGCTTCGGCGTGCTGGAGGCCTTGAGGGCGGACGGGCGCATCAATGAACTGCCGGTGATCGTCATCTCGGCGCTGAACGAGATCGAGCCGGTGGTGCGCTGCATCGAGCTGGGCGCCGACGATTTCCTGTTCAAGCCGTTCAACCCGATCCTGCTGCGCGCCCGCGTCACCGCGACGCTGGAGAAGAAGGCGCTGCGCGACCAGACACGCGACGAGCTGCTCCGCAAGCAGGTCGAGCTGAACGAGGCGCGCACGCTGCAGCTGGCGCTGGTGCCGCCGCCCTTCCGCGGCGCGGTGGCCGGGCGGCCGCTCGCCGTCGACGTGCTGCTGCTGCCGGCCAAGGAGGTTGGGGGCGATCTGGTCGATTATTTCCCGGTCGGCGACGAACTGATGGTGCTTGCGATCGGCGACGTCTCCGACAAGGGAGCGGCGGCGGCGCTGATGATGGCGCGAACCCATTCGATCTTCCGCTCGCTGTCGGCGCGGCCGGACGCCATGGAGCTTTTCACCGATCCGGCACGGGCGGTGGCGCTGGCCAATGATGCGCTGGCGCGGGGCAATGACGGCTGCATGTTTGTCACTTTCCTGCTGGCGGTGCTGCATGTCCCGTCCGGCACGCTGTCCTATGTGCGCGCCGGCCATGTGCCGCCCTTCCTGCGGGGGGCCGGCGAACTGACGCGCCTGACCGGCATGGGCGGGCCGGCGCTCGGCATCGTCGAGGAATTTCCCTATCGCGCGGCGACGCACCAGCTGGCGCCGGGCGACCGGCTGCTGGTGGTGACGGACGGCTTCACCGAGGCGCAGGACCGCGCCGGCGCGCTTTATGGCGAGGAGCGGCTCGGCGCGCTGTTCGCCGGTACGGACGACATTCAATCGGGGACGGCGCTGGCGCGGATGGCGGGCGATGTGCGGGCCTTCGAGGCCGGTCTTCCCGCCTTCGACGACATGGCGGGGATATTGCTCACCCTGCCGCCGCACCATGGCGAACACTGAAGGCGAGGGGGAAGGCATGGCAACGGACAGCGCTCACGGGCGCACCTCTCATGAGCATGCCTGCGACGACAGCCGCGAGGCGACGCTGCTGCGCGCGACGCTGGAGAACATGGCGCAGGGCGTCGCCATGTACGACGCCAAGCATCGGCTGGTGACGTGGAACCAGCTGTTCCGCGACTATCTCGACATGCCGGAGGAATTCCTCGGCACCGAGCACACCTTCTCCGACTATATCCGCTATCTCGGCGCGCGCGGCGAGTTCGGCGACGTCGACATCGAGGTCGCGCTGGCCAAGCGCCTCGCCCAGCTGGAGAAGCCGCACCGCTTCGAGCGCACCCGCCCGGACGGCACCATCCTCGAAGTGCGCCGCGATCCGGTGCCCGGCGGCGGCTTCATCGCCATCTACACCGACATCACCGAGCGCAAGCTCGCCGAGATGAAGCTGCGCGAGGACGAGGAGCAGCTGCGCGCCATCGATGCCGCCGCGCCGGTCGGCCTCGTCATCATGGATGTGCAGGACCGGACGATCCGCCATCTCAATGGCTGCTTCGGCCGCCTGCTGGGACGCAATCCCGCCGAGCTGATCGACAAGCCGTTCTCCGCCATGTTCGCCGCGCCGGAGAAGGCGCAGGAGCTGATGGACATCCTGCTCGCCCCGGCGCAGGAGCGCGAGTTCCAGCTGCCGCGCGCGGACGGCACCTCGATCTCCACCCAGGTCTCGCATGACGAGCTGGATTTCCGCGGCTCGCGCGCGGTGATCGCCACCTTCGTCGACATCTCCGACCGCGTGCGCATGGAACAGCAATTGCGCGAGGCGAAGGAGGCGGCGGAATCGGCGAGCCGGGTGAAGTCGGCCTTCCTTGCTAATATGAGCCACGAGCTGCGCACGCCGCTGAACGCCATCATCGGCTATAGCGAGATCCTCGCCGAGGACGCGGCGGATGACGGCAACACGGCGATGGTCGCCGACCTCGACAAGATCCAGTCGGCCGGCAAGCACCTGCTGGGCCTCATCAACGACATTCTCGACCTGTCGAAGATCGAGGCCGGGCGGATGGACGTCTATCTCGAGCAGGTGTTCCTCGCCCGCATGGTGGACGAGGTGAAGACCATCGTCAGCCCGATGATGACGAAGAACGACAATGTCCTCGTCATCGACTGCCCGATCGACATCGGCTCGCTGCGCACCGACCTCACCAAGCTGAAGCAGAGCCTGCTCAACCTCCTGAGCAACGCCGCCAAGTTCACCAAGAACGGGCAGGTGACGCTGCGCCTCTCCCGCGACACGCAGGCGGATGGTGGCGGCATGGTGCGCTTCGAGGTGTCGGACAACGGCATCGGCATGACCGAAGAACAGATGGGGCGGCTGTTCCAGGCGTTCACCCAGGCGGATTCCTCGACCACGCGCAATTTCGGCGGCACCGGGCTCGGGCTCACCATCACCAAGCATTTCGCCGCCATGCTGGGCGGCTCGATCTCGGTGAGGAGTGCACCGGGCGAGGGCTCGACCTTCACCATCGAGCTGCCGGTCGAGGCGAAGGCGGCCCCCGCCGAGCTGCCGCAGGCGGAGGTGATCGATCCCGGCGCGCCGGCCGAGCCTGGCGCCATCACCGTGCTGGTGGTCGATGACGATCCGGCCGTGCACGAGGTGCTGGCCGCGACGCTGGGCAAGGAAGGCTATGTGCTGCGTCATGCCCGCGACGGCATCGAGGCGCTCAACATCATGCGCAAGGACCCGCCCGACATCGTCACGCTCGACGTGATGATGCCGAAGATCGACGGCTGGTCGGTGCTCGGCATCATGAAGTCCGAGCCGGCGCTGGAGCATATTCCCGTCATCATGCTGACCATCGTCGACGACCGGAATCTCGGCTATTCGCTCGGCGCGTCGGAATACATGACCAAGCCGGTCGACCGGCGGCGGCTGATCGCGCTGGTGCACAAATTCGCCCCCGGTGCGGAGGAGGGTGTCGTGCTGGTGGTGGATGACGATCCCGAGGTGCGCACGCTGGTGCGTGCGACCATCGAGGATGTCGGGCTGCACGCAGCCGAGGCGGGCAATGGCCGCGAGGCGCTGGACTGGCTCGGCGCGCATCCCCGCCCGGCGCTGGTGCTGCTTGACCTGATGATGCCCGTCATGGACGGGCTGGAGTTCCTCGAACGGGTGCGTGCCATCCCCGATTTCGCCGAACTGCCCATCGTCGTGCTGACGGCGAAGGAGCTGACCGACAGCGAGCGCAATTTCCTGGCCCGCAACACGTTGCTGATCCTCAACAAGAGCGCGCAGCCCATCGGCACGCTCGGCTCGGCGCTGGCGGCCATTGCCAGCAAGGGGACGGGCGGCGAGTCAGCGGGAAAGACGGCGTGAGGCGACGGACATGACGAAGATCCTGCTGGTCGAGGACAATGAGATGAACCGCGACATGCTCTCGCGGCGGCTGACGCGAAACGGCTTCGAGGTCGTGGTGGCGGTGAACGGGCAGGAGGGGGTGGACCTTGCGAGCGCCGAGCGACCCGACCTGATCCTGATGGATATGAGCCTGCCGGTCCTCGACGGCTGGGAGGCGACCCGCCGCGTGAAGGCCGACCCGGCGACGGCGAAGATCCCCGTCATCGCGCTCACCGCGCATGCCATGGCGCAGGACCGCGATGAGGCGATGGCGGCCGGCTGCGATGATTTCGACACCAAGCCGGTGGAACTGCCGCGGCTGCTGGAGAAGATCAACGCGCTGCTCGGGAGTGGTGGATGAAAGGGCGTTGCGGCGCGATTTGTCGTCCAACTGTCACAATGACGACGGACAACGGCACGAAGTTTGCCGGGTAAGCGTTGGTGCCGTGTTTCACCGTCAGTGCCCGGCAGGGCGCGGTGTTCGCCGGTGCTATGAGCCATTGCCGCGTCGCGGTCCGGATTGAAGAGGGTGGCCTGCTGGCCTGCTGCATCATGGGTATTCCAGCCTAATGCCGACGATTGCGCTGCTGTTCAGCGGGCTTGGGCTCTTCTTCATCGGCGTGCGCAGCCTCTCGGCCAATCTCGTGCCGCTGGTGGGGCGGCGGGCGCGCGCGGCCTTCGCGCACGCCTTGCACGGGCGGGTGAGCTGCGCGATCAGCGGCACCATCGCCGGCATCGTGACGCAGAGCTCCACCGCCGTTTCCTGGATCATCGTCTCCTTCG
The DNA here is from genome assembly GCF_049445835.1 of Ancylobacter sp. VNQ12. NCBI lineage: Bacteria > Pseudomonadati > Pseudomonadota > Alphaproteobacteria > Hyphomicrobiales > Xanthobacteraceae > Ancylobacter > Ancylobacter sp. VNQ12. The sequence goes on along the minus strand of NZ_JBMSDU010000016.1, from coordinate 79,939 downwards.
TGCGCGGCGGCGTTCTGCCCGACGGACCGGCGCTGATGGCGCCGACTTGGGCCAATATCGGCACCGCGCTGCTGCCGCTTATCGTCGCCATCGACACGGCGACGCCGGCCGGGGTGGTGATCGGCGTGGTCGGCTTCGCCACCTATTTCCGGCTGGCGCGCGGCGAGCGGCTGCGCAATGCGCTGGAGGCGGCGCTCGGCGGCGCGCTGCTGCTTTTCGGCATGTATCTTGTCTCCATCGCAGTCGGCCCGGTGCGCGACCAGCTGATGCACCACGACATGTGGCAGATCGCGCTGGGCAATGCCTGGCTGCTGGCGTTGATCGGCGGCGCCTTCGCCCTGGCCGCGCAGTCCTCGTCGGTGGCGGCGGCGATCGCGGTGGCGGCGGTCAGCGGCGATCTGCTGCATGTCGGGGCCGCACTGCCGCTGGTCGCCGGTGCCAATCTGGCGGGCAGCCTCAACAATGCGGTGCTGATCCCCGGCGAGACCACCAGCGGGCGCGTGGTCTTCGCGCTGCAGGTGGTGCAGAAGCTCGCGGGATCGCTGCTGCTGGCGCTGCTCGCCTGCGCGGCGCACGCCTTCCCGGAAGAAGTCGGCGCGGTGCTGGCGCATGCCGGCCCCGAAGCCGGCGGGCAGATCGCGGTGGTGTTCCTGCTGGCACAGGTCGGCGGGGCGCTGGCGACTAGCCTGCTGGAGCGGCCGACGCGGGACGTGCTGGCGCGGCTGATGCCGGCCAGCCCGGCCGAGACGCTGGCACAGCCGGCCTTCCTGCTGCGCGAGGCGATGAACGACGCGGATGCGACACTCGACCTCGCCTTGCGCGAACTTGCCCGGCTCACCGGACGGCTGCCGCTGCTGCTCGACGGCGTGCGCGAGGATGGCGATCCGGCAAGTCCGCCGGTCGCGGCGCTGAAGACCGCTGGCGACAGCCTCGCGGGCACGGTGAAGGACTATCTCGCCGCGCTGCTCGACGGCAAGCTGACCCGCCAGCAGGTGTCGATGGCGCTGCTGCTCGACGAGGCGGCGACCAATGCCGGAGCGCTGCACGACGCGCTGGCCGAATTCGCCGGCGAGGCGAGCCATGCGCGCGGCGTGCCGACGGCGCGCCGGCTGGTCGAGGCGCTGCACGCCATTCTCGGCGCGGTGGCCGAGCATGCCGACAGCCTCGGCGCGGACGATCCCACGCTCGTGCTCGGCCTGCTGGGCCATCGCGACCAGCTGATGGAAAGCCTGCGGCTGCGGCTGTCCTCGCAGGAGGATATCGCCCCGGCGGCGCAGAACGCGCTGTTCCGCATGACGGTACTGTTCGAGCGCATCGTCTGGCAGGCGCGCGGGCTGGTGAACGACTTCACCCAGGTGCACCGCTCGCTCGACGCCGACTAGCCCGTGGGCGTGTCTTTCAGCGTGCGGTGCTATCCTGCAACGCGAAGGTCAGCGTCACCACATTGCGCCCGTGCTCGAAGCGGTAGACGCAGGAACGAGCGAAGTTGCGCACCAGATGGATGCCGAGGCCGCCGATGCGCCGCTCCTCGATCGAGCCGGTGAGGTCCGGCGGCGGCGCCGTGAACGGGTCGAACGGATCGCCGTCATCGGACAGCACCAGCTCGACGTGATCGCCGGCATAAGCGAGATGCACGCCGATCTCGCCCCGGCGCCCGTCGGGGTAGCCGTGCTCGACCGCATTGGCGAGGAATTCGTCGACCGCCAGCAGAAGCTGGCCGGCCGCGCGCGCGGGAACGTCGTTGGCCTCGACGAATTCGTCGAGCGCAGCCATCAGCGGCTCGATCTGCGAGAGCTCGTTCGGCAGGCGCAGATCGATCTCGCGGATGCTCATGGGCCTTTCCGGCGCCGCGCGGGAAGGACGGTCAGGGCAGCGAGGCGAGGGCGCTTTCCCGGCTCGCATGGATCGGGATCAGGGTGGTGAAGCCGCTGACGTCGAAGATCTCGTGCACCTGCGGGACCAGGCCGCAAATGACCAGCGGCACGCCGGCGCCGCGCGCGAGCTTGGTCGCCTTCAGCACGACGCGAAGGCCGGCGGAGCTGATATAGGTGAGTTCGGCGAAGTCCAGCACCAGGGCGCTGCTGCCCTCGGGAACGGCGGCGAGGAACTCGTCGAGCTTGTGCGAGCTGCTGCTGTCGAGACGCCCCTTCACCGCCGTGATGACGATGTCTCTCTCGACGAAACGGTCAATCTGCATTGCAACAACAATCCCGCTGAAGTCACGCTGGGTAAAGCGAATATCGGCCTGCTGCGGTGCGGCGGACATGGTCGGCCCGCCGCGCGACCGCACGCTCCAGAACTAGCCACAAAGCCGGATGGGCGCAAGCGGGCGACCCCGCATGCGGCGTTCAGTGCTCGAAGCGCAGCGACAGCGTCTGGCGGTCGCCGCGCCGGCCGAGCACCAGCTTGTCGGCGCGCTTGCTGAGCATGTAGCCCACGAAGCGTGCCACAGTCTGGGCGTCGCCCAGCAGGTCCTCCGGAGAGGGCCGAAGGGTGGGGATTTCCAGTGCCGCGCCCTTGTAGACCAGCACGACGTCGAAATTGTTCTCGTCGAAGCGCGCGACCATTTCCACGCCGTCTTCCGCGACGCCGGTGTCGACCAGCATCTCCGCCGCCTCGGCGACCACGGGGATGGCGGCGGCCACCACATCGCGCCGCGCGCCCCATATGTCGCCCTGCGTCTCGAGGAACTGGGTGGTCAGCGTGAAGGGGTTGTCGTCGGCGGTGACGGGGACGGACGCTTCCTGCCGGATGCCGATGCGGAAGAACAGATTGAGCGCCACCGCGACGGCGGTGGAGACCGAGAGCGGCGATTCCAGGATCGGCTGCATCCAGGCCGGCGTCGCGCGCACCAGCTCGGGCAGCAGCGCCACCGCGAGGCCGGCCAGTACCGACAGGCCGACGGTGAAGATGCGCCGGTCGCTGAGACGGCGGGAGAGGATGAGGTCCATGCCGGCGACGATGAGGAAGGCCGAGGCATAGACCAGGATGGCGCCGATCACCGGCGGCGGGATGATGATGAGCGCGCCGACGAGGCGCGGCGAGAAGGCGGCGAGCAGGATCACCACGCCGGCGGCGATGCCGATGCGCCAGGCGGTGGCGCCGGTGGCGAAGGCCACGCCGATGGCGGCGGAGGAGGAGGCGCTGGCGAATCCCCCGGTCAGCGCCGCGCCCATGTCGGCTACCGTGTTGGCGCGGATGGCGCGCCCGGCCTGCTCCATGTCCGCGCGCCGCCAGTCGGCATCGTCCATGCGCTGCATGGAGACGACGGTGCTGATCATGTCGACGGCGGAGATGATACCGGTGAGGATGGCTGCCGGCAGCAGCGCCCAGGACCAGGCCAGGCCAGGAAAGCCAATGCGCGGCAGGTCGATATAGGCGAGCTGGCCGAAAGTGTCGGCCGGCGCCGGCGCGATGCCGACGACGGCTGCCAGCACCCAGCCGGCGGCGGCGCCGATGGCGACGGCGAACAGCCGCAGCAGCCCGCGCGAGAAGATGGCGAGGGTGATGATGATGAAAACGGTGACGAAGCTCACCAAGGGATAGTTGGGGTCGAGCGCGGCGCCGCCCTCATGCGCCAGCCCGAAGACGCGCCGCAGCGCGGCGGGCGCCAGCGCAACGCCGAGCATGGTGACGGCGACGCCGCAGATCTCCGGCGGAAACACCGCGCGCAGCGCCTTCATGAAGCGGGTCAGCGACAGCTGGGTGAGCGCAGCGACGAGGCTCATGGCGGCATAGAGCGCCGGCCCGCCGGCCGTCAGCGACTGCACGGCGAGCGGCAAATGCGGCGTATTGGGCATCTGGATCAGCAGCATGCCCGCGCCGGGCCGCGGCCGGCATTCGACGATGGTGGCGATGCCCATGAAGATGATGCAGCTGGTGAGCAGGACCTGCGTGTCGTCGAAGCTCAGTCCTGCTTCCTCGGCCGCGACCAGCGGATAGACCAGGAACAGCAGTGCCAGCGTCGCGTGTTGCAGCCCGAGGGCGATGACCGTGCCGATCGGGGGCTTCTCATCGGCGGAATAAACGATGTTGGAAGGCTTGCGCGGCATCGTGGGTGCGAACTCTCGGTCGGCTCTGTCGGGAGGCGGAAGCGGGTCGGGCGGCAGGGATGGAGGCGGCAGGAACGGCGTCTGGGAAAGAACTTTCCGCTGGTACTCGTCCAGCGTCGCGCACCGTGCACGCCGCCAAGGCCAGATCCCCGGGAATCCCCGCGGGCGACTATGGTATTTCGCCGCGCGCGGAGCAAGGCGACGCGGAGCCCGAGCCGCCGTCGCGCGCCGATGAGGCACACGCGGCAGCCTGTACCGGCGGCGCTTCGCGTTCCTGTCTGGTGGAAAGTGCCTGCCGCTCTCGCCGCGCGGAGGCGCGGGTGATAGGCTTGCTGCGTTTCCAACCCGCGAATGGCGAGCGACGAGCCTTCCCCACATGGCCCCTCTACAGGCGCGCCGTCCCCTTCCGCCGGACGATCGGGACCCGGCCCTGCGACCGTCCGCGCTGGCGGCGGGGTCGGCCGCCGCGACGGGTGGCGCCTCGACCCCGGCCATGCAGCAATTCCTGCGGCGGGTCGATCTCACCTCGCTGCGTCTGTTCATCGCCATCGGCGAAGAGGGGGCGCTGACCCGCGCGGCAAACCGCGAGGGCATCGCCACCTCGGCCGTGTCGAAGCGCCTGTCGGATCTCGAGGACATTCTCGGCGTTCCGCTGTTCGACCGGCTGGCGCGCGGCATGGCGCTGACGCCGGCCGGCGAGACCTTGCTGCACCATGCCCGCGTGACCTTGCTGACGATCGAGAAGATGGGAGTCGAGCTCGGCGAATATTCGCTGGGGGTGCGCGGTCATGTGCGCATGCTGGCCAATCTCTCGGCGATCGTGCAGTTCCTTCCCGAAGACCTGCCGTCCTTTCTGGAGAAACACAGCCTGCTGCGTTTCGATTTGCAGGAGCGGCCGAGTTCGGAGGTGGTGCGCGGCATCGAGGAGGGCGCCGCCGATCTCGGCATCTGCGCCGGCGACGCCGAGAGTCGTACGCTCGAAGCCTTCCGCTACCGGCGCGACCGGCTGGTGATCGTTGCTCGCCGCGACCACCCCCTTGCACGGTTCGAGCGGGTCTATTTCGAGGAGACGCTCGATTTCGACCATATCGGGCTGCACGCTGCGAGCTCCATCTATCTGCGTTCGCAATATGCCGCCAGCCTGGCCGGGCGGCGCATCAAGCTGCGCGTGCATGTGCCTGGCTTCGATGCGGTCTGCCGCATGGTGCAGGCCAATATGGGCGTCGGGATCATTCCCGATCGGGCCTTCGATATTCTCGGCAAGAGCATGAAGCTGAAGGCGATTCCGCTGCGCGACAGCTGGGCCCAGCGTCACCTGAAGCTGATCGTGCGCGACGTCCGCGCCCTGCCGCCGCCGGCCCGGCTGCTGCTCGACCATCTCAGCGCCCGCGGGACCTCCGGGGCGCGGCCGCGCCGGCCGGCCGCATGAGCGTTCGCGTTTGGCGAACGGTCTTTGTCCAAAGACTATTGGACCTCGCCTCGCTTTGGACCGATAGAACGCAAAAAAGTGTGTGAGGAACGTCGCCTATGGAAGCTGCCAGCACGGGTCCCGTGGAGGGCCCGCTGTCCGGAATCCGTGTCATCGAGCTCGGCAACCTGATCGCCGCGCCGTTCGCTGCGCGGCTGATGGCGGAATTCGGCGCCGAGGTGATCAAGGTCGAGGCGCCGGGCGAGGGCGACCCGCTGCGCAAGTGGCGCAAGCTGCACAAGGGCACCTCGCTCTGGTGGTATCTCCAGTCGCGCAACAAGAAATCCGTTGCGGTGAACCTGCGCCTGCCCGAGGGGCAGGAGGTGGTGCGCCGCCTTGTGCGCGACGCGGACGTGCTGATCGAGAATTTCCGCCCCGGCACGCTGGAGCGCTGGGGTCTCGGCTGGGACGCACTGAAGGCGATCAATCCCAAGCTGGTCATGGTGCGCATCTCCGGCTTCGGCCAGGATGGCCCTTATCGCGAGCGGCCCGGCTTCGGCGCGGTGGGCGAGGCGATGGGGGGCATGCGCTTCACCACCGGCGATCCCGACCGGCCGCCGGCGCGCACCGGCATTTCCATCGGTGATTCACTGGCGGCGCTGCATGCGGTGATGGGCGCGCTGATGGCGCTGCTCGCCATCAAGTCCGGCCGCGGCACGGGCCAGGTGGTGGACGTCTCGCTCTATGAGAGCGTGTTCAACATGATGGAGAGCCTGGTTCCCGAATATGACGTGTTCGATTTCGTGCGTGCCCGCTCCGGCGGCTCGCTGCCGGGCATCGCACCGTCCAATTCCTACCCGACCGCTGAGGGCACCTATGTCATCGTCGCCGGCAATGGTGACGGCATCTTCAAGCGGCTGATGGGCGCGATCGGCCGCGACGACCTCGCCAATGATCCGCGCCTCGCCTCCAATGACGGCCGGGTGGCGCATGTCGAGGAGATCGACGGCGTCATCACCGAATGGACCCGCCGGCATTCGCTCGACGAGGTGACGGCCGCGCTCGATGCCGCCGAGGTGCCGAACGGGCGCATCTATTCGGTCGCCGATATCGTCGCCGACCCGCAATATCTGGCCCGCGACATGATCCTGCCCTCGACCCTGCCGGACGGCACGCCGGTGAAGCTGCCGGGCATCGTGCCCAAGCTCTCCGACACACCCGGCGCGGTGAACTGGCTGGGACCCAGGCTCGGCGAGCACACGGCCTCCGTCCTCGCCGATCTCGGCTATGGGCGCGAGGAGATCGACGCGCTGGTGGCGAGCGGCGCGATTGCGCGGGGAGACGCGGCATGAGTTCCGGGAGCTTTCCCGCCCGCGTGTTCATCCAGGAAGTGGTGACGCGCGATGGCTTGCAGATCGAGCCGCGCTTCCTGCCGACCGCCGACAAGATCGCGCTGATCGATGCGCTGTCCGACACCGGCGTCGCCAAGATCGAGGTAACGTCCTTCGTCTCGCCGAAAGCCGTACCGAACCTCGCCGATGCGGCCGAGGTGGCGCGCGCGATCACGCGGCGGCCGGGCGTGACCTATGTCGCACTGGTGCCGAATCTGCGCGGCGCCGAGGCAGCTCTGGACGCGAAGATGGACGAGCTCAACCTCGTCATGTCGGTCAGCGAGACGCACAATCTCGCCAATATGCGCATGACGCCGGCGCAGTCGCTGGAAGGCTTCCGCGCCATCGTCGCCGCGGCGACGGGGTCGGGCGCCCGCCTCAACGGCTCCATCGCCACCGCCTTCGGCTGCCCGTTCGAAGGCGCGCAGCCCGCCGGCAAGGTGCTGGCGCTGGCGGAGGCCTATCTCGAGGCGGGAATGAACTCCGTCACGCTGGCCGATACGACCGGCATGGCGAACCCCCGGCAGGTGGCGGAGCTGGTCGCGGCATTCCGAAAGCGCTTCGGCGGCGTGGAACTGACGCTGCATTTCCACAATACGCGCGGCATGGGCCTCGCCAATGTGCTGGCGGCGCTTGGGGAGGGGGCGGAGCGCTTCGACGCCTCGCTGGGCGGCATTGGCGGCTGCCCCTTCGCTCCCGGCGCCACCGGCAACATCTCCACCGAGGATCTCGTCCACATGCTGGAGGAGATGGGCGTGCCGACCGGTGTCGACCTTGCGCGCCTGCTGGAACTGGCGCGGGCGCTGCCGGCTCTGCTAGGCCATGACATACCGGGGCAAGTGGCCAAGGCCGGCCGGAGTGGGGACCTGCATCCCGCGCCGACGGGCCTCAAGGCCGCGTCCTGAAACGATAAGATGGGAGAAGACACATGGAAACCGCCCTGCGGCGACCGAGCGATGCGGCGGCCGTTTCCGGTGCCGTGCCGCTGGCCGTCGCGCTCGACGATGTGAGCATCAGCTTCGCCATCAAGGGCCGGCCGGTGTTCAAGGCGGTGGCGCCGACCTCGCTGCATGTGCGCGAAGGCGAGTTCGTCGCCATTGTCGGCCCGACCGGCTGCGGCAAGTCCACCCTGCTCAATGCCACGGCCGGGCTGCTCCAGCCGGCAGGCGGCACCGTCTCGATCTTCGGCGAGAGGCTGGAGGGGCTGAACGCCAAGGCGGGCTACCTGTTCCAGCAGGACGCGCTGATGCCGTGGAAGAGCGCGCTCGACAATGTGGCGATCGCGCTGGAGATCGGCGGCACCCGCCGCACTGAGGCGCTGGCGCAGGCGCAGGACTGGCTGAAAAAGGTCGGCCTCGCCCGCTTCGGCGACCGCTACCCGCACCAGCTCTCCGGCGGCCAGCGCAAGCGTGTGGGCCTGGCGCAGGTGCTGGTGCGGCATCCGAAGATCTTGCTGATGGACGAGCCCTTCGGGCCGCTCGATGCTCAGACGCGGCAGATCATGGGCACGCTGCTGCTGAACCTGTGGGCGCAGGACCGCAAGGCGGTGATGTTCGTCACCCATGACCTGGAAGAGGCCATCGCGCTGTCCGACCGCGTCGTCATCATGGCGGCGGGGCCGGAATCGCGCATCATCGGCGATTTCCCGATCAACCTCGACCGCCCGCGCGACACCGCCGACATCCGGCTCGACCCGCGCTTCCACCAGCTGCACCGCGACATCTGGAGCCAGCTCAAGGCCGAAGTGGTCAAGACCTATGGGGAGGACATGACGTCGTGAAGATTCACCCCGCCAAACTCCTGCTGTTGCAGATCCTCGTCGCCGTCGCCGTGCTCGCCATCTGGCAGGTCGGCGCGACGGTGCCCATAGGCGGCGACTACCTGCTGCCCGAATTCTTCTTCTCCAAGCCGTGGGACGTGCTCTCACGCGTCGTCGCGCTGTTCGTCACCGGCACGATCTGGAAGCATCTCTGGATCACGCTGACCGAGACCGTGCTGGCCTTCGTCATCGGCTCGGTGGGCGGCGTCGTCATCGGTTTCTGGTTCGCCCGCAAGCCTGTCGTGGCGGCGGTGTTCGACCCCTATGTGAAGATGGCCAATGCCCTGCCGCGCGTGGTGCTGGCGCCGATCTTCATGCTGTGGCTCGGCCTCGGCATCTGGTCGAAAGTGGCGCTGGGAGTGACGCTGGTGTTCTTCATCGTGTTCTTCAACGTCTATCAGGGCGTGAAGGAGGTGAGCCCCGTCGTACTCGCCAATGCCCGCATGATGGGGATGAACGAGCGCCAGCTGTTCCGCAACGTCTACTGGCCCTCCGCCATGTCGTGGATGTTCTCCTCGCTGCACACCGCCGTCGGCTTCGCGCTGGTGGGTGCGGTGGTCGGCGAATATCTCGGCTCGTCGGCCGGGCTGGGCTACCTCATCCATCAGGCCGAAGGCGTGTTCGATGTGACCGGCGTGTTCGCCGGCATGTTCATCCTCGCCGCCTTCGTGCTTGTCATCGACTGGTTCGTCACGCGGATCGAACAGCGCCTTCTCGTCTGGCGCCCACAGTCCGCCAGCGAGCAGAACTGAGACCTATCCAAAAAAGAAATGGGAGGAATGACATGAAGATGCGTACCTTGTTGCTGGCCGCGAGCCTGCTGTTTCCCGCGCTTGGCGCGGCGCAGGCGGCCGATGTCGAAAAGCCGAACCTGACCATCGGCGTCGGCGGCAAGCCGCTGCTGTACTATCTCCCGCTCACTCTGGCGGAGCGGCTCGGCTACTTCAAGGACGAGGGGCTCAACGTCGAGATCAACGATTTCGGTGGCGGCGCCAAGTCGTTGCAGGCGCTGATCGGCGGCTCGGTGGACGGCGTGACCGGCGCCTATGAGCACACGATCCGGATGCAGCAGAAGAAGCAGGATATTCGCGCCGTGATCGACCTCGGCCGCTATCCCGGTATCGTGCTGGCGGTGCGCAAGTCCGAGGCCGACAAGGTCAAGACGGTCGCCGACCTCAAGGGCAAGAATATCGGCGTGACGGCGCCGGGTTCCTCCACCCACATCCTGGTGCAGTACGCCTTCGCCAAGGCCGGGCTGAAGCAGGACGACGCCTCCTTCATCGGCGTGGGCAGCGGCGCTTCGGCCGTGGCAGCGATGCAGAAGGGCGAGATCGACGCCATCTCGCATCTCGACCCGGTCATCTCCAAGCTGGAAGACCTCGGCCTGATCAACGTGCTGATCGACACCCGCACGACGGAAGGCACCGAGAAGCTGTTCGGCGGCATGAACCCGGCGGCTGTGCTCTACCTCAAGGAGAGCTTCATCAAGGAGAATCCGAAGACGGTGCAGGCGCTGACCAATGCCTTCTACCGCACGCTGAAATGGCTGGAGACGGCGACGCCCGAACAGGTGGCGGCGACGGTGCCGGAAGAGTACTGGCTGGGCGACAAGGCGCTCTACATCCAGGCGTTCAACGCCTCGCGCCAGTCCTACTCGACCGATGGCAACATTGACGCGTCGAGCATGAAAAGCGCGCTCAACCTGCTGACCACCACGGATCCGAGCTTCGATGGCGGCGCCATCGACCTCTCCAAGACCTTCGACGGCTCTTTCCTCGCCAAGGCTAAGGCGAAGTGAGCCTGCCGGTCTGAGGGCGAGAAAATCGACAAAGGGCAGCGCTCACGGCGCCGCCCTTTTGCGTCGGAGCCTGGGAAACGAACCCGCCCCGCTCCGCAGGAACGGTCAACGGTTCCGGAACATGCGGTCGCGGCAGCGATAGCCGACGAAGCACTCGTTCTGGTCGGACGTCTGCACCCAGGCTGGAACAGTCGTCTGGTCCACTTCGCAATAGCGCTGGTTGGCGACATAGCGATCATACAGATTGGGGCCGGTGGCGATCACCACCCCACCTTGCTGGCGAACGAGAGCGGTGGCGGCAGCGCAGGTCATGTTGAGCGAGTTCGGTAGCGACTGCGCGAGTGCCGGCGTGGCCAGAAAGACGAGAGCGAGCGGCAGGAGGACGGTACGCATGGGAAAGCCTCGCGCGGGGTTCACAACGGTATTGTAGACGCACTGGCGCCAGCGCCCAGTCAACAGCACGTGCGCGTCCCGCCCGTACGCCGCGATGCTTCGATCGCGCAGGCTGCGGGCGGCCCGCCGCATCATTTGGCGTTCGGGTTCGGCACCTCGCCGCGTTCGGCCTTCAGCCGGGCGATCTCGGCACGGATGGGCGCGAACGGGCCATAGCGATGCTGCGCCAGCGGGAAATCGTCGGCATAGGGCCCATAGGGTGCATCCACCGGCTTCAGCAGCAGATCGGGAAAGTCGCCATCGAGGCCGGCCAGTCGGGGGCGCGGCTGCGAAACGACATGGGCCGCCACATCCCACGCGTCTTCGGGCGCCAGCGTCGGGGCGACCCAGGACGTTCCGTTCGGCATGTTGTCGTGGACGAAGTTCGCCAGCGTGATCAGCCGCGCCGCGCCGGCACCGTCGTTGAAGCTGTCCGGCCCCCACAGAGGCGGTACGGCATAGCCCATTTCCGGCCGCGCCTCGTTGCGCCGCACGCCCAGCCCGTCGCGGCGATGGCAGTCGGCGCAGAGGCGGGCATAGACCTGCGCGCCGCGCGACGGATCGGCCGCACGCGCCAGCTCGGGCATCGTCCCGGCCGCGCCGCCGACGATGGCGGCATCCGAGGGAATGTTGGTGGAAAGCACCTTGAGATAGGCAAGGATCGCCTGCATCGGGCGCGCCTGCGCCGGCATGGGCCGACCGTTCAGGCTGCGCCTCATGCACTGGTTCACCCGGTCGAAGATCGAGCTGACCTCGCCGGCCCGCGTGCTGTAGGCGGGATAGTCGGCGGAGGCGGCCACCAGCGGCAGGCCGAACTTCTTCAGGCCATCCTGGAGGTGGCAGTTGGCGCAGGCGAGATTATTGCCGGCGAAGCGGGCGGCGGGATCGGCGACGGCCGGGCCGATATGGGCGTAGGTCGCCTCGACCATGGAACGCCCATAGCGCGCGAGCCGGCCGAATTCGTCGTCCGGCAACTGGTCGAGGGCTGGCACGTCCCACAGCACGATCTTCGCGGGTTCGGTCGGGGCGGGCTGTGCGAGGGCAAGTGCCGAGGGAAGGACCAAGGCTGCGGCGAAGGCCGCGACCGGACCGCCGCGCCTGAAGCCGAACCATGCCATGCGACCGCTCCCCTTCACGCCCTGCCCGGCACTGCTGTTATCGCAGGCGCACGCTCAATGCTTCATCGCGGTCGGCAGATCCAGCCGGAAGCTGGCAATGCCGGCGCTTTCCACCACGGCGCGGAACTCGGCATAGGCGTCGCCATCGCTCACGAACAGGTCTTCCCAGACGGTCGCGCCGCCGTCGCTGTCCACGACCTCAAGCGCCCACCCCGCCGTGCTGCCGGGCGCGCGGAAGATATGGACCTCCACCGTCTCGCCATCCTGCGTGACTTGGCCGCTGAGCGGCGAGTATTCGATGGCGGGGTCGTCGTCCCTGGTCATGCGCTCTCTCCGACAGAAATCAGCGACCGGAGGCCGATCCGCTGCTGTTTCCCGATGCATAGCACGTCGCGGCCCCTTCTTCGCGGGCGGCCCGATGAGGCGACCTAAAGCCCCGCGGCTTTGCGCAGCGCCGCGTTGATCCGCTCCTGCCAGCCGGGACCCTCTTCCTGGAAGTGTTCCAGCACATCTCGGTCGAGGCGCAGGGAGACCTGCTCCTTCGCATTCGGCACCGGAGGAGCCTTCGGCGCCGGCGGTTCGACCACCGGTTTGGTGGTGGCGCTCTTGAACGCGGCTTCGGCCGCATCGCGGGCGGAGCCGAGAGGGCGGCGCGTTGTCGGGCTGCGCATGGGCATGCGTTCCTGCTGTGTCGGGGGGGCGCCAGGGCCTCCGGCCGATCCGGACTCGCTCTTGGCTAGCGGGCGCGGAGGGGAGGGGTCAAGAGGCGCCGTGGTGCGCCGGGTCCGAACAACTCGCCCATAAACAAAAAGGCCGGGCTGAACCCGGCCTTTCCCTACCGCTTCGACGATCCTGCCGGTACATCCGCGGTCAGGCTCGGTAGCGATGATCATTGAATAGCGGCGACCTGTGACGGTGTCGTGACCGGCATCCGGTCTTCATCCCGGCGATGCAATCGGCTTCACTCATTGAAGCAGTGCGCGCGATGCCAGCGCAGGAAGTGCGGATGCGGGCGCTCGAATGCGGTCAGGGCAATAGCGCACCCCCTCCGGTCCGGACGCCATCGACACAGGCGGAGAGATCTAAGAGGTCGAGTCTAGTCGATGTAACGACGCGGGAGGGTCTTTCCGATGGTGGGAAACAGCTCGTGCGTCGACATCCTCCATTGTTCTGCCAGTTCCTCAAGCTGGATGGCGACGTCGCCGGAACGGCCGAGGAGGACCACCTCGTCGCCGACCTGCGCGTCCGGCACATCCGTCAGGTCCACGCGCAGCAGTTCGGAGTGCGACGGGCCGAGCAGCGGAACCCGCCTTCCGCGGATCAGCACTGTTGCGTTCTGTGGCATGGACTTCGGATAGCCATCGCTCCAGCCGAAGGGAATGAGCCCCAAGCGCATGTTCGGGCGGAGCCTCAAAAAGGGTGCACGGACGAGATCATCCTTCGGCGCGAGTGCCCGCACCATGACGAGCCGGCTTTTCAATCCCACCAGCGCGGGCTTCCAGCTCGCGTGCCGCTCGGCCACCGACTGGAACGACATGCCGACCACAAGCCGCCCCGGATCCACCGCGTTCAGATCCGCGTTCGGATGGCCCAGGACGATCGCCGAGCTGGAGGCCATGCGGATTGGCACCTCGATGCCTTCCGCCTCGATGGCGGCAAGCGCGCGCTGGATGGCGTTGAGCTGGGCGATGGTATAGGGCTCGTCATCGAAGCCGTAACTCGTCATCGGATGGCCGTAGACGCCGGCCAGGCGAAGATGACGGCTGTCCGTGATCGCGCGCGCAATCGCCGCCGCCTCGTGCGGGAAGGCGCCGGCCCGCAAGCCCCCGCCGTCGATCTTCAGGAAAACCGGCAGGCGGTGGCGAGCCGCGCGATCCCAGAGCGCAACGTCCTCCAGTGTGGAGAGCGTGGGCATCAGGTCGGCCTGTTCCAGCAGGGGAGCGCTGTCGGGCAGGCAGGTGGGATAGAGCAGGATCGGGCGTTTGATGCCTGCGGCGCGGCAGGCGAGGGCGCTGTCTATGTTGCCGAAAGCGAAGCCGTCGACGCCTTCCGCCTCGGCGCGCCGCGCCACCTCCGCCGCGCCGCAGCCGCTCGCATCGCCTTTGAGGCACATATAGATCGCGACGGCCGGCCCGATGAGATGGCGCAGCTGGCGCACATTGTGGGAGACGGCGCCGAGATCGATTTCGCACCAGGTCGGGCGCAGGGGGGCGGACATTGACGTGAAATCCCGGGCGGATGAGGGCGCGCTCACAGCCGGTTCCCCGCGCGGTAGCGCTGCATGAAGCTGCGCAGGCGTTCGTGATCCGGCGCTTCGAAAATGGCCTCGGGCGCGCCGCTTTCGATCAGCCGGCCATCCGCCATGAAGGCGACCGAGGTCGACACCTCGCGTGCGAACGCCATTTCATGGGTCACGATCATCATCGTGATGCCGTCGGCGGCCAGCGAGGTGATGACATCGAGCACCTCGCCCACCAGCTCCGGGTCGAGGGCGGAGGTCACTTCATCGAGCAGAAGCAGGCGGGGCTGCATGGTCAGCGCCCGGGCGATCGCTACCCGCTGCTGCTGGCCGCCTGAAAGCTCGGCAGGATAGCGGTGGCGCTTGTCGGCAAGGCCCACCCGCTCGAGAAGGGCGAGCGCGCGCTCGCGCACCGGACCCGGGGCCTCACCATGAACGCGGCGCGGCGCCACGGTGAGATTCTCCAGCACGTCGAGATGCGGGAACAGGTTGTAGTGCTGGAACACCATGCCGACCTGAGCCCGAAGTGCCGCGATCTGTCGGTCCGACTTGCGGCGGCGTCGACCATCGGGCATCGACTCGATGCCGACGCTTTCGCCGGCGATGGAGATCAGGCCCTGCTCATAGGTTTCGAGGTAGTTCACGCAGCGCAGAAGCGTGGTCTTGCCCGACCCGCTGGGGCCGATGAGGGAGAGCACGTCCCCTGCGGCGACGGTGAGGCTGACCTCCTTGAGGACTTCGACCGGGCCAAACGACTTACCCACGCGGTCGATGACGACCAGCGGCGCGGGGGTAGCGGGGGGGATGAGGTCAGACATAGCGCATCTTCTTTTCGACATGGCGTCCGATCTGCGAGATTGAGAAGCAGATCACGAAATAGAACGCGGCGACGGCTAGGTAGGCGGGAAGTATTTCCATGGTCCGCTCGCCGATCTCGCGTCCGGCCGCGACCAGTTCCCAGCCGCCGATGGCGGAAACCAGCGACGTGTTCTTCACCGCGACCAGAGCCACGTTCAGGAAGGGCGGGAGGCTGAGGCGCCGCGCCTGCGGCAGGATCACGATGGTGAACAGCTGAAAGCGCCGCATGCCCAAAGCCCGGCCGGCATCCCACTGCATGCGCGGGACCGCGGCCAGCGCCGCCCGGAACACCTCCGCCGCATAGGCGGCGAAGTACAGACCGCCGATCAGCACCACGACCAGCCAGAGCGGCAGGTCGAGGCCCAGATAGGGCAGGCTGAAATAGCTGCCGATCAGCAGCACCAGCAGCGGCACGCCGCGTGCCACCAGCCCATAGGCTGCCGCCAGAAGACCCAGAGGCCTCCAGCCATAGAGATGGAGCAGGGCCAGCAGCATGCCGGCGACGGTGGCGACGGCGATCATCCCGAATGACAGGCCGATCGTTACCAGCGCGCCCTGCGCGAGATACAGCGCGGAGGAGGTCAGCATGGTCGGCGTCATTACGAGACCCTCGCCGGATAGCGCCATTCGGCGAGCTTCAGCACGCCAGCGACGCCTGCGCTGATGGCGAGGTAGATCAGGGCGACCGTCGCGAAGGTCTCGTAGGGCGCGGCGCTGCGGTCCAGCAGCAGCTTGCTGGCCTGGGTCAGTTCGGCGACCGCGATGGTCGAGGCGACCGAGGTGTCCTTGATGATGATGATGAACTGGTTGCCGAGCGGCGGCAGGACGCGGCGAAGCGCCTGCGGCAGCAGGATGACCCTCAGCGCCATGCCGGGCATCATGCCCAGCGCCAGCGCCGCCTCCCGCTGGCGCGGATGGATCGAGTCCAGCCCCGCGCGGTAGATTTCGCCGATATAGGCGCTGTTTTGCAGTGACATCGCCAGCACGGCGGAGGTGAATGCCGACATCTGCACGCCCAGCGTCGGCAGGCCAAAATACAGCACGAAGATCTGCACAAGGATGGGCGTGTTGCGCATGATCTCGACAAAGCCGGTGCCGACATAGCGGAGCGGCGCATAGCGGCTCATGCGCAGGAAGGCCGCCACACCGCCACCGAGCGTGGCGCCGAGCAGGGCGCCGATGGCGAGGGCGACGGTCATCGCCGCCCCCTCCATCAGCAGAGGTGCATTGTTGAGGATAAAGGCGAAATCCATGGACGGACGCTCTTCCGGCCGTCAGTTCTGGTTGAACGGCCGCTGAGGCGGCGGCTCCTTGCCGAACCACGTCTTGTACAGCGCCGCATATTCGCCGTAGCGCGAGCCGTTGACGTATTCGCGCACGATGGTGTCGAGCGCCAGCCAGAGCGGGAAGTCGCCAGGCTTCATGAAGATGGCGTTGTTGTTGATGGTGCCGAGCGAGCCGTCGAGCACCACGAACTCATCGCCATTGTGCCCGACGAAGAAGTTCGCCGCCGCCGAATCCGCCTGCCAGGCGGTCGAGCGGCCGCTCTTCAGTGCCAGCGCAGCGGCGCTGTCGGTGTCGAAGAAGATGGCCTTTGCCTTCGGCGCGTATTTCTTGGCGCGGTCGACCATGGCCGCGCTGTTGGTCGAGCCCAGCACCACGTTCTCATTGTCAAGATCCGCCAGTGTCTTGATCGGCGAGCCCTTCGGCACCACGACGAGCGTGCTCGAATCGATATAGGGCCGGGTGAAGGCGAGGCGTACCGCGCGGTCGGGATAGATCGTGGCGGTGGAGATGCCGAAATCCGCCTTGCCGGACAGCACGGCGGGGAAGCGGCCATCGACGGTGGTGGTCATCAGCTCGATCTTGTCGGGATCGCCGACCAGCGCCTTGGCCATCAGCCGGGCGAACTCGACCTCGAAGCCGGTGTGCCTGCCGTTCTCGTCGACGAAGCCGTTGGGGCGGGCCGTGGACGAAACAGCGACGATCACCTTATCGCGCTTGACGATGGTATCAAGGCGGGATTCCTGCGCGGCAGCGACGTTCAGGCTCAGGCCGATGGCGAGCGCGACCAGTCCGCCGGCGAGGCGTGACGTACGATGGAACATGGTTTTTCCTCTGGTTATGCGGAGGAGAAGACCATGTTGCAGTGCGATCGGAAAACGAATAATCCCGTAGCTAAGCATCGCTAATTTCGATGCTCGGCTTGGTCTTGCGTGAGGTGATCGCCGGAGATGCTGCGCGAAATCGAAACCTTCCTGGCGGCCGTTCGCTACGGCACCTTCACCGAGGCCGGCGAGCGCATCGGGCTGACGCAATCGGCGGTCAGCGAGCAGATCCGACGGCTAGAGGACTTTGTCGGCTACCGCCTGTTCTTCCGAACGGGCCGCTCCGCAACGCTGAACGCCGATGGGCAGGATCTGGTGCCGCTGGCCGATCAGGTCATGTCGCTGGTCGCGGAGATGCGCCGACGCCATGCGGTTTCCGAAATCCGCACCACCTTGCGTGTAGGTACGGTCGCCTCGCTGCATAGTGGGCTCGTCGCCCGCAGCATGCTGGCGTTCCATCGGGTGTTTCCCAAGGTGACCCTGCGCTCCATGCGCGGCGAGGACGACCTGCTCGGGCAGGTCGAGCGCGAGGAACTTGATCTTGCGGTGATGATCCAGCCTTCCGGTGAGTTGCCCGGCAACGTCGTGTGGCACCATTTGCTCACGAAACCCTTCGTGCTCATCGCGCCAGCGGCGGTGAACGCGGCTGACTGGCGCGAGGCGATGGTCGGGCAGCCGCTGCTGCGCTACGATCGCTCGACCATCAGCGGTCGCAGGATCGACGCCTTTCTGGAGCGGACGGGTACGGCGGTCGCCGACAATATCTGGATCAACTATCTTGATACGATGATCGCGCTTGTCAGCGAGGGCATGGGGGTCGCGCTAATCCCCCATTCCGATCTCGGCGCGGCGTCAGAGCGCGTCCGGGTCTTCTCCCTTGGGGAGGACGCGTTCCACCGGCACATCGGCGCCTTCACCCGGCGCAGCGGCGCCTCGCGGGAGGCCGAGGCCTTCCTCTCCCTGTTGCGGGAGGAGGCGGGGCGGGAGGTTGGTGCGTTGCGTTGACCCCGCTCGCGGAGCGGCGAAGCTGCGCGCGAGTTCGTCTGCGAGGAATTGCTGGCGCTCGTTCAGCTTGTAACCGCGCCGCCAGAACACGACGTAATGATAGACCGCGCTCGGCTCGAACGGGCGCGTGATCAGGCCGAAGCGGCAATATTCGCGCGCGATGACTTCATTGGTGACGGACACCCCGATGCCGGCGGCCACGAAGCCCGCATCGTGGCCGGTCGCATCGAACTCCACGGCGATGTTCGGCTCGACGCCCATGTAGCGCAGCGAATTGACGTTCATCTGATGGGCCGAGAACTGCGGATCGATGTCGACGAGCGCCTCGGAGACCAGATCCTCCGCGACCACCAGGTCCTTCTGCTCGAAGCGATGTCCGGGATAGATCAGGCAGACGTTGCGGGCGGTCGCGACCGGGCGCCACTCGAACACATTGCCGTCGAGCGGCAGGCGGGAGAGGCCGAGATCGGCTCGCCCGTTGAGCACGTGCTCAGCAGTCTGCGGGTAGCTGCCGGAATGCAGGTGCACCGAACAGCCGGGATAGTGCGCGCGCAGGGCGCTAAGTGCGCGTGGGAGTAGTTCAAAGCAAAAGATGCCCGGCGCCGCGAGCCCCACCGCCGTGGGCTCCTGGCCCTTCAGCGCCGCAATCGACTTGCCGACCTTGTCCAGGCTGGCAAAGGCGACCTCGATGTCGCGGAGCAGCTCCCATGCCTGATGGGTCGGCACCAGCCGGTTCTTTTCGCGCAGGAAGAGCGGAAAGCCCAGCGTCGCTTCCAGCTGCTTGATGTGCTGGCTGACGGCCGGCTGGCTGACCTTCAACAGCCGCGCGGCATAGCGGGCCGAACCGGTCCGCAGAACCTCCCGGAGGATTTGCAACTGCCGCAGTTTGACGTCGGCACTGGGCTGGTCAGGCACGTCGGTGGCTTTCGTGAGGAAGGATGGAAGGCATAATCTTGACTTAAGCCAAAAGCGCAAGAAGGCGGCGGGCTGCCCGAGGGTGATTTAGGTCGATCCAGCATTTCGAAGCCCCGCGCGCTGTGAACTGAGAGGCGGATGATAAGTAACGCTTATCGAAATTATTCTCAGCTTATAAATTGACGCCGATATAGGCAGGGTTGTTTTCTGACCACGCCGGCCGCTCGCGGGCCTCGGGCCGGCCGTCTCGCCCCCGAGGCGCGCGAACGCGATGCCCAGGCCGGACGCACGATGCAGACAGCAATCGACATTCATTCGGAAGACCCCCTTCGCGGGCACGCGGCGGTGACCGCCTCATTGCGCGCCGAGAATGTGCACAAGACGCTGGGCACGCATCCGGTTCTGCGTGGGGTCAGTCTCGCGGCCTATCCCCATGAGGTCATCTCGGTGATGGGGGCCAGCGGCTCGGGCAAGAGCACCTTGCTGCGCTGTCTCAACCTGCTCGAAGTGCCTGACAGCGGCGAGATCTGGTTCCGCGACGAGAAGCTCGATATCCGGCCGCCTTCCGGTCGCAACAGCGCGCGCATCGGAGATGCGCGCCAGGCGCGTCGCGTGCGGGCCTCGCTGGGCATGGTGTTCCAGAGCTTCAATCTCTGGCCGCACAAGACCGCGCTGGAGAATGTTGCGGAAGGGCCGCTCCATGTGCGCGGGCTGGCGCGCCGGGCGGCCGTTGAAAGCGCCGAGCACTATCTGCGCAAGGTGGGGTTGATCGAGCGACGCGACCATTACCCCCACCACCTGTCCGGCGGCCAACAGCAACGGGTCGCCATCGCACGCGCGCTCGCCATGGAGCCGGAGGTACTGCTGTTCGACGAGCCAACCTCGTCGCTCGATCCGGAACTGACTGGCGAGGTGCTGCGCACGATCCAGGGCCTCGCGGAGGAGGGGCGCACCATGATCCTCGTGACCCACGAGCTTTCCTTCGCCCGCGAGGTGTCCAGCCGCGTCGCCTTCATGCAGGGCGGGCGGATCGAGGAAGAAGGCCCTCCCGATGAGGTGTTGTCCCGTCCGGCCTCGGCGGGGCTGCGCCGTTTTCTCGATCCGGTTTGTTGAGGAGGTGTTGGCGATGGGAGGTTTTGAGGAACAGTTCCTGCGCGGTCTGGAGACGACGGTGCTGGTGGCCGCCATCAGCGGCGCCTTCGGCATGCTGGTGGGGCTTGCCGGCGCGGCGGCAAAGCTGTCGCGCTTCCGCGCGCTGCGAATGGTCGCCGATGCCTACACCACCATCGTGCGTGGCGTGCCGGAGCTGCTGGTCATTCTCCTCGTCTATTTCGGTGGCAGCGCCGCGCTCACCGCGCTGGTCGGCTCCTATGTCGAGGTCAGCGCGCTGTGGGCGGGGGTCTTCAGCCTGACCGTGGTGTTCGGCGCGTATGCCACTGAGATTTTCCGAGGGGCAATCCAGGCCATTCCGCGCGGGCAAACTGACGCCGCGCTGTCGATCGGATTGGCGCCCTGGCAGACGTGGCTGCTGGTTATCCTGCCCCAGATGGCACGGATCGCGCTTCCCGCTCTGTGCAATCTCTGGATTTCGCTGCTCAAGGACACGTCGCTCATCTCGATCGTCGGTCTCTCCGACATCATGCGCGTCGCCGTGGTCGGTGCCGGTTCGATGCGCGATCCGCTGACCTTCTATCTCGCGGCGTCGGCGCTCTACCTGATGCTTACCAGCGTTTCCCTGCTGACATTCCGTCTTGTCGAGCGCCGCGTGCTCGCCCCGGTACATTGAGGGTTACGCTATGGATATCGCCCTCATCGCCGAGAGCATCGAGACCCTGCTGGGCGGCGTCGTGCTGACGCTGGAGGTCACCATTCTGTCGCTCCTCATCGGCTTCGTCCTGTCCGTGCCGCTGGCCTTCATGCGGGCCTCCCGCTCGCAATGGCTGTCGTTGCCGGTGCTCTGCTACACGTATGTCTTCCGCGGAACGCCGCTGCTCGTGCAGCTGTTCCTGATCTATTACGGGCTCGGCCAGCTCGCCTTCGTGCGCGAAAGCTTCCTGTGGCTGCTGTTCCGCGATCCGTTCTATTGCGCGCTGCTGGCCTTCTCGCTGAACAGCGCGGCGTACAGCATCGAAGTGTTCCGGGGCGGCATTCAGTCCGTGCCGCCGGGGCTCGTCGAAGCGGCACAGGCGATCGGCCTGGCGCCCACCAAGATCCGCCTGCGGATCGTGTTCCCGCTGGCCTTCCGCACAGTGCTGCCATCCTATGCCAACGAAGTGGTCGGCATGATCAAGGCGAGTTCCCTCGCCAGCACGGTCACACTGCTGGAGATCACCGGACTGGCGCGAAAGCTGGTGTCGGAGACGTTCGCTCCCTACGAGGTCTTCATCGCCGCCGGCGCGATCTATCTCGGCCTGACGTTCCTGGCCTCGCGGCTGTTCAATCTCATCGAACTCCATCTCTCCGGGGCGCCCCCGGACAAGGCGCGCCTCCCGTGGTTGCTGAAGCTGCGGCAGGCGCTCTGACCGGCCACGCCGCCGTCGCCTCCATTCCACCGACACCAACCGCCGCTTGCCCGGCGGCACGCCCCCGCATGCCTTTCCAGAGGAGACACATATGAAAAACCTCATGCTTGCCCTTGCCCTCGCCACCACGATGGGACTGGCGCCCGCCCTCGCGCAGGAACCGATGAAGGTCACCATCGCGACGGAGGGCTCTTCGCCGCCCTGGAACTCCACCGACTCCACCGGCAAGCTGATCGGTTTCGACGTCGATCTTGGCTATGAGCTGTGCCGCCGCATGGGCGCGACCTGCACTTTCGTCGCGCAGGACTGGGACGGCATCATTCCCGCCCTCACGGTCGGCAAGTACGACGCCATCATGGGCGGCATGTCGATCACCGAGAAACGGAAGAAGACGATCGATTTCTCGTCCCCCTATGCGGTGGGCTTCAACCAGATCGTCATGCGCAAGGGCCTCGGCCTGCCGCCGACCGATGCCAAGGCGAAGCTGAACCTTACCCAGATGGACGCGTCCAAGCAGGCGACCATCGACACGCTGCGCACCGCGCTGAGCGGGCGGACGCTGGGCGTGCTGCGCTCGTCCAACTCCGAGGTCGTGGTGAACGAGCTGTTCGGCAAGGTCGCGACCATCCGCAGCTACGATACCAACGAGAACATGACCATGGACGTCGCCGCCGGCCGGGTCGACGGCACGCTGGCGGACTACTTCGTCCTCAAGACCTTCCTTGAGAGCAAGGATGGCGACGTGGCCGAATTCTACGGTCCCATGCTCAATGGCGGCCCGTGGGGCCCCGGCGCGGGGATCGGCATCCGCAAGAGCGACCCGCAGTTGAAGGTCGCCTTCGACAAGGCGATCGCGAGTGCCAATGAGGACGGAGCCATCAAGGCTCTGACCGAGAAGTGGTTCGGCATGGACATGTCACCTCCGAAGTAGCCCTCCGGATCGCCGCGGCGATGCGTCTGCCGGCGTCGCCGCCTTCCTCCCTGCCGTCCTCCTGTGAAAGAACACCGTGTCATGTCCAAGCCGTTCACCCTCGCCGTGACGGGGCAATCCCTCATCCATCATGATGTGCGGGAGGCTACCGAGCCCGGTTTCGTCCACGTGGTCGAAACCCTGCGGCGCGCCGATGTCGCCTTCACCAATTTCGAGGGCTGCATCTATGGCCGGCACGAAGGCTGGCCGCTCAAGGGGTTCTACTTCGGCTCGTCCGGCCCCGAGGTGCTCGATGCGTTGAAGGCCATCGGCTTCAACGTGCTGTCGTTGTCGAACAATCACGCCTTCGATCTCGGCCCTTCCGGCATCCTGTCGACGCTGGAAGAGGTCGGCTCGCGCGGCTTCCTGCACGCGGGGATCGGCATCGACCGGGCCGACGCCGAGAGCGCCGGCATCGCGCAACTAGGCGGACGCGAGGTCGCGCTGGTGGCGATGGATGCGGGCCCCGGTCCGGACAACATGTATGCCGACGACGCGGGCAGGGATCGCCCGGCGCGCCCCGGCGTGAACCGGCTGCGCGTGAAGCGGATTTTCGAGCTGGACCCCGCCCGGATCGAACCCCTGCGGGAGATCCAGCACCTGTTTGAGAGTTCACCGCTGGAACGGGCGAATTACGCGCAGCCCAATGACCGTCCCTCGGTCGCGGCGGATGAGATCGACTTCTGGGGCACGATCTTCCGCGAGGCCGCCGCGCCCTGCCGCCGCATCGTCGTGGACGAGGACAGTGCCTGCCTTCAGCTCGACGCGATACGCCGCGCTGCGACCGGCGGCGCCTTCGTGATCGCCTATCTGCACCAGCATCACTGGGAGCCGAGCTGGCAGAACGTGCCGGCGTGGGTCGTCGATTTCGCGCATCGCTGCGTCGACGCTGGAGCTGGCGCCTTCGTCGGCCATGGAGCTCCCGTGCTGCAGGCGATCGAGATCTACAAGGGGGCGCCGCTGTTCTACGGCCTCGGCAATTTACTCTTTCACCTGAAGGAGGGGCAGAAGGAGTGGAGCCCGCCTGAGGTCTGGAAGAGTGTGGTCGCCACCTGCCATTTCGATAAGGACGACAGGGTGGCGGCCATCGATCTGCTCCCCGTGGTCCTCGGCGGGGAGCAGCGGCTCGGTGCAGACGACTATCACAGCCGATTGCTGCCGATCCCGGCGCAAGGAGATTTAGCGCAATCGATCTTGAGTGATCTTCAGCGGCGGTCGGCCCCTTACGGAACCGAGGTCGATGCAAAACGCGGGTGGATCACGGCAGCGTCTGCTCTGTCGGCAATATGACCGATATGGCCGTCACCGGTCCGCTGTCGCGAAACAAGGGGCGTCGACCTGGCGCCAGAAAGCGACCTTGCCAAGCACGCGTCTGAACGCCCGGTACGGGGCCGTGAGCGGACGGGCCGGTATTGGCTGCCGCTGTGCAGATTGCCGACATTCGGCATCCGCCCCATGTCGGTCCTCAATTCAGCCGTCGAGCCTGTCCGCACGCGGACGTCGAGCGCTCGGCTGGAATATGAGTTGCTTCGAGTAGAGTGCTGCGTGGCATGTCACATCCGGGGCGCTCGGCTCGTCTTGGCGTCGAACGTCGATTTTCGGCGCTCCGAGCACGAGGACGAGACATGAGCGAGAACAAGCGGCTGGTCTGGAACGAGGTGGCTCCGCAGGGGGCCAAAGCGCTCTACGGCATCCACCACTACATCACCACGGATACCGACCTTCCCCGGGAGCTGATCCACCTCGTCTTCCTGCGGGTGTCGCAGATCAACGGCTGCGCGCACTGTATCGACCTGCATACGCGCGACCTGCTCAAGACGATGCCTTTCGAAAAGGTCGTGCTGGTTCCGGTCTGGGCCGAAGTGCCCCATCTGTTCTCTGAACAGTACCGCGCCGCTCTCGCCTGGGCGGAGGAGGTCACTCTGGTCAGCGAGACCCACGCCTCCGATAGGGCCTACGCGGCAGCCAGCGCCGCCTTCGCCCCGAAGGACCTTGTGGATCTCACGATCACCATCGCGGCGATGAACGCCTTCAATCGGCTTGGGGCGCCGTTTCGACTCCCGGTCCAGGCGAAGGCCTAGCCGTTTCGGTCGCACCGTCAGGGGGCGGCGCCATCGCCGTCCCGCCTCCACCGATGTCGACCGATCCCTGGCCGCGTCCCCGCGTCTCGCGTCGCTGATTTTCTCCGGGGCATGTCACATCCGGCCCAGCACGCCTCGTCCTTGTCTTCAACGGAGCCTGAAAGCGGCAAGTGCCGCCTGGTCCGTTCTTGAACAGGGAGACGGATGCCATGAAGATCGTGGTGATGGGTGGAAGCGGCCTCATCGGGCGTCACCTGACGGCTGAACTTTCGCGACAAGGGCTTGACGCCGTTGCGGCTTCGCCGAGTACCGGCGTGAACGCGCTGACGGGTGAAGGCCTCGCCGAGATCCTTGCCGGCGCCGACGTTGTCGTGGACGTGTCGAACTCGCCCTCCTTCGAGGATGCGGCGGTACTCGACTTTTTCCAGCGCTCGGGCCGCAACCTTCTCGCTGCCGAGCGCGAGGCGGGCGTGAGGCATCACGTCGTTCTGTCCATCGTTGGCACGGATCGCCTCGAGGGGAACGGCTACTTCCGGGCGAAGGTCGCGCAGGAACGGCTCATCAAGGACTCGGGCGTCCCCTTCACCATCGTGCGCGCGACCCAGTTCTTCGAGTTCGTCGCCACCATTGCCGAAGCATCGGTCGAGGGCGACCGCCTCGTCGTACCCGACGCCGACTTCCAGCCCATCGCCGCCGCCGATGTTGCCGCAGCGCTCGCCGATGTCGCGCTCGCTCCGCCGCACAACGCGACGATCGAGATCGCCGGGCCCGAGCGCCTGCCGTTTCGCGACGTCGTCGCCCGCCGTATCGCTGCCGCCGGCGACCTTCGGGAGGTCCAGGCCGACCGGGCGGCGCGTTACTTCGGCGCCGCGCTCGAGAAAGATTCACTTGTTCCCGAGCATGCGGGAGTGGTCCGCCTAGGATCAACCCGGTTCGAGAGCTGGCTCGCTGCCGCCTGAACCCGATACGTTTCTCCCATCTACCAAGAAAGATCCATTCCGTGCTCAAGACATTCCTGCTGGGGGCTCTCCTCGCCGTCTCCGCCGTTCCCGCGTTTGCGGCAGATGTCGCGAGCGGCGAGGCGCGCGTCACGACGATCTTCGACCATCCGATACCTTCCGTTCCGGGCAAAAGCCTGCGCGGCGTCCTTGTCGAGTATGGTCCGGGCGGTTCCTCACCGTCCCATATCCACGCCGCATCCGCTTTCATTACGGCGACCGTGATCGAGGGCGCGGTGCGTAGCCGGATCAACGACGGCCCGGAGAAGGTATTCCGCGTCGGCGAAAGCTTCGTCGAGATGCCGGGCGACCATCACCGCGTCAGCGCCAACGCGAGTGACGTCGAGCCGTCCAGGCTCCTTGCAGTATTCGTCGTGGATACGGACGACACCAAGCTGACGACGCCGGACCGCCCGTAGGAACCGGTATACGTTGGGCGGCGGGACTCGTCCGCAGCCATCATCGCAGGGGCAAGCGAAACCACTGTCGAGGAAACACGATGCGGCAGGTAGACGACGCCACGGACATCTTCGAGACACATCGGGCACGGCTCCTGCGCATCGCATACCGCATGCTGGGCTCGCGCAGCGAAGCTGAGGACGTCGTGCAGAACGCATGGTTGCGCTGGGTCGCCGCGGACCGAAAGAGTGTCTCTGCCCCGTATCCGTTCCTTGCGCGCGTCGTCACCCGGCTTTGCCTTGACGAGATGAAATCGGCACGCGCCCGCCGAGAGACGTATGTCGGCGCCTGGTTGCCCGAGCCCCTGGTCGAAACCGAGGAAGATCGCCTGGACGAGGACGACCTGACGCTGACATTGATGATGGCACTTGAGCGCTTGTCACCGTTGGAAAGGGCGGCCTTCCTCCTCCACGATGTCTTCGGCGTGCCGCTCGGCGAGGTGGCGGACACGCTCGACCGGGAAGCCGCGACCGTGCGCCAACTCGCCGTCCGGGCGCGCCGGAACATTCAGGCTGCGCGTCCGCGCTTCCCGGTCGAACGCGAAGAGGGCGAGCGGATCGCGCGTGCCTTCTTCGCGGCCTCGACCAGCGGCGACACCGCAGCGTTGCGGACGCTTCTCGCCGAGAACGTGGTTCTGCGTGCGGACGGCGGCGGCAAGGTCCTGGCCTTCATCAACCCCATCACGGGATTGGACCGTCTCCTGCGACTTTACGAGGGGGTGCGCCGAAAATGGGGGGAGGGCTGGGCGCAGATGCTTGAACTCTCCTGGATCGACGGGCTGCCCGGCTATGTCAGCCGCGAGCGCGGCGACGTTCTCCAAACGACTGCGCTCGCCATCGAAGACGGCCGGATCACCGCGATCTACATCACCCGCAATCCCGACAAGCTCCGCCACGTCGCGCAGGCTCTTGCCGCGGGGCCGGATCCGACTTCGCGGGCACAGTAATCAGACGGCGGGCGGCACATGTCGCCTCGCCCGACATTCTGCCTCTCAAGGCGCTCCTGTTCCCGCACGGCGCGCCAACTCAAAGCAGACACCCATCGACTCCGGCTTCGGCGCCGCCAGCACGGCCATGAAGGTCGTCTCCGGGATCTGTCTCTCGCGGACGCTCGCCATCGTGACCGGAGGGGCCTCGGGCCTTGGGTTCGAGACGACGCGCGCTCTCCTCCATGCCGGGGCCATGGCATCAGGGCCTTCTCGCTTCATCCGGGCCAAATCCTGGCCGATCTCGCACGCCATACCCGCGCCGAGGAGATCGCCTCGTTCGGCGCTTTGGACGAGCCGGGGCGGCCGATCATCGATCCCGAACGCGGGAGATGAAGACTCTGGAGCAAGGCGCCGCAAAGAGCGTCTGGTGCGCCACGAACCCGCGTCTTGACGGCTTCGGCGGCATCTACTGCGAGGACCGTGACATCGCCATCGTCAACAACCCTGGCATGGGAAGGAAAGGCGTCAGCCCCTGAGCTTGCGACCCGGACTCTGCTGAGCGCCTGCGGCAACTATCCGCTGCATGGATACGGTTGGACGCCGTTTGAGTCCTTTGTCGTCGCCAAGGAAGACGTGCACGTCTTTTGATGCAGTTGACGTGGATGCCCGCGTCCATGCTGGCGTAGACCGGAAGTCGGCGGTCCGCTGCCCACCCCATAGCAGCTTATGAAGGCTCTCCGCGCGTCTTCATAAGCTGCGGTAGATCCAATCGCTCATTGTGCGAAACTGGTTGAGCGCGAAAGCTCCCTCCATGCGCTGATCTCGTCTCGCATGCGGTCTAGTTTCTGGTCGACCAGCCCCAGAGCGTCCTCGCCGAGGAACAGCCGCGCCGGCGGGTTCTCGGCATCGACCAGAGCGAGCAACGCCTGCGCAGCCTTGCCCGGGTCGCCGGGTTGATTGCCGCTCTTGGCCTGTCGTGCGGCGCGGATCGGGTCCATGACCGTGTCATAGTCGGCAATGCTGCGCGGCGTGCGATCCATCGAGCGGCCGGCCCAATCGGTGCGGAATTGGCCGGGCGCGAGCGCGGTCACCCGAATTCCGAAGTTCGCCACTTCCTTGCCGAGCGCCTCGGAGATGCCTTCGAGCGCGAACTTGCTGCCACAATAGAAGCTGATTCCGGGCATGGTGATGAAGCCGCCCATCGACGTGACGTTGATGATATGGCCGCGACGCCGCTCGCGCATGCCCGGCAGCACAGCCTTTATCATCGCGACGGGCCCGAAGACGTTGGCGGCGAATTGGCGCTGAAGATCGTCCATGGACGATTCTTCCAGCACGCCCTCATGGCCATAACCCGCATTGTTCACCAGCACGTCGATCGGACCGACCCGCCGTTCGGCTTCCGCGACAGCTGCCGGGATAGCGTCGAAATCGGTCACGTCCAGCTCGATCGGGTGAGCGCGATCGGGCGCGAGCGCGGCAAAGGCCGCGGCGTCACTCTGCCGCCGCAGCGTGCCGATCACACGGTGACCGGTTTCAAGCGCGCCGACGGCAAAGGCACGCCCCAGGCCGGAACTGACGCCTGTGATGAGAAATGTCTTGGAGGTGGAAGCCATGGTATAGCTCCGGGTCATGATTGAAACTATATCATGATATAGATAAAGAGATGACAGGAAACAAGACCCAGGCAACTGCGGCCGCCGCGCGGGGAGAGCCGGTTCGCCAGCGCGTGTTGGACGCAGCGGAGCGGCTGCTGCGCCGGGGCAAGGCCGATTTCTCGATGCGCGACCTCGCCAGTGAAGCCGGGGTGAGTTTCGCGACACCGTTCAATCAGTTTGGCAGCAAGGCCGCGATCATGCATGCCCTGTCGGGGCGCCGGATCGATACAATGGCCAAGCGCTTTGCCGCGATGTCTCCGCCTCCCGATGCTACCGGCAGGGTGCTGCTGGCGATCGACACGGCGGTCCAGGTGATGCTGGAGGAACCGGAGATAAACCGAGCTGTGATGGGCTGGATCGGCACGGCCGGTCCGTCTCCCGGAAAGGTTCTGGCGCACTCCACGAGCTTATGGTCGCTGGCGCTGGGAGCCGGCGAAGGCTTGACCGGGGCGGGCAGGGAGAAAGCGCTGCGTTGTTTGCCGGAACAGCTCGCCTTTGCCTTTCGCGGGGTTCTGTCATTCTGGACTGCCAGCGAACTGCGGGACGACGAGCTTGCCTCGCGGGCGCGCGAAATGGCGAAGACCTTGCTTCTCGGATTCGCTGAACGGCCGCTCTTCTGCGATTCCGCCCCCTAGCCGGCCGTCCGGCACGCTGCATCTGCCAAGGCCATGTTTGTCATCCATGCTGACGGCTGGGATCACGAAAACATGGGCTGCAGGCCAACAAGGCCAACAAATTCGCGGGATGGGGTGGCTCTGGCCGATCTTGACCGGGATAGCGAGCTGAGGCTGGAGAAGAAATTATCCAGCACATTCAGGGTCTAGCAAGGCGATCTAGGGAAGCTGAGCCGCCCCGGAAACGGGGGAGTGGCTCCCTGAGCAGGGCTTAAGTAACTGATTTTGTTGACTTTATCGCGTCGTCCGTGCTTATGATGCATTCATCGGCAACGGTTTGGCCGATAAAGTTAACTCTGTCGGCCGATATAGCAACTTGGCCGGAAGGGGGAAGAAAGGGGGGAAAGAATACCTTGGCGCGTAATCTGCTGACAGTGATGGAGATCAAGAACAGCACAGCGACCAAGCTGCGAGATGGCGAAGGGCTTTGTCTCCACACGAAAGGAGCGAAGCGCTACTGGGTTTTCATTTATACTCGCCGCGGCAGGCGCCGCGAGCTTGGACTCGGCCCATACGGTACGGGCGCGGGCGAAGTGTCGCTCGCTGCTGCCCGTGTAAAAGCCGACGAGGTGCGCGCGATCCTAGCGGCTGGGGGCGATCCGTTCGCCGAGACTGAGGCGCGCAAGGTCGCGGCACCAATTATCACGTTCGGAGAGATCTTCGACCAGTACGTCGAGCTAAAGAAAAGCCAGTGGCGTGGCCGGCAAACTGAGGCTCGGTGGAAGCGTACCGCGACGATGTACGCCAAGGGGCTCCGAAAACTCCCCATCGCCGATGTCACGACGGATGATGTCGTCAAGGTGCTGAAGCCTATTTGGACGGTGATGCCGGAAAGCGCCGCTAAGGTCCGCGAGCACATCAAATTAGTGTTGGATCACGCCAAGGCGCGGAAGTTGCGGACCGGCGAGAATCCAGCGGAATGGCGCGGCCACCTCGACCAGATTCTTCCGAAACGCGACGTCTTGGCGAAGACCAATCACGCGGCGATGCCGTACCCGGAGGTGCCGGCTTTCATGAAGAGCTTAAGAGCCGTCGACACCGTCGCCGCCCGATGCCTCGAATTCATAGTGCTCACGGCGGTACGAAGCGGGGAGGGAAGGGGCGCGATGTGGGCGGAGGTCGACCTTGATTCTGCCGTGTGGACGATTCCAGCCCGGCGCACCAAGGCCGGGCGCGAGCATCGGGTTCCTCTCTCGCCTCGGGCCGTTGCGATCCTGACGGCGCGGCGCGGCGTGGCGGCCGGCGATCTCGTTTTCCCTGGCCGCGTCGCGGGCCGTCCCATGACGGATCCGACGATGGCAAAGACCTTGGCGGAAACCGCCGGAGCAGGCCTGACCGTCCACGGCTTTCGAAGCAGTTTTCGAGATTGGGCAGGGGAGGCGACCGAATTCCAACGTGAGGTTGCCGAGGCGGCGCTAGCGCATGCCGTCGGCGATGGAGCCGAACGGGCCTATAGGCGCGGCGACGCGCTGGCGAAGCGCCGGAAGATGATGGACGGTTGGGCGGAGTTCTGCGGCGGCGTGAAAAAATAATCTGGGGCGCGGTAGCGCGTGGCACGACTTCCCGCCAATTATAAAGACGCCAAGGACAACATGGCGAAAAGCCAGTAACCCTTCCGATAACCGGCGCCAGGAGATATCCATGCCGGCAAACGACAATTTCCCGCTCGTCTCACTGAACGACGTCTGCAAGATGACGTCGCTTAGTCGGACGGCTATCAACATCAAACGCGCCCGAGGTGACTTCCCGCAGGCGGTTGCGCTCGGAGAGAAGCGCGTCGCATTCGTCCGCGCCGAGGTCATCGCCTGGATCGACGCGCGCATCGCGGCGCGGGCCGCCTAACCCCGCCCCGGCCATCATCCGGCCGGCGCCAGCAGCTCGCCCCTCGGGGCACCGCAACCTCCTGATGGAGGCCTTCCGTGAAAATCTTGGATACTCGCCTCATGCCCGCCGGCATGAGCGGAATCGCACGCGTCGACGTCGAACTAGATTGCGGCGCGCGTCTCTTCAACCTCACCATCAAGCTCGGCCAGGACGGCACGCACCGAGTCTGGGCACCGCACGCCTTCGGGCGGTGGACGGCGACATTCTCGCCGGAACTGAGTGCGGCGATCGCCGCTGCAGCCCTGTCCCATCTTGAAGCGAGCAATTGCCAGCATGACCATCGCCCGTACTGACTCCTACCGCACCATCAACGCCGCCGCCCTTGCAGATCTGTCGGCATGGGTTCCCGCCCTTGGCCTTCCCCGCCTCAAGCGCACCCAGGCCGGCTTCGCTGCGGTTGCTAGCTTCCGCCCATCGCGCCGGGCTGGGCTCACCGACGGCAAGCGCCCTCGAGCGTTGACCATTGGCCATCGAGGCATCCGCGACAACGCCGAAGGTCGAGGGTACAGCCCGATCGATCTCGTGATGGCCTGCTTGGGCTTGGCGCCCCCCGCGGCAAAGGACTGGTTGGCGGATGCGCTGGGCGGCGCAGCAGTCGCCATAGAGCGGCCGACGCCAGCCATCGACACGGTTGCGCCGGTCTGCAACAGCTTGGCAAGGATCGGCGCCCTGGAGCGCCGCTGGGCGCAATGCATTCCTATTGCTGGAACACCGGTCGAGGCCTACCTCGCCGGCCGCGGCCTGACGTATGACGGCGATGCTCTCCGCTACTGCCGGCGACAGGGCGCGATGGCCGCGCTGGTCACGGATCCGGTCACCGGCGAGCCGCGCACCATCCAGTTCACGCATCTAGACGACGCGTCACGCAAGCTCGGGCGCCTCTTCCTGAAGGGGAACTCGTCTGTTGGCGTCGTGCGGCTGTCCGCAGACGACAATGTCACCACGGGCCTCGCCATCGCCGAGGGCATCGAAACCGCGCTCGCCGCGCCCTTCCGGCCGATCTGGGCCTGCCTCGTCGCGAACAACATGCTGGCCTTCCCCGTGCTGCCGGGCATCGAGGCGCTCACCGTCTTCGCCGATAACGATGCCAGCGGAACCGGCGAGCGTGCTGCCATGGCGTGTGCCGAGCGCTGGCACGCCGCGGGGTGCGAGGTGATTGTTCGAATGATTGATGTAGTAGGCGTCGACTACGCCGATCTGGCGGAGGTCGCGTGATGGTGAAGCTGAGCGAGAAGATCATCCAGTTCCGCCCCGAGGAGCCGTTCCGCAAGCCGGAGCCGGGTCGGCGGGCTGCCAATGACAACAGCGCGTCCCCGTCCAAGCGCTTGATCACGGCGACGCCATGGGCGTGGGTCGACCCTTCTACGATCCCGCCGCGCCAATGGCTCTACGGCCGTCACTTCATCCGCAAGTACGTCTCGGTCACGGTTTCGCCGGGCGGTGTCGGCAAGACCGCCAAGGCCATTGTCGAGGCGCTCGCGATGGTCACCGGTCGGGACTTGCTAGGTGAAACTGTCCACGAACGCGCGTCAGTCTGGCTCCTGAACGAAGATCCGCAGGAGGAGCTTGACCGCCGAGTGGCAGCCGCCTGCAAGCATTATGGTATCCGCGAGAAAGACGTGGGTGGTCGCTTATTCGTCGACTCCTTCCGGGACAAGGGATTCGTCTCCGCGCACCAGACCAGGGACGGT
The DNA here is from genome assembly GCF_049445835.1 of Ancylobacter sp. VNQ12. Classification (NCBI taxonomy): domain Bacteria; kingdom Pseudomonadati; phylum Pseudomonadota; class Alphaproteobacteria; order Hyphomicrobiales; family Xanthobacteraceae; genus Ancylobacter; species Ancylobacter sp. VNQ12. Next base: position 46,931 of record NZ_JBMSDU010000016.1, on the reverse strand, counting down.
GTCTGCATAATGGCCGACTTCCGTGGAGGCCTGGCTGAAGAGATAAAAGCTCGAAGCATCGACGTAATGATTGTCGACCCCTTCGTCTCATCCCACAACGTGACTGAGAACGACAACATGGCCATCGACCTTGTCATCAAGGATTTCTGGGCACCCGTTATCGATCAGACGAATATTGCAGTAGAGCTCATTCACCATTCGAAAAAGCTCGGTGGCAACGAAGTCACGGCGGAATCGGCTCGAGGCGCGGTGTCTCTCATCGGCGCGGCGCGCTCTGCCATCGCGCTGAACCCGATGTCGCAAGACGAGGCGAGTAAAGCGGGCGTTGAAAACCGGCATGTACACTTTCGAGCAACAGACGCTAAGGCCAACATGGCTCCCAAATCGGAGTCGTCACGCTGGTACAAGATCGAGAGCGTCGATCTGATGAACGCCACGCCTGGGCGCCCCAGCGACCAAGTCGGAGTGGTCACCACCTGGAAATGGCCGGACGCGATGGCTGGGATGACCGCTGCCGACCTCCTCGAGGTCCAAAAGAAGGTCAATGCCGGGGCCTGGAAGGACTCCTCTCAATCTGGTGAGTGGGTAGGATATGCGGTGGCGGACGTGCTCGGCCTTTCGGTGGAGGACCCCAAGGATAAGGAACGGATAAAGGCGATGCTCAAAGCCTGGAAGGCGTCCGGCGCCCTAAAGGTTGAAATGCGCGAGGACGCCCACCGGAAAAATCGCCCCTTCGTTGTCGTTGGGGAATGGGCGAACTAGCTCTTATCCGCGCCACATGCGCCACCTTTGCGCCACCTTGCGCCACCTTGAAATTCGAAGGTGGCGCACCGTTGGAATCATTGGCTTTGCGCCACTGCGCCACTTGCGCCACCACCCCTTATAGGGGTGGCGCAGGTGGAGCGGGCAGCAATGATAGTGAAGTGGAGCAGGTATATTCAGTCGGACGCGCGTCCTGTCCGGCTCGTCATCCGATCTGTTCGATTACGATCGCCCGGATCTGCTCGCGTGTGAGCCCGCACGGCTCGGGCTTCCAATCGCGGCTGGAGCGAACGGTGGTCGTGGCAGGCGTGTGGCGGTCATCGCCGCGGGCGGCGAACAGAGAGAAAATAGCCTTTCTTTCTCTATATCTCACGCACGCAAGGGACGACTGGTGACACTTGCCCTTGGGCCACGTGGGCCATCCATCAGGTATATAATTTAGCTCATAGCGGTACCCCAAGGTTGTTGATAGCTTGCTGTGCAGCATCACCGTGAGCGAAGCGCAAAATCGACAACAGGAGACAAGAATGAGCGAGCCGACCGATCAGGAACGTTGGGACGCGTATAGCCAGTGCCGTATGGCCGAGACTGCGGCAAATAATGTGCCGGGAGTTGCATTCGTCATCAGCGCCGTAACCGGTAATTTTGGCGCCGCAATGCTGCATTGGCTGCGGATGGTGGCAGGCACTCCGAATGAACCAAAGAGCTGTCTCGACCTTCTTACGCCAGCTCAGCGAGAAATCGCGCTGCGGAGAATTAAGGATGACCAAGAAATGCGCAGGGACGATAAGAACCGTGAAAAGAAGTATTAAGACCTTAAGCTATCAGCATCGCAACGGGCTATCGTCCAGTTATCATGATCTGCCGGGTCGTTGGTTGTTCACGGGGGCACCCGCAATCTCTTTTGCCGGTCATCCTCAGACCGGTCCCTGCAATCGCGCGTTAAATCCCGCAGGTTTTCATGTTTATTTTTCGGCCCGGCCAAGCAGCATCAACGGCTTAACCGCCCCCGACGGTAAGAATCTGAATTTCCGATTTTGCGGAAAACATTTCGTCCGGAGAGCCGCCGGTCGGGGATCGGATGGCGGGAAGCCCGCGACCACCCCTGGGGGGTATCCCGAACCCTGCCGCGCCAGGTTCTGACCACCGGTCGGTTCCCGTCGCGCGATCGCTAACACGGGATTTCTCACGCGTGCGCGCAAGCGCGCGAGACGATTCCTGTGCACAGCGGCGGACATCTCACGCCGATCGCCCCTGAGTTTTCCCGCGACGACAACATTTACCAATCAACGGCTCGCGCACGACGGGCCGGCCACCATCCTGCGAGGTTCCTAATGAATCTGGACGGCAGCACCTGCCGCAGCCCCGCGCTGCACCGTGCGATCGTTGATCACTGGCGCGAGAGCGCCCCGGCGAACGACAGCGACCTGCTTCCCCGCCACCGGCCCGGCACCGGACGACATGAGGAGTTCGCTGAGCTGCTCCCCGCCCTCCGCGCTTGGCGCGATCTCGATCCACCGGAAACCGTCTCGACGAACTGGCTAGTCGCCACCAACGACAACGAACCAGACAAGGCTGCCAGCGCCGACACGCCGCCTTCGGTGGACTCGGCGTTGGAGATGCGACCACGCCCGGAGGAACTTCTCCGCGACATGGGCGATGTGGAGATTGCATATCCCGAGCGCGCCAATAGCCCAGCCGTGTCCGTGGGCGGCGACATGGTTATGCACGCTCACGTACAGCCCTACACGACGAAAGGCGTTCCATGCGCACCTCTGGCTCGCCTAGGGGCATTGCGCTTTGCTAATGGCGAGACGTTCGAGCGGGTCCCGGTTCGCGGCGAGGCCGGCACGGTCTCCAATGGCATGGCGCGAGTCGGGGCCGGTGCGCTGACTCACTACAGCGGCGGGCCGGTTCGGGATCGCTTCACGACGTGGCGCGGCAGTGATAGCGCCGTGGCGGCACCGGAGTCCATCGCGCCGCGGCAGGCGACAGTCGAAGACCGCATGGACGCGATAGCGACCGCGACCATGATCCGCAGAAGTCTCGCTCCCCATGATGTTCGGGCGCTCGACGCCGCCATGACGGCGCAGAACTTCGCAGATATCGGCGCGGCGTTTGATCTTCGCGGGCGGCATGCTGAGAAGCAGGGCAAGCAGATTCTGCTACAGGCTGCAGCCCGACTGAAAGAAATTCTGGAGAAAGAGGCCGCGTGAAGCCGCTTTCCGCAAAGTGGGGCGGAATAGTTATGGGTGCCCCACCCAGTCCCTCGCGGGACAACAACTTCAGCCCGGCCTAGTGCCTGGCCTTTCTTTTCTCTTGGCCGGACACCCCAACGGCCAAACGCGCCGCTGCATTGGTGTGCGCTTGTGCGGCGGCGCAACTTCTCATTGATTTTGAAAGGACACCACGATGGCTACCGCAAAACAGGCGGTCGATGCGATCGATACCGTCTTGCGGCTGCCGCGCGGCGTCGCACGCTGGCATGCCGACCGTCTCCGCACCGCCGGACAGATCGCCTCGACCCAGGGCCGTCCGGAGCAGATCTCCAACCAGGAGATCGCCCGCATCCTCATATCGGTGCTGATCGGCACGGCATCCGATACGCGCCTCGTCGGCGAATACGTCAGCCTCCGCCCCGACACCGGCGGGCCGCCGCTGGTCGAGACTCTGGCCGGCTACATCGACGAGCCCGAGGACTTTTTCGAGCTCCGCGTCGACACGTTTGTGCCTGGCGCCACGCTCACCTATCGCGCCGCCGATCGTGGCATGCATGTCATCCATTACGCGGAACGCGAGCCACGGCCCCGCCCGGCTTTCGATCGGTTCGCCCTGGTCCCGGCCGGCGCGCTTATCGAGCTCGTAGCCGCCATTAAATCAGCCCCGCCCGTCCGCGTTGGCCGTCGCCGTGTCGCGGCGCGGTGGACCCCAACTTGGGAAACCAGATGATATTGAAGAAGCGCCAGACGGCGCCCGAACCGTTCCGCGTGCGCAGCCTCGCCGAGGCTGATCCGAATTACGCAGCTATCCTCGAAAAACAGGGCGAGCTGCGTAGTGTGCGCAGCCGGCTCGACGCTGAAGAGTCCGAAATTCTGTTCCGCCTCGCCAACGATAAGCCGTCAGATGCCCCGGTAAATCACCGCGTCGCGGCGCTCCTTGGCGATGATGTTGATGAAGCCGACCCTGCTGCCGACGGCCTGCGCGCCCGCTTCACCGCCTGCCAGTCGGAGCGTCGCGACGTCGACGCAGCGCTGCGCGTGGTTGATGAACGACTCCGCGCCGCCCGCGGGACGGCGAGCAAGCTAATCACCGCAGACGTAGAGCCGGAATACCGAGCCCGCGTCGCAGCCCTCGGCGCGGCGCTCGCTGCTGCGTATGACGCGCACGTGTCGGTGGAGGAAATCCCCGCAGCGATGCAGCGTGCCGACGTGGCGTTCGCTCCTGTCTTCACCGAGGGCCGCGCCACCCGGATATTCGGCCAGCCGCGCGACAAGAACGGCCGCGTTGCCGCGTGGTTTCGTGAGGCTGTGAAGGCCGGGCTTGTCGATACCGTTCCGGAGGCATTCCGATGAGGGAGAAGGCGGCAGGCAAACGTAATATTCCCAAGTGCGAGACAACCATACGGGGGACTGACGGCACGACCTGGCCTGCCGGCGTCGACCTCGCGCCTCAGGAATGGGCGCGGGTAATTCGCTCTCGCCAAAAGAAGCGCGCGTCCGACCCGATGGCGCTGAAGGCCAGGCTCGCCGCGGATCTGAAGCGGCGTGGCGGATGACCGCAGGGGGGTGCCCGCGATCGCTCAGTCGATCCGCCAGAGACCACCGGCGCCTCCCCAGCGCACACATTTCCACATATCAGACAATGGGGGTAAGGCCATTGGCGCCGCCTCGCAAACCGCTTTCACACGCCCGCGCAACGGGCGCCCTGAAGAAGAATCCTCAGCGATACCGCGACCGATCTGAACCGATTTTCGCTGATCCGATCGGCGCCCCGCCCGATTGGCTCCCCGCCGCGGCACGCGCTGCATGGGACGATCTGGCACCGACGCTTCCTTGGCTCAATCGCAGTCACCGCGGGATCTTCGAAATCACGTGCCTTCTGATAGCGCGAATGCGCGATGGCACAGCCGGCGTGCCGGCGATGAATCTCCTTCGCCTCTGCCTCGGCTCCCTCTGCGCGAATCCTGTTTCTGCGAGCAAGGTCGCCACGCCGCAGGGCGAACCGCCGGATGATCTCGACGAGTTCTTTGGCCGATGAAGACCACCATGAAGGTCGAAGGCCTTGCTGAGCTTCAGAGGGGCTTGGAGCAGTTCAAGAAATCCACCCAGACTGGCGTGTTAACGCGCGTGCTGAAACGCGCCGCCAAGCCCGTTGAGGCCGCCGCCAAGGCAAACGCCCCGGTCGACTCCGGCGAGCTGCGCGACAGCATCGCGACGGAGGTCGTGCGCAGCAACGCCGGCAAGACCGCCTATGCCGAGGCCATGCGCTCCGGCGCCAGCCGAGCCGAGGCTGGTCAGGCCGCCCGATCGGCAAACCGGGAGGCCGCGGGGCGTGGTGCGAGTGCGACGGTGCGGGTCAAAGCCGGCGCGCCGCACGGCCACTTCACCGAATTCGGAACCCGTACCGGCACACCGGCCACGCCCTTCATGGGGCCGGCCCTGCGCCAAAATACCTCCGTCGTCACCAAATCAATCGCCGCCGATCTTGAGACAGAAATCACCAAAACCGCCCGGCGGGTCGCTACGCGTGCGGCGAAGAAAGGATCAACAAAATGAGCGCTCCGCGCTTGAAGTTCGACATCGGTCGTGTGGCCGCCGCCGAGCAATATCTCGACATAAAGCTGGGCGACCTCATCAAAGAGGCGCAGTCGGACACCGGACTATCCCTGAGGGCGGTGCGGGCCCTGGTGGCTATCGGGACGGCCCGGCCGCTTCTGCCCGAGCTAGTCGGCTTCACCATCGGCACCGATGACCTTCAGCGTGCCGATGCTGCCATCCGAGAGCACGGCATAGATGCCGCCGCGGCTGCCGTCGGCAACGCTCTCGGGCGGTTTCTGCGCGACGTTAGCGTCGGCGAGGCCGCCTGATGGCCGTCTCTGCCGGTTCGCTATACGTCGACTTGGGCCTATCAGCGGCCACGTTTCAGACCGGACTGCAGCGGGCCGGCAAGCAGCTCGACACGTTCGGCTCGAAGGCCCAGCGTGTGGGCGGTGTTGCTCGTGTCGCGCTAGCGGGAGTCGGCGACGGACTCAAGCTCGCCCTGGCCGGATTCACCGTAGGCGGTGCGTTGGCAGGCCTGAGGGCCGCCACGTCTGATCTGGCGCAACTTAACGCCGAGGCCAAACGGGCGGGGCTGTCTGCGGAGCAACTTCAGGAGCTCGGCTTCGCCGCGAAGCAGAGTCGCGTCGGCATCGACGCACTGGTTGATGGGGTCAAGGAACTTCAGCTCCGCGCCGACGAGTTCATTGTGACCGGCCAGGGTTCGGCGGCGGAGGCTTTCGCTCGCCTGGGTTATTCTGCCGACGAGCTGCAGAAGAAGCTCGCGAATCCGGCCGACCTGTTCGAAGAAGTCATCGACAAACTCGCTAGGCTCGACAAGGCTGCTCAGATCCGCATCGCGGATGAACTGTTCGGCGGAACCGGCGGCGAGCAGTTTGTGCAGCTTCTTGATCGCGGCGTGGGTAGCGTTGGCAAGCTGCGGGCAGAAGCCCGATTGACAGGCAATGTCATCAGCCAGGAACTAGTGGATCGGGCGGTTGAGCTCGATCGGCAATTTAATGCGATAGCGCAGACCGTGGGGCAGAATCTCCGCGGCGCCGTCGTGTCCGTGGTGAACGCCTTTGCGCCGTTTGCCGACATGCTCAATCAGATCGAAAACCAGAGCAATTCGACGCTTCAGAAGCGCATAGACCTCCTCCGCGCTGCGGCCGAAAACATGCGGAAGTCGAGCCTGGCGTTCGCTGCCGGTGGCGGTGATGCCGGCATTGCTCAGCGCGAGGCAGAGGCCGAGCAACTTGAGGCGCTGCTCTCGTCGCGGCCCGGCACGTCTATCACGGTCTCTCCCGCGCCGGGATCGGCTCCGGTTCCGGCATCGGCGAAGAAGGGCAGCAGCACTTCCAGCGCCTCGTCGAAAACGACTTATGCCGATCTGATTGCGGTCGCTAACGAGCGGATCCAGCAGCTCCAGGTGGAGCAGCAGGCGCTGTACCTCACCGCCGATGCGTCCGAGGCGTTGCGCCTGAAGGAGGAAATCCTCGCCTACGCCAAACGCGAGAACATCAGTCTGTCGCCGCAGGAACTGGCCGACCTCGAGTCCAAGGCGGACCTGTACGGAAAGCTATCCGTTGAGGTGGCAAAGGCCGCGGAGGCGCAGGCCGAGATCAACGGTCTCGGTCGCGACGTCGTCGGCGGCATCGTCGGAGATTTGCGGCAGGGCGTCGATGCCGCGCAGGCGTTCGCCAACGCTCTAGACCGCGTCGCTGATCGACTGATCAATATGGCGCTCGACAGCCTATTCCCGTCCGGTGGCGGCGGAGGCGGGGCTGCGGACCTCCTCGGCTCCTTCTTCAGCGGCATCTTCGGCGGCTCTAAGGCCGTCGGTGGACCGGTCAACGCCGGCCACGCCTACCGCGTCGGCGAGCGCGGCCCGGAAATGTTCGTGCCGGACGTCGCGGGCCGCATCGTGCCGAACCATTTGTCGGCAGGGGCGGGTGCCGGCTCTACCACGGTTCCGATCTCCATCACCATTGACGCTCGTGGCGCTGATGAAGCTGGTCTTGCTCGTGTGCAGCAGCAGCTTGTGCAGTTGCGGCGTGATGTCCCGGCTATGGCCGCCCGCAGTGTTCAGGACGCGCGCAAGCGGAACGTGAAGATCTGACCCGCAGAGACGGGTTCGCACCTTAATATATTTCACATACCGCGCCGCGGCGCGAGGGAACCAAAATGAGCAATAATTACTATTCGGCGGGCACCGCTACGGTGGTGAACGGCAGCACTGCCGTGTCCGGAACGGGCACCACGTGGCTGACCTGGGGCCTGATGGCCGGCGACACTCTCAGCATCGATGGCGTCAGCGTGCCGATTGCCTCGGTCGACAGCAACACGTCGCTGACGCTGGCCTATGGCTGGCCCGGCGCGGATGCCATGGCCGTTGCGCATGTGGTGCTCTATACCGCCGCTCGGCGCAGCGGCGCAGACATCATGGTCAAGGTGCGCGAGCTTCTCGGGCACGTCGGGCTGATCGAGGCCAATGTGCCGTTCTACCGAGTGCAGACTGTTGGTTCGAATACCCCGCCGGGCAGCCCGACGACCGGAGATAGCTATGCTGTCGGGACTTCGCCGGCAGGCGCTTGGTCCGGGCATGCGAACAACCTCGCGGGCTGGACCGGAAGCGCTTGGGAGTTCACCGCGCCTTTTGGCGGCTGGACCGCCTGGAATGCGGCGGACGACAAGCTCTATATCTACGATGGTGGCGTGTGGTCCGTTACCGGGTCAGTTGCTGCTGCCGCTGCCGAGGCGGCGCGGGATGACGTATTCAACGGCGCCTTTTCAGGCTATCGAAACAAGATAATCAATGGTGAGTTCCGCATTGCGCAGCGCGGCTCATCGTTCACGTCGGTGACCAACGGCCAGTATACCCTAGATCGCTGGTATGCTCTTGTTTCCGGCGGCGCGATGAACGTTTCGCAAGCGGCAGTTTCAGCCAGCGCGGCGGAACGAGATTCATTTCTATTCCACATCTCCGCAGCCGTCACAGGATCAGGCACCGCTATTTTGGGGCTTGGCCAGAAGATAGAGGGTGTCGATGCCTTGATCGGAGACGTCACACTGACGTTTCGCGCAAAGGCATCAACGGCGCTGAACATATCCGCATCGCTTAATCAGAACTTTGGAAGCGGAGGCAGCACTCAGGTCGTAGTTGCGACGCCAATTTTCAACCTGACAACGTCATGGCAGCGGTTCTCCGTAAAACTGACGCTAGACAGCATCGTCAGCAAGACGATCGGAGCAGGCCACTACCTAGAAACTCTATTCTATCTCTCCGGCGGCGCGCTTGGGACAAACGCTGGCACCATAGACATCGCCGATGTATCGGTTGTCGCCGGTGACTTTACCGCATCTACTGGTCGACTTGAGCCGAGGCATATCTCGCAAACCATAGCTATGTGCCAGCGGTATTATTACCGCGGAACGCCTGGATTGAATTTCAACCAGTTCACAACCGCGGCAGGCCAGGCGGCCTCTTGGCCGATCAAGTTTCCGCAGACCATGCGCGCGACACCTACGGTGGCGTTCATAGGTGGCACCCCTACGCTGAATGGATACGGCAACGTGCAGGTCGACACGCCGACCGTTGATGGGTGCCGCCTCATCGCATTCAACTCGTCCGGCGCGGTCGCGACGGCAAACGCCGTCTTCGGTGCAGGACAGGCAATCGAGGCATATGCCGAGCTATAACACATTGTTGGCGGCGCCCCGCATTGAGTGAAAATCATTCAACGCGGGCGCCGCCAAACTGGCCGGCATAACCCGCATCGCCGGGACCCTCACGGTGCTCGGCGGTTAGGGTTTCAATTTGCGGTAATCGGCCTCGCGCTGGGCTATGTCCTGCGGCTCTACCATCGCTTCGGGGTCAAGAACGCCCATCATTTCGCGCGCAGCCACCGGCCACAGGCGGTCGACCATTTCGGGAATCCGCTTCCGCGGAATTCCAGCGACTTCCGCGTCGAGCGCGCATTGCGCTCGAGCACGGTATTCAACTGCTTTGTTCATGAGAGCCATCCGCCGCCGGCCAGTCGCCAGCGTTTCGAGTTCAGGCGGAGGGGATGAGGAGGCGAGCTCTGCCGCTTCGGCATCTCGACCGGCGGGGCCGAACGCCCCCGGCACGTGTGCACTTATCCAAGTCAGCACACTAGCAGATAACGGCGGGCACGAGCGTGCACTACTGCACATAGCGCCCGCGGCTCGCTGCATTGTGTTTCCGGTAGGGGCTCGTCTATGGGAGCCGTTCGGGCCGCGGGACATCACTTGTTCTCGTTTTGTTTTCGCGCTTCCATGGCGACCCAGGAGGCCGCCATGACAGACACCACGCCCGACGAACCCCAGCCGATATCGACGAGACGATAGAGGCCTTCGACGGCGACACGCGCGCAGCCATCAAGGCGCTGCTGGTCGGGCAGGCCTATCTGGAAGTCGCGCTCGAGATGGCGCGCCAGGAAGCGAGTTGGGGCTATGTGCGGGGGCGGCGTCGACGAGGTTGATGCACATCTGGACGACATCCATCAGCGCATTAAATTCTTGCAAATTCAGATTTGCGGACTATGTAGTACGCGAATGGAGAACCAGATGGCTACCGGATTGATCGGCCAACGCCTCAAGGCGCTGCGCGAGGAAAAAAGCCTCTCGCAAGAGGATTTGGCGCAAGTTTTTGGCTTCAAGGATCGCCAAACCGTTTCGGCCATTGAGAACGGCGAGAGGAAGCTTTCCGCCGACGAGTTGCTCATGGCGGTTCGTAAGCTTGAGACCAACATAGAGTATTTTACCGACCCATTTTGTCTTGTTGGAGAAGGTCGTTTCAACTGGCGTCAGGCTAGTGTATCCGCCGCTGTTCTGAATGCATATCAGCGCAAGGCTGGCCAAATGATTGCCGCCTTTCGTGCCCTCGCCGCGGAAATGGGTGAGCGCCCGACGTTGATGAGGCATGCACTCACGCTTTCCCGTTTCTCCCGATTCGAGGATGCCTCCGACGCAGGTGAGCGATTTACAGCAGAGCGACGCCTAGGTCCCGTTCCGGCTAGCCGCTTAATAGAGGTAATGGAAAGCGATCTGTCTCTTTTGGTCCTCATGGTAGATCCCAGCGACGATGGGATTTCCGGCGCCGCATGTAGGTTGCCGGAACTCGACGTGATTCTTATTAATCGCCGCGAGCCGCTCGGTCGGCGACATTTTGACCTTGCTCACGAACTCTTTCACATTTTGACGTGGGACGTACTTCCGCCTCCGCATGTTGAAGATGTTTCCGCGGGTGCGAAAAAGCCGAGAATAGAGCAGCTCGCCGATGCTTTCGCGGCAGCACTGCTCATGCCGGCCAGGGTTGTCGAGGCTGCAAGGAACTGGGGGGTGCTCACCGGGCAAGCTCTGGCGGATGCTTTGAATGTAGTCGCGGACCGCCTGCAAGTTACGTCTGTTGCGTTGTTTTGGCGAGTCGTGGCGCTCGGGCTGCTAAATAGAGTTGGCGCCCCACACGTCCCACCTGAAGGTCTTCGCTATAACGGGAAGGCAGGCATCGGCGACGATAATGTGCCTCCATTATTTTCGCGTCGATTTATGGAGATTATGAGTCGGGCTATTGAGGAAGGAAGGATATCAATACGAAGACTGTCTGGAATCCTTGACGTTGACGTAGACGATTTGGGCGAGATTTTCTCAGCGCACGGTCTGCGGGCGCCGTACGCGTTGTGAGCCTCTTATGACCCGGTGGCGAGGACCTGTTCTTCTAGACACTAATGTCCTCGTCGAATCCCACCGGATCGGCGCCCTGAAGGCGTTGCTGGGCGGGTATCATTGCGAAACAGTCGAGGCTTGCTTTGTCGAAACGCAAACTGGCTATCAACGTAGAAGGCCGGAAGAAAATATTGACGCAGATGAACTTCGATCGAGATTAAAGGCAGTTCATGGCGTTTCTGACGATGAGATGGCAAACGCCGTATTGCGGGATCCCGAACTAGCCAAACTGGATTCCGGAGAGCGAGCGCTCTGGGCGCATGCGGCATCTCGAACGCAGCCGTGGATGTTGAGCGGGCCAGATTTGGCTAGCCTTAGGGTTGGGTTGAGGCTTGGTATGCGGTCTCAACTTGTCTCCCTTGAACAGCTTTTACTTGATGCCGGTTTTCGGCCTCAATCGCTTCGAGAAGCCTATACGCGAGAATTTCACGATCGTGCCATGGCACAGATTGCACAACGAGAAGGGTTCGCTGTGTAGTGCCACGGGTGCTGCGCAACGACCCGTTGCTCATGGCACACGCTGGGGGGCCTTACCATTCATCGGAGCCTCTCTACCCCGCCACCCCATCCAGTTCCCGTCACGCCGTCTTGCGTGATAGGCCATGGCCGCCGCCTAAAAGGAGAAGGCCATGGCCGAGCGTTTTGAGCGACACCGTCAACCTTGGACCCATGAAGAGCTGGAAAAGCTGAAGACGCTCGCCAAAAAGGGCATGGCGCTGAAGGCGATTTCCAGGGCAATGACCCGCAGCGAAGAGTCCATCAAGGACCGCGCGAAGCTCGACGGCATCGGGATAGCGAAGCTGCGTTGAGGCCAGTCTACCCGCCCACGCCCTCCGTCCCCGCCGCCTTGTCCAGGGCCCGGCGAGCGAGGACCAGACGCCGCCAAGCCTGGTGGCTGGCCTTGATGACGGCTAACCGCTCCTCGGGCGTCAGCGAGGGATTGTGGGCCGTGTGGAGGGCATATGATTGATCTTCTAGCGCCGCCTCGAGTTCGGACAGCAGATCGATGATATTCGGCTTGTCGGTCATGGCTCGGTCCTTGTTATGAGTGATGGTCAAGCCGGCTTGCGCGGCGTGACGGACTTTGTCAGACAGCTCAGTCGACGCTGTCTCGACTTTTGCGTGCGGCAGTGAAATTCTTCCCGTTAAAGGGGAGGGTATCATGGGGCTGTGGGGCGCGCCGAGTGGCGGGGTATCATCCCCTGCCGTTGTCACTGGAAAACGTCGAGTGATTGTTCTCGACACCGAAACGACCGGCCTGCAGCCATACGATCGCATGATCTCTATCGCTGCGCTGCGCTTTGAGGGCGAAGAGTCCAAGGGCTATCTTCATCGCGTCTATGACCCGCGCAAGGACAGCCACCCCGGCGCATTGGCCGTTCACGGCTGGGATGACTGGACGCTCCGATTTCAGGATCTCTTCGCAGACGATGCGGAGGAGGTCCGCGAATGGCTCAGTTGGGCCGACCTCCTCGTGATGCACCATGCTGCATTCGATATGCGCTACGTGACCCGCGAGCTGCGCAAGGCCGAGGTGGCGCCCCTGGAAGTTGAAGCGTTCTGCACCATGGAGGGCGCTCGCGGCGCCTGGAGCGGCTCTGCACGACTGGATGACTGTCTCGGGCGTCTTGGGTTGCAGAGGGCTGGCAGTAGACACGGCGCCTATGAAGACGCGCTTCTGACCGCTTGCCTGTTCTTTCACCTTCAGGGGAGTGGGCATCGCCCGGTGCTGCCCGACGCCTGGCCTGAACCTACAAATCTGCGGCCGGCGCCTCCGAGGCCTTCGGGGATGCTTCCGCGGCGGACCACGAAGAAACGTTCAGCGGGCAAGGAGGCCATTGCTCCGCCGAACACCGCGGGGAACCTCGCTGCCATTTTGGAGAGAGCGAAAGACGGCATCGCGATCCTTCGTTATGTCGCCGAGGTCGGCCGGGTGAATGCCGAGGCGCAAACCGACATTCTTGATCAGTATCTCGATCACGTTTGGCCAGCAGGGTCGGCTGCACCAATGGAGCGCCGGTTAGCGCTTCAAGCCGCTCTCGACGCGCCAGGGGACGAAGGGGGCGCGCTATGGGCGGCGCAGCAAGTTGCCTCTTTGACGAGCGACGTAATCGCCCTTGGCCCTCTTATAACTGCACTAGTGAAGGTCGACGGTCAGGCTACGCCGGAAGAGACTCGCGCGGTGCAACTGGTGATTTCAGCCATCCGGAAGGCTAGAGCGCTTAGGGTTTAAGCGCCGCGCCATCGCCACCCGCCTCATCGCCTTGGCTGATGAACTGGATGCCGGCAGATTCAAGTGCTCGCCGTAGAACGTCCATCGTGGCTCGTCTCGGCTGCGACGAGCCGGCTTCGAGTTGACGGACTGTCACTACGCCGACGCCCGCCGTATCGGCGAGCTGCTGCTGGGACCAATCAAGAAGGGCGCGCGCTGCACGACATTGAGCGGGGGTCATGCCCCCTCATAGCACCGGCGGAACAAATTGACCACAAGCGTCGAAATTCGATTGAAACGGCGTTAAGCATTGGTTAGCGTCGCAAGCATCGAAATTCGACAGCTTGGAGTCGCCCATGAACATCCGCAACCAAACCGACATTGATCATGCGATCGCCGCAGCGTTCGACCTGCACGACCTTTGCGCCGGCCAGACCGGCACCGCGCCGGCTGGGCGCCCTTCCAATCCCGACCGGCCGTCCGACAACCCGCCTGTGGAGTTCGCTGGCGAGGAAGACGACAGAATCCTCTCCCGGCTTCCCTTCATCGCGATGACGCCGAGGGGGCGTGATTTCTGGGCCGTAGAGCCGACCGGCGCCTGGGCTGCGGATTGCGCCATTGCGGCAGCCCACGCGGCAACACTCGTCGAGGAAATGCACTCCAGAGAGTGCAACATCTTCACCGGCCGCGTGCTGCTTGGCTGGGTGCTCGCGGACATCGCCGCGAAGGGTAACCGCGCGCACATGGTAGGTTTTGCTGGCGCGTTGAGCGAGGCACTGACGCGCTTTGATCGTTGACCGCACCAACCGGCCCCGTCGCCCTAACCGGCGGCGGGGCAGGGCGGTTAGATTTGACTGGAGCTGAGGACTCGAACCTGGGCGCAGTGTTTTGCTAGCGGCTCAAAGCGGGCAGTAGCCGCGCGCCTGATAGGCCAATTGCCGGGATCGTCAGGGGGGAAGAAAGGAGGGAAGGATTTGCGCCGGACCGGAAAACTCAACGTTTTCAATAGTTTGGCGAGGAAATTGGCTCGCCGGGGTCGGCGAAGATGCGAACTACGAATACTCAATCCCCCGACCCAACGCTACGCCAGAATCCCCTAAAATCCGCAAGCGTGACCGGGACCGCGCCGAGGCAATACGCCTGGCCGGAGGTCCCAAGCCCTCGCTGAGGGATCGAGCGGTTGCACTCGCTCTCGAACGCGGAACCGTCCGAACGCGCGACCTGACGGAAATTGGGATTCCGCGCTGCTATCTCACCCGGATGTGTGACGAGGGCCTGCTTGAGAAGGTTAGCTACGGCGTATACCGGGCTGCGGTGCGGAAGGCTGCGTGATGCGTCACTTTTCACTTCTTGCTCGTCAGCCGCGCCCGGAGCGGTAGCAGGCCTGCCAAGGTCACGGCCGTGAAGGCGGCCCCCGCCAGGAATGTTCCGCGTGGCCCAGCAACATCCCAAAGCAGGCCTGCAATGACGCTGGCGGCGAGCAATGCGACGCCGGTCACCAGGTTGAACATGCCAAAGGCGGTGCCTCTAAGTTCAGCCGGCACCGCGTCGGTGACGAGGGTCGCAAGCAGCCCCTGGGTGAAGCCCATGTGCAATCCCCAGAGTATGATGCCAAACCCCACGCCCACGATGCCCGTGGAGAAGCCGAGCATGAGATCGGCTGCAAGGAGCAGCAGGAGGCCGAGGATCAGAACGGTGATCCGATCGATGTGGTCGGAGAGGGCACCCACGGGATAGGCGGAAACGGCGTAGGCGATATTCATAATAACGAGGACGATCGGGACCAGCATCAACGGCACGCCAATGGACTGGGCACGCAGAACCAGGAACGCCTCGCTGAACCGGGCGAGCGTGAATACCGCAGCGACCGCCACGACCCACCAGTAAGTGGTGCCGAGGTTCCTGAGTTCGCTGGCGCTCAAGGGCATGCGAACCTGACGCAGGCCCGGCAGGCGCTCGGGCTCGCGTACCGCGACGAGGATCAGAGCGAACGACAGGAACGCCGGGACGACCGCAATCCAAAAGACCACCGTGAACTTGTCGGTAGTCAGCCACATAAGAATGATGGCGAGTAACGGGCCGAGAAAGGCACCGACCGTGTCGAGTGACTGGCGCAGACCAAAGCTCGCACCGCGCAGGTGGACGGGGCTGATGTCGGCGACAAGTGCATCGCGCGGCGCGCCACGGATGCCCTTGCCGACTCGGTCGATGAAGCGGGCGGCGATGAGCCATCCAACTGTGGTCGCTAACGGAAAGATGGGCTTTGTGAATGCAGCCATCCCGTAACCGAGTGCTGCTAGGAATTTGCGCTTGCCCAGCCTGTCGCTCAATGCGCCGGAAAAGACTTTGGTGATTGAGGCGGTCGCCTCCGCGATGCCTTCGATGACACCGACAGTGAGCGTCGACGTGCCAAGTATGGTTACGAGATAGACCGGCAGGAGGGCGTGGATCATCTCCGACGAGACATCCATCAGCAACGACACGAATCCGAGAGCCCAGATCCCTGAAGGGATCTCCCGCCAGGGAGTTGCGCGCTTCGGAGCAATCTCCGTCATCGCTCGGCCTTTGATCTCGCCCATTGCCCCTCTCACTGATTCTCATCGTGTGCGTCGAAGACCTGCCGAGCATAGGCGTCGAGCAGCGCCTCGCAGGCGTGCAGCCGATCCTCGGCTTCGGCTGCAAGCGTCGCACCATAGAAGTCGAGCTTGCGGATCTTGTCGAACCAGCCCCGGAGCTTCTTCAGGTCGACATCATTCTCCTCGAGTTCGGCATAGGTGTAGTGGTTTGCCGCCCGCTCCTTGGCGATCTCGGCCTCGAAATCGGCGCACTTGTCGATGAACTCGCGATAGGCTTCATCCCGATCTGCCTTAAAGCGGGCGACGACCTTGTCCTCTTGGACTCGGTCGAGCGCGACCGTCTCCAGGATCACGGATTCGCCTCCCATCTCGGAAGCATCGTTTTCCAGCATCTTCAGCCGGCGGACATGGTCATCGGTCTTGGGCAGAAGACAGACGCCGTTCTGCAGATAGACGGCGCCCATGCCCTTCAGGCGCCGCCACAGCGCGATCCGCTTGGCCGCGGGATCGGGCGGGACCTTGTAGGTCAAGAGTAGCCACGATGGAGTAGCCATGGCTACATCATATTGTTACGACCGTTACATATCAAGCGTACCGTTTAGCGCGACGCTGGGACCGAAGCGGCGTGCCCGGTGCTACTTGGCCCGTATGGCATCGGGGGCCTGCTCGCAGGGGTCGGCAATTGCCGCTATCGCACAGCCTATCGCATAGCCGATTGTCAGGCGAGCTGAGGCGCGCGGGACGGAAGCCATTTGAAGCTCCCGCTTGATCCTGTAGCCGGTACAGGAGTTATCCTGCGCAGATTGTGAGCGCCGCGACCGGATGTCGTGAGCAAGTCCAGGCCGCTTGGAGCACTGTGGAAACCACGTATTTTTCCGGTGGGTTCACCGGAGTACCCGGCTGATTGACCCAAATCAAGGACGAGCGCAGACCAAACTCACAAACATACAAACGCACGTTGTTATGAGCTATGTTATGAGCTATGGTCGGCAGCATGACCAGAAGCAAAGCCAGAAGGAGGACTGCAATGGACAGAAGAATCGTTGGTGGGCTCGCGGCTGTGGCCCTGGTGGCTGTCGGTGCCGCAGGGGCGGTCGGCGTCGTGAACGTGAATCAAGCGCACGCGCAAGGGTATTATGGGGGACAAGGGTATGGGGGATACGGTTGCCCGGGGATGATGGGCATGATGGGGCCCGGCATGATGGGCATGGGCCCCGGGATGATGGGCCAGGGCATGATGGGCCAGGGCATGATGGGCCAGGGCATGATGGGCCAGGGCATGATGGGTCCCGGCATGATGATGGGCCAGCAGGCCAATCTGAACCTTTCCGCTAATGACGTTAAGACGTACTTCGAGCGTTGGGTCGCCATGTCGGGCAACCCCCGCGTCAAGGTTGGCCCCGTCACCGAGCGGAACGACAACACGATCACCGCGGACATCGTGACGACCGATAAGGACGCGCTCGTGCAGCGCTTTGCCGTCGACCGGAATACCGGCACTTATCGTGTCGTTCAGTGACGGCATGTATTGGAACGGGATGATGGGTTGGGGATGGACGCTATTTCATGGCGTCTTCACCCTTCTACTTCTGATCGTTGGCATTTTGGCGGCGGTAGCGCTCGTCCGGTTCATATCGGGAGGTCGGGACCACCCGCCCTCCCCAGATCGCCGGTCGCGGGCGCTTGACTTCTTGGAGGAGCGCTACGCGAAGGGTGAAATTGATCGCGAGGAGTACCTGCAGAAGAAGGGTGACATCGGCGGTTGAGGGCAGCTCGCGCAAACACGCGTGCGCAATCGAGCGTCGAGGAGGCAGGGATTTCGCCGTGGTCTCGTCGAGGAGGCAGACGCCATGGGAAAGGCGCCCTTGATAAGCTTGTGGTTGGCCATCTTCCTTTCTGGGGGCGGCTACCTTGTTGCCGTGGCGCAAACGCCCTCGGGATCTGCGGGATGGTGGGGCGGTCGATCTCGCGCCGCAGCGGAGGGCAACCCAGAGCACGGGAAGCGCGTTGCGGAGTCGAAATGCGCTGCATGCCATAGCAGCGATGGAAACAGTGCCGATCCGAAAATCCCCAAGCTCGCTGGACAGAACCCGGCATATCTTTACTGGCAGCTATGGGCCTTCAAGACGGGGGCCCGCAGGTCGGACATCATGTCCGGCATCGTCGCGACTCTCTCCGACAGTGATTTGGCCGATGCCGCAAGCTTTTACAGCCGGCAGGGCGTCCGACCGGACCCCATCAAGGACCAGCGCTTAGCAGCCATCGGTGAGCGCATATATTTCTCAGGCGTAGGTCAGGGGACGCCTTCGTGCGCGATGTGCCACGGCTCGCGTCGGCAAGCAGGGAGGCCCGTGATGGGGATGATGCCGATGATGGGAATGATGGGCAACGCGCCCGGGCTGAATGGCCAGCACGCGGACTATATCGTCGACCAGTTGAAGCGGTTTTCCAGCGGCGAGCGACAGGGCATGATGATGGGGCGCATCGCGGTCATGCTGAATGACACGAACAAGAGAGCCGTGGCCGAATATCTGTCCGGCCTTCATTGAGAGTTGCCCTCATCTGACGGGAGCCTGCTCAGGTTCGGGCCAACCTCATGGGCAAGACTGGAGATGTTGAATGAGCTACTACTTCGCCAAGACACTCAAAGTCGGCTTCGATGAGGCCGTTCGCCGTGCGACCGATGCTCTGAAGCAGGAGGGCTTCGGCATCATCACCGAAATCGATGTCAAGGAGACCTTCAAGAAGAAGATCAACATTGATTTCCGAAACTACCGCATCCTCGGGGCATGCAACCCAACGCTTGCCCACGAGGCGCTACAGATCGAGGACAAGGTCGGGACCATGCTACCCTGCAACGTCGTCATTCAGGACATCGGCGAGGGGCGAACGGAGGTGGCTGCTATCGATCCCGTGGCTTCAATGCAGGCCATCGACAATCCCGAGCTGAAACGCGCGGCGGAGCAGGTCCGCGGGAAACTCAAGCTGGTTATCGACCGGCTCTGACGTTGGATGGTCGCTTGAGACTGCTACGAGGCCTCACTCGTCCTTTTCCTCCGGGACCTCGATGACGTGCCCCACCAGATCCTCCAAGATGCATCGAACACGATCATCCACGGGGGCGTAGATAATCTGCTTGCCGCTACGGGTGGCGGAAAGGAAACGGCTCGCTCGAAGCATGCGCAGATGGTGGCTGACGAGCGAGCGAGCAAGCGATGTGCGTTCTGCCAGTTCCCCGACAGAACCGGATTGCGCCAAGCATGCCAGGAGCACGCGCAGACGGGTTGGCTCTCCGAGGAGGCGTAGAAGCTCTGCGAGCTCCACGACTTGTTCCTCGTCGAGATCCGGAAGCCAATCGGGTGTAAGTCTTACCGCGATGTTCGCGCGCATGTGACGCTACTCCAGTTCGCCGGGCGACCGATTGTCAGTGACCGCCAGCCGGCTTCCGACTCGTATATCAAAAGCCGGTCAGCATGACAGCCAGTGTCATAAGTTGGACGCTCGCAACGCGGGCGCAGGATCCGTGCAAGCCGAAAATCGGACGACAACATGCATTGGCGCTTGATCCTGTGGTGACTACAGGATTATTGCGCGAATGATTCTTAATTAGAGACTCGTAGATGCGCCTGACAGATGGTCCCGTTCGTCCCCGCCCAAAAACCGCAAAAGAGGTTTTTCGCTACTCTTGGGTAGCCCTTCTTTCGGCTCTCCTATTGGGAGTCATGCCATCTCAGGCGCTCGCTAGCGACGCAGACGTCCAGACGGCCTGGCGGCTTCTCGACTACGTCGCTGTCGATTATGCCGGCGCAGTCTCCGGCGGCCGGGTCAGCAATGAAGCTGAATATGCGGAAATGGTGGAGTTCGCGGGTCAGGTAGAAACCAGGCTCGAAAGTTTGCCCGAAAAAAGCGGCAAAGCCGACCTGTTGCGCAGAACCGGTGCGTTGCGCGCGGCGATCACTGCCAAAGCGGCTCCCAATGAAGTCGCGACACAAGCAAGGGCGCTCGCGTCCGCCCTGCTCGTTGCCTATCCCGTGCCGCTCGCCCCTACCGCGCCGCCGGACCTGGCGCGCGGGGCAGCGCTCTACGCTCAGAATTGTGCAACTTGTCACGGCACAACGGGTGACGGACATGGCCCGGGTTCGGTCGGGCTCGATCCGCGGCCGATCGCGTTCAGCGACAAGGCTCGCGCCGATCAGCGCAGTCTGTTCGGCCTTTATCAGGTCATCACCCAAGGTCTCGACGGCACGGCGATGGCGAGCTTCGAGTCGCTCTCCGACCAGGACCGCTGGGCATTGGCTTTCTACGTTGGCGGCTTCGCCTATCCGAGTTCCGAAATTCGCCGGGGCGAGAGGGTTTGGCGCGATGATGCCTCGCCTGGTCAACGCTATCCCAACATGGCGGCGTTTGTGGGCGCAACGCCGGCGGCGCTCGCAGGCGATATCGGTGCGCAAAGGGCGGAGGCCGTGACCGCCTATCTGCGCCACCATCCCGAAGCGGTTGCCACGCGGGAGGGCGGGTCGCTGGCTCTCACCCGCGAACGCCTCAAGGCCAGTCTCGATGCTTATGCGGCAGGTAATCGCAAGGCCGCCGCAGACCTCGCCTTGTCCGCCTATCTCGACGGCTTCGAGCCCGTCGAACCCGTTCTTGCCGCCCGCGATCCTGCGCTCATGGCACGAATCGAACAAGCGATGGGGGCGCTGAGGGCAGCGATCGGCAGGGGCCGCCCGCTCGCGGAGGTCGAAGCCGCCAACCAGGAGCTTGCCAGCCTCTTCGGCGATGCCGAGGCGAGGCTCGCGCCGGAAAGTGCAAGCAGCGTGTCAAGCTTCCTCGGCGCATTCGGCGTCCTGCTGCGCGAGGGACTTGAGGCGTTGCTGATCGTGGTCGCGATGATCGCCTTCCTCCGCAAGACCGAACGCACCGAAGTGCTTGGTTTCGTTCATCGCGGATGGGTGGCGGCACTGGCCGCAGGTGTGGCCACATGGTTTGTGGCCACGTATTTCATCGGCATCAGCGGGGCATCGCGCGAACTTACCGAAGGATTCGGCTCGCTCTTCGCCGCGGTCATCCTGGTGACGGTCGGAATCTGGATGCACGGGAAAAGCAATGCCGAGGCCTGGCAACGCTATATCAGGGAGAAGATGACGCACGCCCTGTCGAAGCGTTCGGGCTGGTTCCTTTTCCTGCTTGCCTTCGTCGTTGTCTATCGCGAAGTCTTTGAGACCATCCTTTTCTATGCCGCGCTCTGGGCACAGGGAAACGGGCTGGCCATGCTGGGCGGCGCCGCGGCGGCCGCGGCGCTGCTTGCGGTTCTGGCCTGGATCATGCTCCGCTACAGTACGCGCCTACCGATCACCCAGTTCTTCTCTTGGAGCGCCATCCTCATCGCGATCCTGGCGGTCGTGTTGGCGGGAAAGGGTATAGCGGGTCTCCAGGAGGCGGGAATCTTGGGTGTCGTGCCGCTGTCAGGCATACCGCGCATCCAGATGCTTGGGCTTTTCCCCACAACCGAGACTGTAGTGGCGCAACTGGTAGCCATGGCAATTCTCGTTGCGGGTTTCTGGCTCAATCGCAAAGGCGCGGGACGGGAGACCTGACGCCATTGCCTGCAGAAATTTGGAGCACGACCACCAGCGAATCACTGCGGGGTGCCTCGCAGTTCGCGAAACATGGCTCGACGGAGTGGCGAGGCCGTTGAGACGCCCGGCGGCGGACGGCGTTGGCATCTTTGGCGCGGCGCAGGATCGGCGTCATGGCGGTCGCGCATCTGCGATCGCCAGCCCGTAATGTAATAATTCGATCTTGATTCTGTAGTGACTACAGGATGTATGCAAGTTCTGGCTCGAGTGAGAAGAAGCTCGGGAACCGCGCAGGAACGGGACCGGAAGGACACGATGATGAAGGTGGATGCCGCGAGATGAGCACGTCAAGCTTGCTGCGCTTCAAGGTCGACGGCTTAGACTGCCAGAACGAGGTCCGAGCGCTTCGTGCGGCGGTGGGTCCACTTGTCGGCGGTGGCGATAAGTTGTCCTTCAACACCCAGACCGGGGTCATGGACGTGCAATCGGCGAGTGCTTCGACGATTGATGCCGTCCAGCGCGCGGTCGCAACGACCGGCATGCAAGCACATCTCCTGGGGAATCCGGTGCAGCAGCTTGCACCGGCACTGGTGTTCCGGGTCGAGGGGCTCGATTGCAAGAACGAGGTGGCGGCCCTCATGCGAGAGGTTGGTCCGCTGGTCGAGAGTGAGGCCTGGTTGTCATTCGACACGGCCAAGGGGCTGATGACGGTCGCGCCGCAAGGGCTGACGACGGTCGAGGAAATCGTCGCCCGTGTCGCCGCGACTGGCATGCGCGCCGCGCTTGTAGAAGAGGATATGGCCGACGCACTGCTTTTCCGCGTCCGTGGGCTCGACTGCAAGAACGAGGTGGCGGCCCTCATTCGGGAACTGGGGCCGCTGGTCGGCGAGGACAAACTCGCCTTTGACACTGCGCAAGGCATGATGACCGTGGCCCCTCAGAACCGGGCTGCGTCCGCCGCGATCGAGGAGGCCGTGGCTCGAACGGGTATGCGCGCCGAACTATGGGCGCCGCAGACAGTCTCAGACGCCTCGGTCCAGCCCGCCTCCATGCACGAACGCGCGGCGTGCGGCTGCGGCGCAGAGGGGCAGGAGGCCTTCAGTCCCCCAATCCCGACCCACTTGCCCGGCCAAGTCGTGTTTCGAATTCACGGCATGGATTGCGCCGACGAGATCGCGGCATTGAAGCGCGAGGTCGGTCCGCTGGTTGGGGAAGACAAGCTCGCGTTCGATCTTCTCAACGGCCGTATGTCGATCGACGTGACGCCGGATTCCGTGCTCGAAGCCCGTGTCGAGAAGGCGGTGGCTCGCGCGGGTCTGCGCGCCGAGCCCTGGACTGAAGGCGGAACCAGCGAGGCCGCGCAAGCCGAAGAGCGTCGCAAGCGGGTCCAGTCGTGGCTGACGACCGCGAGCGGCGTGTTCACGGTGCTCGGCTTTGCGGTCCACGCTTGGCTTGGAGGCGGTGTCTTCGCAGCATTCGAGGCGGGCGAACACGCTTTGGGCTCGACCCCGTTGCCGAGCATGGTTCTATATGCGGTCGCGGTGCTCTGCGCCGCGCGCTACGTCGCGCCCAAGGCTTGGCTCGCGGGCAAGCGACTTCGCCCCGACATGAATCTGCTGATGATGGTTGCGGTCGCAGGCGCGATCGGCATCGGCGCCTGGTTCGAGGCCGCTACCGTTTCGTTCTTTTTTGCATTGGCGCTGGCGCTCGAAGCTTGGAGTCTTGGTCGCGCGCGGCGTGCGGTTGCCGCGCTCATGGAACTCGCGCCGGCCACAGCACGCGTCAAGCTCGAAGACGGCTCCGAGCGCGATGTCCCGGCGGCCGAGGTTCCTGTCGGCGCGCATATCATCGTCCGGCCAGGAGACAAGGTGCCGCTCGACGGCCGGGTTATCGCGGGCGAGAGCGAGGTCAATCAAGCACCGATCACCGGTGAAAGCGTCCCCGCATTCAAGGCAGAGGGCGACGAAGTCTTTGCCGGAACTATCAACGGTGAGGGTGCGATTGAGGTCGTGACCACCAAAGCGGCGAATGACACGACACTTGCCCAGATCATCCGCATGGTGGGTTCGGCGCAGAGCCGACGCGCGCCTAGTGAGCAATGGGTGGAGAAGTTCGCGCGCGTCTACACGCCCGTCGTGATGACACTCGCCATTGCGATCTTCCTCGCTCCGCCTTTGCTGTTGGGCGGTGCCTGGGACGTCTGGTTCTACCGGGCTCTCGTGCTCCTCGTGATCGCTTGTCCGTGCGCGCTGGTAATTTCGACGCCGGTGACGATTGTGGCAGCACTCGCCGGCGCGGCGAAACAGGGCGTCCTGGTGAAGGGCGGCACTCATCTCGAAACGCCTGCGCGGCTCAAAGCTGTTGCCATGGACAAGACGGGCACGCTCACCGAAGGGCGGCCCCAGGTCGTCGAGATCGTGCCGCTTGGAGGCCGCAGCGAAATGGAGCTCCTCGGCTTGGCTGCGGCCCTGGAGGCGCGCAGCGGACATCCGATCGCTCACGCCATTCTGGCGAAAGCCGCCGAACTGAAGATCACCGTCGAGCCTGCTGAGGCTGTCCAGGCCATCACTGGCCGAGGTGTCCTCGGTCGCGTGGCCGGCCGCGAGATGTGGCTCGGCTCGCGCCGCTACATTGAGGAGCGAGGCATCAACTCAGCAGAAGTTGTACAGCGTACCGATGCGCTTTCGAACGGCGGTCGCACCATCGTCGCGGTCGGCGATCGTCAAGACGTCTGGGGCCTCGTTGCCGTTGCCGATGCTGTCAGGCCGGAAGCGAAGGACATCGTCACGGCGCTTCACCGCGCCGGGATCGAACACGTTGTGATGCTGACTGGGGACAACCGTGCGACAGCGGAGGCGATTGCGAAGCAGACGGGCATCGATGAGGTTCGGGCGGAACTTCTGCCCGGCGACAAGGTGGCGGCGGTCGAGGAGTTGGTGCGGCGCTACGGCTCAGTGGCGATGGTCGGAGACGGAGTCAACGATGCTCCCGCGATGGGGCGTGCCAATCTCGGCATCGCCATGGGCGCTATGGGAAGTGACGCCGCCATTGAAACGGCCGATGTCGCCCTCATGGCGGACGACCTTTCGAAGCTTTCGTGGCTAGTACGCCATTCCCGCGCAACGCTTGCCATTATCCGACAGAACGTCGCCTTCTCGATCGCAGTGAAGCTGCTGTTCACAGCGCTGACGGTGATTGGCCTCGCATCGCTTTGGGGCGCTATCGCGGCCGACGTCGGCGCGTCTCTGCTGGTCGTCCTCAACGGCCTGCGCCTGCTCAACCGTGGTCAGGCCAGCACTCAAAAGAGTGGCCCACCTGGCGGCCTTGGTGTTTCGGCGCAGCGGCCTCGGGCCCCGACCATCGTCGAGACGGTCCCGGCGTAGCCCGACACCGCGTCGGTGCGATCCAGCACAAATGCACTGGCCGCGGAGAATGGCCGAAAAGAAGGACTGATTGAGCGTGGTGTATCTCAAATTGATTCGACGAACTACATTGGCATTTGGTGTTTTAGCTGCCGCCCTTGCGGTCGATTTTGTTACGAAATGGCTGATCCTCAATGTTGTGATGGCGCCGCCGCGCACGATCGAGATCGCGCCATTTTTCAATCTGACGCTCGGTTTCAACACTGGTGTCAGCTTTGGCATGTTCCGTGAGCTGTTCGTCGATAGCCCATTGGTGCTCGCCGGAATCAAGATGGTGATCGTGGCCGGACTTCTCGTGTGGGCCATAAGAACCGTAAAGCCAATGGAGACGATCAGTCTCGGCCTGATTGCCGGCGGTGCTACGGGCAATGTGTTGGACCGGATGCGTCAAGGTGCCGTGACTGATTTTCTAGATTTCCATGTCGGCAGTTGGCACTGGCCGGCCTTCAACATGGCGGACACGATGATAACGATCGGCGTCGTCTTGCTGATCACAGGCGCCTTTTGGCCAGTGGGGTCGATGACTCCCGTTCAGAAGCTGCCGAGCGGCGCGCGGCACTGAACTCCTTGGCCGGCATTCGAACCGCCACACGCCAACAGAGGAACCTGCATGACGGAAGCTTGTACGAATGGCGTGGACACCGGATTCGTGGCGCTGGGCTATTCCAAGGTCGCCCTACTGGGTGTCGTTCAAGGAATCACCGAATTGCTGCCGATCTCCTCGACGGCGCATATGCGGATCGTACCTGCCTTGCTCGGCTGGCAGGATCCCGGCTCCGCCTTCTCGGCAGCTATGCAGCTCGCAGCACTGGCTGCCGTCATCAGCTATTTTTGGGGTGACGTGAGCCAATTGGCCACGAACTCGCTTCGCGCCGTTGCGCATCGGGATTTTCGGGATCGACACTTTCTCTTCTCTGTTTGGATTGTCCTCGCGACGATCCCGATCGGCCTGGCGGGCCTGTCTTTGTCCGGGATGCTGAATACCTGCGGGTCTCCGTTGCGGACCCTCACAGTCGTCGGCTGGGCCTGCATCGTCATGGCCATCCTCCTTGCGCTGGCGGAGATTTACGCCCGCCACAGACGAACACTAGAAGATGTGTCTCTGACCGATGCAATGATCGTCGGCATCGCACAGATCGGCGCCCTGATCCCAGGAGTTTCGCGTTCGGGATCTACCCTGACCGCTGCGCTTTCGCTTGGTCTGAAACGGGAAGAGGCGGCGCGATTCTCGTTCCTACTTGGCTTGCCGGCAATCGCCCTGGCCGGCTTCAAGGAACTTTGGGAGCTTCACAAAGCCCATCTGGCTTTCGAAGGCTGGTCCATTCTTCTCGTCGGGCTCGTCGTTGCCTCCATCTCCGCTTTCTTCGCGATTTGGGGATTGATGCGGGTGCTTGAGCGCTTTTCCGCTTGGCCCTTCGTGCTCTATCGAGGCGCACTCGGCGTCTTTCTCATCTTCTCCGTGGCATTTGGTCGGTTCACCTGATTGCCGCCGATTTGGAATTTCACTTGAGCGCGAAACACGAAGAAGAAGCCGAAATCCAGCTCGCCGGGAACAATGCCGCCGAGGGCAAAACCCTCTACACGCCGGCCGCCGGGTATCATTGGCTCACTCCCTTCTACGATTTCGGGGTCGCGGCGCTCACGCGCGAGCATCGTTGGAGGAACGCGCTCGTCGCGCAGGTTCGTCCAAGAGCTGGTGAAGTGATCGTCGGCAAGTGGCCCCAGGCCGCGCTCGGCCTCGGAGCAATACTTGGCTGAGCGCTGAGCAACGTCTTTGACCACCTTTGTCGTCGGTTACCTGGATTCTCACATGTTGGACCACCATCGACCCCGCGTTCAATTTCGCTGACGCGGCGATTGTCTGCGGTGTCGCGGTCCTCGTGCTTGCAGATTCTCTTGGAGGTCAGGATCACCAAGAGGATCAGCGAGAACTTCAATAATGCGGCAATTCGCAACTTTCCCGTTGTCGCATTCCTTGATCATCCGCGTGAGTTCAGTCCTGAGTCCAAGTAGCCGGCGGATCCGGCTTTCGACAGCTTGGAGCTGATCGGTCGCGATCTGGCTTACCCGTTCGCAGGACGCCTCGGGCACCTCCTGCAGAGCGAGCATCGTCTTGATGGCCGCGATGTCGAAGCCGAGGTCCCGGGCATGGCGGATGAAGGTCAGCCGCCGGATGTCCTCCGCTCCGTAGAGGCGTCTTCCACTGTCCGTGCGGGGCGGCGGGGGTATGAGCCTGATCCGCTCGTAGTAGCGAATCGTCTCGATGTTGACGCCCGTATGTTTGGACAAGGCTCCGATAGTGATCATTTGCGGGTTGATTCTGTAGTGGCTACAGGATGTACGTATAGCAAGTGACTAGAGGCGTGTGAACCCGAGAACGACTGTGAGCGAGCATGTCATAGGCCTGATCTGGGACGCACGGCGCGCTCGAAAGGGCGGTGCCGGCGCAATCGCGCAACGCCAGCGCGCCCGTCTCGCTGACATGGTCGCCTACGCCCGGGCCAACTCTCCGTACTATCGTGAGCTGTACCGTGATCTGCCGGATCGGGTTGAAAGCGCCGAGCAGCTTCCCATTACAGACAAGAAGACGCTCATGGAGCGCTTCGACGAATGGTGCACCGATCGAGACGTGACGCTCGAGGCGGCAGAGGCAGTTGTCGACGATCCAGGTCGGATTGGAGAGCGGTTCCTCGGAAAATATACGCTGGCTACCACTTCAGGCACGACCGGCCGCCGCGGGATATTCCTGACCGACGATCGCACGATGGCGGTCGTGACCGCCATGATGCTCCGCTGGATGGGTGACTGGCTCAGCCCGAGCGACATCCTCAACATCATCGCCCGCCGCGGGCGATTGGCGATGGTTATGGCGACGGGCGGCCATTTCGCGTCGGCCGTTGCCGCGGCACGCCTGAAGAAGCGGCGCGGAAAACGCGTAGAGGTGCTCTCCGCGCACATGCCGATGGCGGAGCTTGTCGAGCGGCTCAACCGCTTCCAGCCGGCGCTGCTCACGCCCTATGCCAGCATGGCTGCGATGCTGGCCGACGAACAGGAAGCCGGGCGGCTCAATATCGATCCCGTGCTGCTGGCCCTATCGGCCGAACGGCTGCCGCAACCGGAATACGGCCGGATAGCGCGCGTGTTCGGCGCCAAAGTCGGCAACAGCTATGCCGCATCGGAATGCATGTTCCTCAGCTACATGTGCAGCGAAGGCTGGCTGCACGTCAACGCCGACTGGGTGGCGTTCGAGCCGGTCGATGCCGATTATCGGCCGGTCGCTCCCGGCGAGCAGTCGCACACGATCCTGATCAGCAATCTCGCCAATCGTGTGCAGCCGATCCTGCGCTACGATCTCGGCGACAGCGTCTTGCAGAGGCCGGACCCGTGCCCGTGCGGGAACCCCTTGCCCGCAATCCGCGTACAGGGTCGCTCCGCGGACGTTCTCACATTCCGGACTTCGGGCGGCGATATCAGGCTGCCTCCGCTGGCGCTCACCCAACCGATCGAGGCTGTCCGCGGAGTCACGCTCTTCCAGCTCGCGCAGAGCGAGCCGGAAAGACTTGAATTACGTCTGCAAATCACGCCGACGGCGAATGCAGACACCGTCTGGCGCGAGGCCGAAGCAGGTCTGCGGAACATGCTTGCCGAGCACGGGCTTGGACACGTCGTTATCGAGCGCGGTGGCGAACCGCCGGAACGGGGTCGCGGCGGAAAGTTCCGGGAGGTCATCCCGCTCGCACAAACGAACGACTCGTTGTCGAGATAGGACAAACGATGAACACGACAATTGAGAGCGCTGACTGGCGCGTGGCGAATCTGGATTGCGAACACGACGCGGCGGCGCTCAAACGAGCTCTCTCAGGCTTCCCGGGAATAGACGACATTGACGTCTATCCCAAGGCCGCGAAGGTGCGCGTCCGCTTCGATCCTTCCACAACGTCGGCGGCACAGATTCGAAGGCAGCTCGGCGAAGTCGGCTTCCCGGCCGATGAGAGGCGTGAGCTGCCAGCGTTGCCGAAGCCGTGGCGGAACGCCAAGGTCCTGACCTCCGCCGCATCCGGCCTCCTTCTACTTGTCGGCTGGCTCGCGAGCATGGCGCCGGCGACCGAGATTGTCGCGGTGCCGCTCTACGTCGTGTCGATCCTCGCCGGCGGCTATTTCTTCGGACGCGAGGCTATCGAGGAACTGATCTTCGAGCGAGAGATCGGCATCGAGCTGCTGATGTCCGTGGCCGCTGTGGTGGCGGCGATCATGGGGCAGCCGGCGGAAGGTGCGATGCTGGTCTTCCTCTACTCCATTTCCGAGGCGGCCGAAGGTTATACCGAGGAGAAGACGCGCTCGGCGATCAGAGCGCTCATGGCGCTCGCTCCCAAGGTGGCCCTTGTCCGCCGCGACGGCAGGGAGGTCGAGATCCCTGTCGAGGAGCTGCGCGTCGGCGACGTGTTCATCGCGCGTCCAGGCCAGGCCATGCCGACCGATGGAGAAATCCTCAGCGGTGCGTCCAGCGTAAACGAGGCGCCCGTCACCGGTGAGAGCGTGCCCGTCGAGAAGGCACCGGGCGAGCAGGTGTTTGCAGGCACGATCAACGGCGAGGCGGCGCTTGAGGTCCGCGCCACACGCACGCATGCCGACAACACGCTGGCCCGGATCATCCAGATGGTCGAGGAAGCCCAGGAGCGGAGGGGCCGGAGCCAGCGCTTCATCGAGCGCTTCGGCGCTTGGTACAGCCCGGCCGTGCTCGGGCTCGGCATCCTTGCCGCGTTGGGGCTCCCGCTCGTGCTTGGCCTGTCCTGGCAGGAAGCGGTGATGCGAGCGACGGTGTTCATCGTCGCTGCTGCACCCTGCGCGCTGGTGATCTCAATCCCCATCACCATGGTCGCGGCGTTGGGCACGGCTGCCCGCAATGGCGTGCTCGTCAAGGGCGGCATCTATGTTGAGGAACTCGCCAAGGTGAGCGTTGTCGCTCTCGACAAGACGGGGACGCTGACAAGCGGCGAGCCGCAAGTGACCGATGTTCTACTAGCAGCCCGAAGCGACGGAAGCCCGTCCGACGAGGACGCGCTGCTCGCGATCGCTGCGGCAGTGGAGCGCCACAGCGAGCACCCGCTTGCTCGCGCGATCGTGCGTCGGGCTCGCGAATCCGATCTCACTGTCCCCGAGGTGATCGGCTTTCGGGCTCTGAGGGGCGCCGGCGCCGAAGCCTCCGTGAACGGGCGCCGGGTCTTTATCGGGAGTCCTGCGCTATTCGAGGACCAGCTTGGCGCGCCGCTCGAAAACTTCAAGGCCGAGATCACGCGACTGCAGGACGACGGCAAGACGGTCATCGTCGTCGGCGACGAGCGGACCGCCTGGGGATTTCTCGCCCTACGCGACACCCTGCGGCCGAACGCTCAAAGAGCGGTCGCAGCGTTGCACGCGGCCGGCATTCGCAACGTGGTCATGCTGACGGGCGACAATCCACGAACGGCCCGCGCCATTGCCAGAGAGGTGGGCATCGACGAGGTCTTTGCCGAGCTCAAGCCGGAGGACAAAGTGGCGAGAGTGCGGGCCCTTGCGGAGGAGCGCGGTCATGTCGCGATGGTGGGCGACGGCGTCAATGACGCACCAGCGCTCGCCGAAGCGACGGTGGGCGTCGCCATGGGCGCGGCCGGCACCGACGTAGCCTTGGAAACGGCCGACGTGGCGCTGATGGCGGACGACCTGGACAAGCTCGTCTATGCGCTGGGGCACGCGAAGCGCACCCAAGCCGTCGTCAGGCAGAACCTTGCGCTGTCGGCAGTAGTGATCGGCGCGCTGATCGTCGGCGCCGTCGCAGGCGTCTTCTCCCTTCCGATCGTGGTGGTCGCGCATGAGGTGAGCGAGTTCCTCGTAATTGCCTCGGGCTTGCGCATGCTGCGCACCAAAGGACTCTCTTTATCATGAGCGCTCCCGAGCTTGAGTTAGTCGCACGCCTGGCATTGGCCGCGCTGATCGGCTTCGTGATCGGGCTTGAACGGGAAGCTGCGGGGCAATCAGCAGGAGAGCGCACACACGCACTGGTCGCTCTTGGTAGCGCCACCTTCGGCCTTCTTTCGCTCACTGCGTTTCCCAACGCGGACACCGCGAGGGTTGCGGCTGGCGTGGTGACCGGTCTGGGATTTCTCGGGGCGGGAATGATCCTCAAAAGTGCAGGTGACCGCATCCATGGGCTGACGACGGCCGCAGGTATTTGGGTGGTCGGCGCCATTGGCCTGGCGATCGGATCAGGAATGTACCTCGTCGGCCTTGCGTGCGCGATCGTTGCTGCCCTCGTCCTCCTTAGTGAGAGAGTTTTGCGCCTTGAAGAACGATTGGCACGCAGGCGCTCGGAAAGGGACGAGCGTCATGAGTAAGAAATCGATCGTTAGCGTGCCGTGCAAGGGGAGCAACTTCCTCGTCATCGTCTCGGGCGTGCGCGTGCTTACGGAGCTGACGCAAAGCAGCCAACGAAGCGAGGTCAGGCAGCGAGCTATGTATTCTGTCTATTGCGGATCAATAGGCGCAACCGCGTCGCAATAGCGTAATCGGACGCGCAGATTACGTTCCTGTCAACAGTCCCGCCGACCCGAATCGGTGAGGTTTTAGTCGTCAGGTCCGGCGCGAATCACAGGAAGGAGTTCTTCCCACTGGAGGCGCAACTTGAGTTGAGGCACCTGCGCTATGCCGTCGCCGCCGCGCACTATGGCAGTTTTCGGCGGGCGGCTGAGGCGCATGGGGTCAAGCAATCGACCCTGAGCCGCTGCATTTCGCAATTGGAAGAGCGTCTGGGGGTCGTGTTGTTCGAACGAACCAGCGGTGGCGTTCGGCTGACTACGGCTGGCGTCGAGGTATTGCGGACTTCTCGGCATCTTGTCGAAACAGTCGATCATATGGCCGCGACCGCCAAGGACATCGGCAGGGGCGAGGCAGGCCGCCTCACGGTCGGATTCTACACTTCACTGTCGGCCGGGAACCTGCGGGCAAGCCTGATCGAGTATGCGTCGCGGTTCCCGAAGATCGAAATCCAGACATATGAAGGCGCACGCGCATGCCTGTTCGCCGGCGTCGATGCTGGCCGGCTTGATGTCGCCATCGTGACGGGTGATCCGATCTCTCGCGAGGGGAAGGTTATGGGTCTCTGGAGCGAGCGCATCATGGTCGCGCTGCCCGAAGGTCACCGATTGGCCGGCAACAACATCGTCTATTGGACCGATCTGAAGGACGAAACCTTCCTTTTCAGCCAGCGTGATCCCGGGCCGGAGATACAGGACGTCTTGCTGGCGAAGCTCGCCGCGCCGGGCGAGCGGCCCAAGGTCATCAGTCACGATGTCAGCCGCGAGAACATCAAGAGCCTCGTGGGAGCGGGTTTCGGCGTCAGCCTGATGTGCGAAGCCTGCATAGGGGCCACCTACACAGGCGTCGTCTACCGCGAGGCGCGGGACGGCAATGGCCCGAGCCGGATCAATTACGCGGCCTATTGGCAGATCAACAACGACAATCCGGCGCTGGCGGGTTTTATCAACCTGCTGCAAGAGCGCTATCCCTCGTTGCCTACGGGCGACTGACGCGGCCGCCGCGCCTTCGCGAAGCCGCGGTCGGTTGCCATGAAGCGCTCCACCATGGGGACGATCAGCTTGGCCGGGTCGCTCACCGGATGGCCGGTTTCGCGGGCTAGGATTTCCGCGTAGGCGACCAGGTCGCGATGAACGGTCGCTGGAAATTCGATCGTGAGCTTGACCGGCTTGTCGTCGGCAACGACCCCGAGCTTCAGCTTTGCCATGTCAGCCTCCGTAGGGTTCGAGGACGAGGTCGCGGGTGACGATGACGCGAACGGGGAACCCTGGGCGGATCGTCAAGGTCGGGGCGATGTTCAACTGGCGGCGAACGATCTGCTGACCGGCATCGTTGATCGTGTCCTGCCCGCCGTTGCGGATCGCCTGGATCAGGCGGTCGTCGTCGTTGGTGGCGAGCTCTGCCCCAATGCTCAGCAGCGTGGACAAGCCCGCCGCCTTGGCAAGATCCCACCAGTGATAGTCGACGCCATCCTGGAGGCCGGCATAACCTTCGGCATCAGCGCCAGGTTGACGCTCGAGCACGATCGAGCGGCCGTTCGGGAAGATCAGCCGGTTCCAGACCAGCAGCACGCGGCTTTGGCCGAACTGAACATTGTTGTCGTACTGGCCAATGATGCGGGTGCCCTGGGGTACAAGAAGGATGCGGCCCGTCGGGCTGTCATAGATGTTCTCCGTCACTTGCGCGGTGACCTGGCCCGGAAGATCGGACCGGATGCCGGTGATGAGCGCGGCCGAAATCACGGCGCCCGCCTGAAGGATGTTCGGCGATGCCGGAGCCGCGATGCGATCCGGCGAGACGGTGCGGCGATCGGCGGCGGCATTGAGGAAGGCGAGTTGCCGATCCTGGGCCGACGGCGTTGCTGGCTGGGGAGCAAGCCCGAGGCTGGCGAGGTCAGGCGTGGGTGGCGGAACAACCGTCGCCGTGCCAGAGGCTGATGGTGGCGTCGGCCGGTTCTCCGTGCCGGCGAAGAGCTTGGCGGTGCGGGCGCTCTCGATTTCCTGCAGGCGGCGTTGCTCCTCGGCGCTGAGGCCGGGATTGGGTGATGCTATGCCGGGATTGGGCAAAGCCTGGCCGCGATTCTGCGCGCCAAGGATAGGACGGCCGAGGTCGCCGGGAAGCGGCGGGCCAAGCTGAGGCACACCGCTGTAGTCGCGGGGCAAGCCCGCCAGGCCGTCGGCGGTCGATCGGCTTTCGGTCGAATAGAGTTCTTCGGCGGACTTGCCGCCGTCGCGCGTCTGAAGGGCGTAGATCAGCGCTCCGCCCAGGCCCACGCTCGCGACGAGACCGATGCCGGCGAGCACCTTGCGCGACAGCCGCGTAACGCGCGGAGCCTCCGCACGAAGCCGCATCGGGGCGGCCGCGTCGGCGGTCGACCCGGTCAGCGGCGCATCCTCATCCTCTTTCTGGGCTTCAGGCTCGCTCACGACGCCGGCCTCCCGTCGGTGCGGGTGATCCGAACGCGTTTCTGGTGGTCACCGGCGCCGAAGCGCAGCTCGGCCGCCGCGAACAGACGATCGACGATCATGTAGTTGCCGCGGACGCGGTAATTCACGAGTTCGGAGGTGTCGCCCTCGGGGCCGACCACGAAGAGCGGCGGCATCTCGCCCTGGCCGATGCCGCGCGGAAACTCGATGAATACCTGCCGTCCGTCATCGTAGGCCCGCAGCGGCCGCCACGGCGCACGGTCGCCCTCGATGGCGTAGCGGAAGTTGATGTTGGCGAGGTCGACGCCGGTGGCGACGGGACGCGCGGCCTCGGCCTGCGCGTTCTGGCGGCGCAGGGCGATGAGCTGATCCTGTGGGTACTGCCACGAGACCGACGCCATATAGGTGCGCTCGGTCGAGCGCAGCTCCATGTGATAGGTCCGCAGATTGGTGTTGATGACCAGGTTGGTCATCAGGTCGGCGCGGGTCGGCTTCACCAGGATGTGGACTTGCAGAGTCGCGCCCGAACCGCTCTGCGTGTCACCGATGATCCAGCGGACCGTGTCGCCGGCGGCCACCGGCCCGGAGCCCACGAGCTGCTCGCCGGGCTGCAGGGCGATATCGGTGATCTGACCAACGGCGGTGTAGACCTGATAGAGCGCGCCGCTGGTGTAAGGATAGACCTGCATGGCGTTGATGAAGCCGTCGCGCACCGGCTGAACGCGCGCGGCGGCGTTGGCTTGATTGACGCGGGCCGTCGGATCGGTCGGCTCTGGGGTTCGGCGCGATTCTTCAACGGGCTTCATCTGGCCCGGCAGCGGTAGCGGACGTGGAAGCTCCACTACCTGCACCGGTCCCGGTGGATCGACCGTCTGCACGGCGGGCGTCGCGTCGTCATAGGATATCTCGGGCGGTTTCTGCGTCGTGGCGCAGCCGGCGAGCGCAGTTGCTGAAAGCAGCAGAGCCGCGAGTGCGGAAGTGTGAGAAGCCGGGTTTCCGGCTTTACGGAAAGACGGCTTCATTGCCCAAGCTCCCGTGACCAGTTGATGGCGTTGACGTAGATGCCGAGCGGGTTTGCTCGCAGCCGGTCGGCGTTGCGCGGCACCTGCACGACGATGGTGAGGATGGCGGTCCAGCGGGTCGTCTCGGCGAGCTGGCCGTTCTCGTAGCGCCGCTCGGTCCAGGCAACGCGGAAGCTGTCCGGCGACGCGCGGATCACGCTGGAAACGTCGACGGCGATCTGCTGCCGGCCGACCTTGGTGAAAGGGTCGTTCGAGCGCGCATAGTCGTTGAGCGCCATCGCGCCGCGATCGGTCGTGAAGTCGTAGGCGCGCAGCCAGTTCTGTCGGACGATGATGGCGTCGGAGGGGATCGAGCGGACCTGCTCGATGAAGCGCGCGAGATGGAAGGCGATCTGCGGGTCGGTCGGGCGATAATCGGCGACCGCCGGCGCGATCGCCTGCGCCTGGCCGAGCCGATCGACCTGCACCACCCAAGGTACGACCGTCCCACGCGCTGATTGCCAAACGAGCGCGGCGGCGAAGCCGGCCGAGAGGATCAGCGATCCGAAGGCCATGAGGCGCCAGTTCTTTGCCTGAACGCGTGCGGCGCCGATCCGGTCGTCCCAGACCTGGGCGGCCCGC
Organism: Ancylobacter sp. VNQ12; assembly: GCF_049445835.1. Lineage (NCBI taxonomy): Bacteria > Pseudomonadati > Pseudomonadota > Alphaproteobacteria > Hyphomicrobiales > Xanthobacteraceae > Ancylobacter > Ancylobacter sp. VNQ12. Next base: position 11,242 of record NZ_JBMSDU010000016.1, on the reverse strand, counting down.
TGGTAAGGCGTCTCGGGTTCGGGGGTCTTGCCGTAGTGGGTGGAGGGTCGTTTGAACATCAGCGGTCGCTTTCGGAGAGGTTGATGGAGGAGCCGCCGCCGTGGCTGTCGCCGCTGCGAACGGCATGGGCGGCCGCTGTCACGCCGTGGCTCAGCGTTTGGGAGCGCTTCATGCGGCGAGCCCAGGCCGGTGGTCCGTCAGCCGGTGCGGCCGCCTCGGCCGTGCCCTCGCCGATCGTGCCCATGGTCGAGGTGCCACCGGTGGCTTCGAAGGCGGATTTCCCGCCCTCCGAGAAGCTCGACCGCATGCTGTCGGCGGTGCGTGAGGCCGCCCGGCGGAGGGGCGACGCCGCCGCGCCACCGGCTGCGCGGGCGACGCCGCCGAGGCCGGAAGCGACGCCGGCTGCGCCCGATTGGCCTGCGGCTCCGAGGCTGTAGGCAGTGGCCGCGCCACCTGCCATCGCGGTGCCACCGCGGGCGGCGGCAGCCGCTCCGCCGGCCAGAGCGCCGACGCCGCCGGCTGCTGCGCCGAGAGCGGCTCCTCCGGCTGCAACCATTCCGCCGGCGGCAAGGCCAGTGCCGACCGCCGCGCCGGCGCCGAGCTGAGGCCCGCCCGAGACGAGGCCGTTGGCGATGCCGGGACCGAAGATTCCGAGGCCGAGCAGCGACAGCGCGGCGAGCACGATCGCCATGGCGTCGTCAATGGTCGGATTGGCTCCACCGAAGCCGGCAGTGAATTCGGAGAACAGCGTCGAGCCGATGCCGATGATAACGGCCAGCACCAGGACCTTGATGCCGGAGGAGATGATGTTGCCGAGGACGCGCTCGGCCATGAAGGCCGATTTGCCGAAAAGGCCGAAGGGAATGAGCACGAAACCGGCGAGCGTCGTCAGCTTGAACTCGATCAAGGTGACGAAGAGCTGGATGGCGAGGATGAAGAAGGCGAGCAGCACCAGCGCCCAGGCGAGGAACATGCAGGCGATCTGGATGAAATTCTCGAAGAACGACCAGTAGCCCATCAGGCTGGAAATCGAGTCGAGCAGCGGCCGCCCGGCATCGAGGCCGGTCTGCGCGACCTTGCCGGGGCGAAGCAGATCCGCTGTCGTGAAGCCGGTGCCGGAGGCCTTCAGGCCAAGACCGGCGAAGCTCTCGAAGACGATGCGGGCGAGATTGTTCCAGTTGCCGATGATGTAGGCGAAGACGCCGACGAACAGCGTCTTCTTGACCAGGCGCGCGATGATGTCGTCGTCAGCGCCCCAGCTCCAGAACAGGGCGGCCAGCGTCACGTCGATAACGATCAGAGTGGTCGCGATGAACGCGACCTCGCCACCGAGCAGGCCGAACCCGGAATCGATGTAGCGGGTGAAGACCTCGAGGAAATGGTCGATGACGCCGGTGCCGCCCATGATGCTATCGGGCCTCGTCTTGCCGCGGCGCTGTTTCCTGGGGCGTAGGATTATCCGGCGTCGTGTTCCGCGCGTCGGCGTCAGGCTGGGGCCGCGGAGCATCCGCCGCATCGGGCAGGCGCTCCATGGGGTGCGCGCCCGGTGTGAGAAACCGCTCGCGGTTTTCCGCCCAGGCGCGCAGGCACGTGGCGTCACGGGGGCCGGCCTCGCCGAGGCGTTGGCAACGGATCAGCTCGGTGCGGAGCGGATCGGCCTGCGAATTCTCGACCCGCCCTGCGGACCAGCCGGCGGGCTCGTCCTCCTTTCGGGTCAGCTCGATCGCGGTCGCGGTAACCGCGACCGCGACGAACACCACGGCGCCGAGGCGAGCCAGCATCTTTCCGTCCATGACGCCGCCCCTTAGTTGCCGCCGTAGAACATCTTGGCGTTGCCTGGCTGGTAGCCGGTGCCCGGAGTCAGGAAGCGCCGACGCTGCTCGCGCCCTTGCTCGGCGGCCGTGGCCTGTTCGGCCGACTGGAGCGCCTGCGCCCGGCCGTTGGCGGCGACAACGGCGGTGAGGTCGGCGAGCTGTTGGGCCTGGAGTGCGAGAAGCTGGTTGCCGGCCTGCGTCGCCTGCAATGCGCCGGTCGCGCCCTGGCTCTGACCGACCAGTGCCGACATCTCCGCACGGTTGGTGTCGATGTTGCCGACAACGCCGGCCTGCACCCGCATGGCATCCTGCAATCCGCCGACGGTGTTCTGCCAGCGCTCGCGCGCCTGCGCCACGAGCTGCTGGTCAGAGGCCGACATCGACGCATTGCCGTAGGTGGATGTGAAGGCCTGGTCGATCTGTTGGACATCGTAGGCGATGCGCTGCGCCTCGCCGAGGAGCTGCTGCGTCCGTTGCACGGATTGCTGCAGCCGCTGGAGCGAGGAGTAAGGCAGGCTCGCCAGATTGCGCGCCTGGTTGATCAACATCGTCGCCTCGTTCTGAAGCGATGTGATCTGATTGTTGATCTGCTCCAGCGCGCGAGCCGCGGAGAGAACATTCTGCACGTAGTTCGTCGGGTCGTAGACGATCCATTGCGCGGATGCGGGCGTGACCATCACGGGCGATAGCGCCACGGGAATCGAAAGGATGGACGCGGCGAGAAACGCCGCGCGTGAGCGACGGAAGATCATGGCTTGCTCTCCAGGTTGGTGAGGTCGGGAATGAGGTCGGACGCCCAGGCGACGCCGCGCAGCCGCAGCCAGGCCGGCAGGAAACCGTCGCGGCCGTGTTCGGCGATAGTGCGCTCGATGGCGGCCTGGTCGGTCTTCGACGAGGCGGCGCACAGCGCCAACGCAACGTCGGACAGGCCGAGCTCGAACAGCCGGTTGCCGCGGCGGGACTGGCAGTAATAGTCGCGCTTGGGCATCGCGCGGGCGAGGATCTCGATCTGGCGGTCGTTGAGGCCGAAGCGCCGGTAGATCGCGGTGATCTGCGGTTCGATCGCGCGCTCGTTCGGCAATAGGAGCCTGGTCTGGCAGCTCTCGATGATGGCGGGCGCAATCGCCGAACCGTCGATGTCGGAGAGTGACTGGGTGGCGAAGACGACGGAGGCGTTCTTCTTGCGGAGCGTCTTCAGCCATTCGCGGAGCTGGCCGGCGAAGCCCTCGTCGTCGAGCGCCAGCCAGCCTTCGTCGACGATGAGCAGCGTGGGGCTGCCATCCAGGCGATCCTCGATGCGATGGAACAGGTAGGCGAGCACGGCCGGCGCAGCGCCCGTTCCGATCAGGCCCTCGGTCTCGAACGCTTGCACCGGGGCTGCGCCGAGGTGCTCGCTTTCGGCGTCGAGCAGCCGGCCATAGGCGCCGCCGACGCAATATGGTCGTAGCGCCTGCTTGAGGTCGCTCGATTGAAGGAGGACGGCGAGCCCGGTGATGGTGCGCTCGCCAACAGGCGCGCTCGCGAGCGAGGTCAGCGCCGTCCAGATATATTCCTTCACCTCCGGCGAGATCGTCACGCCCTCACGCATCAGGATCGCGACGATCCAGTCGGCGGCCCAGGCCCGTTCCGGCACTTCATGAATGCCGGCGAGAGGTTGCAGCGACACGCTGTCGGCCGCGCCCTCCGTCAACCCGCCGCCGAGATCGTGCCAATCGCCGCCCATGGCGAGCGCCGCGGCGCGGATAGAGCCGCCGAAATCGAAGGCGAAGACCTGCGAGCCCGAATAGCGCCGGAACTGAAGCGCCATCAGCGCCAACAGCACGGACTTGCCGGCGCCGGTCGGCCCGACGACGAGCGTGTGGCCGACGTCGCCGACATGAAGGGAAAACCGGAACGGGGTCGAGCCTTCGGTCCTGCCATAAAGCAAGGGGGGTTGCCCGAAATGCTCGTCCCGTTCCGGCCCCGCCCACACCGCCGACAGCGGGATCATATGGGCGAGATTGAGCGTCGAGATCGGAGGTTGCCGCACGTTGGCGTAGACATGGCCGGGCAGCGAGCCGAGCCAGGCGTCGACGGCGTTGATCGTCTCGGCCATCGCGGTGAAGTCGCGGCCCTGAATGATCTTCTCCACCAAGCGCAGCTTCTCCGCTGCGATGCGTGGATCGGCGTCCCAGACGGTGACCGTCGCGGTGACATAGGCCTGACCGGCATAGTCGGCGCCAAGTTCCTGAAGCGCGAGATCGGCATCGGCCGCCTTGTTCGCCGCATCGGTATCGACGAGCACCGAAGCCTCGTTGGTCATCACCTCCTTGAGGATCGCCATGATGCTCTTGCGCTTGGCGAACCATTGCCGCCGGATCTTGGTGAGCAGCTTAGTGGCATCGGTCTTGTCGAGAAGGACAGCGCGCGTCGACCAGCGATATGGAAAGGCCAGCCGGTTGAGGTCGTCGAGCAACCCGGGCGTGGTCGCGGTCGGAAAACCGACAATAGTGAGGATGCGGAGATGCGTGTCGCCCAGGCGCGGCTCCAGCCCGCCCGTGAGCGGTTGATCGGCCAGCAGCGCGTCGAGATACATCGGCGTCTCGGGCACGCGCACGCGATGGCGCCTGGTCGAGACGGTCGAATGGAGATAGGTCAGCGTCTCGCCATCATCGAGCCATGCGCATTCCGGCATGAAGTTTTCGATGAGCTGAAGCACGCGGTCGGTTCGATCAGCGAAGCCGCGCAGGGCCTCATGCGGGTCGATGCCGTTCTCGGCCTTTCCTTCATAGAGCAAGCTCTCGGCGCGGGCAGCGTCCTCGGCCGGCGGCAGATAGACGAAGGTCAGGAAATAGCTGGACTCGAAGTGCGAGGCGTCTTCCTCGAAGTTCGCCTTGCGCTCGGCGTCGACCAGGGCTGACGCGGCCTCGGGAAATCGGCTCGCCGGATAGGCCCCGGCGCCATGGCGTTGCGCCTCGACGAATATCGCCCATCCCGAACCGAGGCGACGGAAGGCGTTGTTGAGTCGGCCGGCGACGGCGACGAGTTCGGCCGGCACCGCGGAGTCGAGGTCGGGACCGCGAAACCGGGCGGTGCGTTGGAAGCTGCCGTCCTTGTTGAGAACGATGCCCTCGCCGGCGAGCGCGGCCCAGGGCAGGAAATCCGCGAGGCGGATTGAGGTCCGGCGATATTCGGCGAGGTTCATCATCGGGGCCTCACGCGCTCAGGTGGCCGGGGATGCGCAGGTGACGCCGCACCACGTCCACGAATTGCGGATCGCGCTTGGCCGCCCAAACGGCGGCGAAGTGTCCGATCGCCCAGAGCCCGAGACCGACGAGCCAGAGACGCAGGCCGAGGCCGAGCGCGGCGGCCAGCGTGCCGTTGAGGATGGCGATCGAACGCGGAGCGCCGCCGAGCAGGATGTGCTCGGTCAGCGCACGGTGGACCGGGACGGCGTAGCCCGGCACTTCGCCGCTGTCGATCAGGCTCGCCATCAGACGAGTGCTCCACCGCCGAAGGAGAAGAAGGACAGGAAGAAGCTCGACGCGGCGAAGGCGATCGACAGGCCGAAGACGATCTGGATCAGCTTCCGCGCGCCGCCTGATGTGTCGCCGAAAGCGAGCGTAAGGCCGGTGATGATGATGATCATCACAGCGATGATCTTGGCCACAGGTCCCTCAATCGATTCGAGGATGGACTGCAGCGGGGCTTCCCAAGGCATGGACGAGCCGGAAGCATATGCGGCGGGAGCCATCATCATGCTGACGAAGGCGACGGCCGCCGCCGTCGAGATTTGGCGGCGGAGGCGCAGGCAATGACGATTCATGGGAGATCTCCTGAGATGGGCTGGGTTGTGGGGGTGACGCGGTAGTCGCCGTCCGGCTTGAGACCCTCGACGCGGGCGAGTTCGGCGAGGCGACGGGTCGAGCCTCGGCCGCTGAGCACCGCGACGAGATCGATGGTCTCGGCGATCAGCGCGCGGGGGACGGTCACGACAGCTTCCTGGATGAGCTGTTCGAGGCGGCGCAGCGCGCCGAGCGCGGTGCCGGCGTGGATGGTGCCGACGCCGCCGGGGTGGCCCGTGCCCCATGCTTTGAGGAGATCGAGCGCTTCGGAACCGCGCACCTCGCCGATCGGGATGCGGTCGGGGCGCAGGCGAAGCGAGGAGCGGACGAGATCGGAGAGCGAGGCGACGCCGTCCTTGGTGCGCATCGCAACGAGGTTCGGCGCGGCGCATTGCAGTTCGCGCGTATCCTCGATCAGCACGACGCGGTCGGAGGTCTTCGACACCTCGGCGAGCAGCGCATTGGTGAGCGTGGTCTTGCCGGTGGACGTGCCGCCGGCGACGAGAATGTTGCGCCGGTCGGCGACGGCCTGACGAAGGATCGCGGCCTGGTCGGCTGACATGATCTCGGTCGCGACGTAGTCCTGCAACGTGAAGACCGCGACGGCCGGCTTGCGGATCGCGAAGGCCGGAGCTGTTACGACGGGTGGCAGCAGACCCTCGAACCGCTCGCCGGTCTCGGGCAGTTCGGCCGAGACGCGCGGGCTGCCCGCATGAACCTCGGCGCCGACATGGTGCGCGACCAGACGCACGATGCGCTCGCCGTCGGCGGCGGACAGGCGCTCGCCTGTGTCGGAAAGTCCCTCCGACAGGCGGTCGATCCAGAGCCGCCCGTCGGGATTGAGCATCACCTCGACGATCGACGGGTCTTCCAGGAATCCGGCGATGGCGGGGCCAAGCGCGGTGCGCAACATGCGTGCGCCGCGAAGTATCGCCTCGGATTGTTGGTGAGAAACCGCCATGTCGTCCCCGTTCCGTGCGGGACCGCAGACAAGCGGCCCTGGATCGGGGATGAGTAGAAGAGGCAGAAATTGGGGCGTGGCAACAACCGGAATGTGGTCGTAGCGCTCTGGCGTACAAAGACAGGGGAACGGCGGTACTGATGAATACTTGCGATGCCGCGAGCGATGATTATTCCGCGTCCGCGACGCCCGACACGTCTTCCGAAATCTCCTGACGCAGCTTCGGTCCCTTGGCGAGTCGCCGGCCGAGCGCAGCGACGAAGGCGTCGTATCGCTCGCCTGCCTGAGCACGCGCCGCGGCCTGGGCAGGTTCCGGCAGTGGCGGATTGGTCGTTAGCCAGAAGCGGACGAAGACGGCCAGCATTTCGACGGAGATGCCGAGGTTGCGTTCCATCCGCGTCATGCGCCGGTCGAGCTGGTCGAGACGCTTGGTGGTCGCTGCTTCCTGCCGTTCGGCGGCATCGGGCGACAGGAAGGAAGCGATGGCCGCTTCGGCAATCAGGGAGCGTGATTGGTCGCGCCGTGCGGCATAGACCGCCAGCGCCTTCATGACGTCCGGGTCGAGATAAACCGACAGGCGCTGCTTTTTTGATGCCTTCGTCATCGCACCTCACAGGTCCATGCCGTCATTGGGGTCGAGCGAGACCTGCCGGGCTACCCCTTGCATGACCTGGTTCATCCGGCTCATTCGGGCGCTGTCGTCTTCCTCGTCGTCGCCGAAGTCGGCGGCGAACTCGTTGTCGATCGGCGCCTTCTTCTCGACGGTCCCGGCCTTGTTCAGCTCGGGCTGGTGGCGGCGTTCCGAGCCGGTCGGGTCCTCGTCGTCGCTCTGGCCATCCTTCGCGGCGGCATCCTCGATCTCCGGGCGCGCCGGCAATGCTAGGCTGCTCCAATCGTCGGCCTTCGCCGTGGTTTGTTTCGTGAGCTCCGGCGGCGGCAGGATGCGCTCCTGAAACCGACGATCCTCGAAGTAGCGGGCCTTCTTCGCCCGGATCGGCGGAGTGCCCGCGACCATGATGATCTCGTCCGCAGGTGGGAGCTGCATGACCTCGCCGGGCGTCAGCAGCGGCCGCGCTGTCTCCGAGCGCGAGACCATCAGATGGCCAAGCCAGGGACTGAGCCTGTGCCCGGCATAGTTCCGCATCGCCCGCATCTCGGTCGCGGTGCCGAGCGCATCGGAAACGCGCTTGGCGGTCCGCTCGTCGTTGGTCGCGAAGCTGACGCGCACATGGCAGTTGTCGAGGATCGAGTTGTTCGGCCCATAGGCCTTCTCGATCTGGTTCAGCGACTGCGCGATCAGGAAGCTCTTCAGGCCGTAGCCGGCCATGAACGCCAGAGCGGACTCGAAGAAGTCGAGGCGACCGAGTGCCGGGAACTCGTCGAGCATGAGGAGCAGCCGGTGCCGCCCGCCCTTGGCCCGCAGGTCCTCGGTCAATCGCCGGCCGACCTGATTGAGGATCAGCCGGATCAGCGGCTTGGTGCGTGCGATGTCGGAGGGTGGCACAACGAGGTAGAGTGTCGACGGCCGGGCTCCGCCGACGATGTCGGTGATGCGCCAGTCGCAGCGGCGCGTGACGGCGGCCACGACGGGGTCGCGGTAGAGCCCGAGAAAGGACATCGCGGTCGACAGCACGCCCGAGCGCTCGTTGTCGGACTTGTTCAGCAATTCCCGGGCGGCGGATGCTATGACCGGGTGGGGTCCGGCCGCGCCGAGATGGGCGGTCTTCATCATGGCGGCAAGCGTCGACTCGATCGGCCGCTTCGGATCGGACAGGAAGGCGGCGACGCCGGCGAGCGTCTTGTCGGCCTCGGCATAGAGGACGTGCAGGATAGCGCCGACGAGAAGCGCGTGACTGGTCTTCTCCCAGTGGTTCCGCTTTTCGAGCGACCCTTCGGGATCGACCAGGATGTCGGCGATGTTCTGAACGTCGCGAACTTCCCATTCACCGCGGCGGACCTCGAGCAGCGGATTGTAGGCAGCCGACTTCGCGTTGGTCGGGTCGAAGAGCAGCACCCGGCCATGCCGCGCGCGGAAGCCGGCCGTGAGCTGCCAGTTCTCGCCCTTGATGTCGTGGACGATGGCTGAGCCCGGCCAGGTCAAGAGCGACGGCACCACGAGGCCGACGCCTTTGCCGGAGCGGGTCGGCGCGAAGCAGAGCACATGCTCGGGTCCGTCGTGGCGCAGATAGGTGCGATCGAGCTTGCCGAGCACGACGCCGTCGGGTCCGAGCAACCCAGCGGATTCCACCTCGTCGGGCCGGGCCCAGCGCGCAGAGCCGTAGGTCTCGACGTTCTTGGCCTCGCGAGCTCGCCACACCGACATGCCGATCGCGACCGCGATCGCGATGAAGCCGCCGGATGCCGCGATGTAGGCGCCCTCGACGAAGATCGGCGGCGCGTAGGCATCGTATAAATACCACCACCAAAAGAAGGCAGGCGGATAGTAGACGGGCCAGCCGAACAGCTCGAACCATGGCCGGCCGAGCTGCGGCTGGAAGCCGAGTTGCCAGGCCGTCCACTGTGTCGCGGTCCAGGTCGTGACGAGCACGATCAGGAAGACGACGAGGATCTGGCCCCAGAGAATCTTGGTGGCGGACATTGCGGGGTCCTTTCTTCGTGAAGAGTGGTGGTCACAGGCCGAGCCCCCGCTTGCGGCCAAAGCTCCAGTCGATGCCGCCGTCGCCGCGCGCGAGGCCGGAGACATGGCGGCCGAGTTGCTTTTCGAGTGAGGGGGACCAGGGCACGAGCTGGAAGCCGAGGCCGTCGTCGATCATTGCGAACCGGCCGGAGGCGAGCGCGAAGCGCTGCCGATAGGTGCCGGAGACATATTCGCCGGTCGAAGCGCGCGTCAGCGGCCGTCCGCTCTCCGACGCCAGCTTCTCACCGAGCGCGTCCAGCTCACGGCGGCGTAGCGTCTCGATCAGGTTACGGCTGAAGCTGACACCGCGGGCCTGACGTTCGGCGAGGCCTTGCCCGAGCAGATGTTCGGCGCGGCGATCCATCGCCCCGCGCACCTCGGCGCCGAAGCCGCCGCCACCGAGGCCGACCGGTTGGCGGGCGATAGCCTGACGGTCGAGCCAAGTCGCGCCTGTCGCCGTGATCTGGCGCTCGATCGAGAGGTCCGAGCGGACCGCCAGCGCGACGCGCCGCCGGCCCTGGGCATCGTCGAACTTGCGCAGTTCGACGATGGAGCCCGGCGTGCTGTCGCCGGCGGCATCGAGATCGGGCAGCTTGATGTGGTGGGTGCGGCCGTCGACGCCATCGACCACGGCATAGGCCGTGCCCTTCAGCTCGTCGTCGAGGCCACGGGCGACCAACCGGCCGACGACGGGATCGTCCAGGCTCTCGCCGGCCAGCACATAATTGGCCGCGCCGCGCTCGATGCCCCGCTCGGCTAGGCCGCGATGAATGCGCTTGATGATGTCGCCGCGTTCGCCCAGCTCGCGCAGCGTCGCCTCGGCATTCTCCGACATGGCCCATTGGCCGGGACTGAACTGGTTGGCGAGACCGAGCGATTCCAGCTTGCGCAGTCGCCCGACCTTGAGCGCATGGAATTCGTCGGGTTGGCGGTCGGGATGCGGCGCGAGGTCGATGACGCCGGTGCGGGTGCTGTCGCGCGCGAGCTGCCGGTCGAGGTTGGTCCAACGCTCGGCGGCTATCTGGCGTTCGAGCGTGCGGCGGATCTCCTGATCGGTGCGGGGGCCGAGCTCCTGGGTGATCAGATCGCGCGCTCGATCGCGCATGCCCTCCTTGATGTAGTCGCGCGAGATGACGAGATTCTCGCCGTCCTCGCGCACGCCACGCACGATCAGGTGGACGTGCGGATGCTCGGTGTTCCAATGATCGACGCCGACCCAATCGAGATTCGTGCCGAGGTCCTTTTCCATCTGCCCGACGAGGTCGCGGGTGAAAGTCTTGAGGTCGGACATCTCCACGGCGTCGTCTGGCGAGACGATGAACCGGAAATGATGCCGGTCATCCTCGCACCGCTCCGCGAATGCTTGTCGATCGGCATCGTCCGTGCCGGGGCCGAATAGCCGGGCCTTCTCTCCGTCCCGGGTGACGCCCTCGCGGCGCAGATAGCTGAGGTGGGTCGCGAGCGGCGCGGCGCGTCCGCCGTGGCGGACGACACGCGCCTTGACGACAGCGCCGCGCGAGCGGGAGGTGATGAGCCGGTTGGCCTGCACCGATGCGCGCTGGCCCCGGCCGAACCGGGAACGGTGGTTCGGCCCGATCGCCCCCTTGCGGGAGATCGTTCCGCCGGCGCGCTGGGCCGCCGCCAGCGCCTGCGCGATGAAGGGCCTGGCGCGCTGCGCGCTGGGCGAACGGATGCGGCCTGGCCGGATGCGGAAATCGTCCTCGCCGCTCATGGTCGCGATCCCGCACATCGCGCAACGGCGCTGATTTTCTTCTGAAATTGCCGAAGCCGCAGGCTGCGCCGATCAGGCGCACCTCGCGAATTCGCCTCGTAAGCCCCTGAAAAAACACGACCGAACCGACGCGCACATCGCGCCCCTTTATCCTGCCGTCCTAATCGGTTGTGCTTTGTCAGATCTGTTCGACATCGTCGTCTCTTCTCCATTGCATTCAATAATACGCTAAGCGGCGCCGCGCCGCACGACGGCTCCTGAGGCGAGAGTCCT
>NZ_JBMSDU010000015.1:0-133056 GCF_049445835.1 Ancylobacter sp. VNQ12 | reverse complement strand
GCGGTGCGATCACCGACCACTCGAAATCCGTCAGGTCAAAGCGCGCCATCTCAACCTCCAGGGCTGAGATCAGTGAATCAAAACAATGCTCCGCTGGGAATCCCCTTATGGGTATGTCACCTAGAGCGGCTATCCCACGGTTAATGAGTCTTAGTTTGTCGCCTGAGGCCAATCAGGCCGGAACGAGCAGATCCTCCATCGCGTCGGCGAGCTGGTCGGCGTGGTCGGTGGTGACACAGAGCGGCGGGCGGATCTTCAGCACATTGCCGAACTGCCCGGCGGCGCCAATGAGGATGCCCCTCGACTTCAGCCCATTGATCAGCGCCTTGGCGATGTCGGGGCGCGGTCCCGTCTCGTCGCCGAAGGCCACGCCGAGATAGAGGCCGGCTCCGCGCACGGTGGTGATCGGCGCCCTGCCCATCAGATGCGTCAGTCGCGCCTTGAGATGCCGGCCAACATGGTCGGCATTGGCGATCAGCCCGTCTTCCTCGATGGCCTCCAACACTGCCAGCGCGGCGGCGGTGGCGACCGGGCTCGCCGCGAAGGTGTTGAAATAACCGAAATCGGCGCAGAAATCGGCGAGCAACTCAGGCCGCGTCACCACGCCGGCGACCGGGTAACCATTGCCCATCGGCTTGCCCAAGGTGACGATGTCGGGCTCGACGCTATGACGCGAAAAGCCCCACATGCCGGTGCCGGTGCGCCCGAAGCCGGGCTGGACCTCATCGGCGATGAACAGTCCGCCCGCCCTGCGCGCCACCGCAACCGCCTCGCTCAGGAAACCAGGCGGGTCGGCAAACACGCCGTCGGAGGAGAAGATGCTATCGACCAGCAGCCCGGCAAAGCGGATGCCGTCCGCCTCCATCGCCGCAATGGCGCCGGCGACCGCCTCGGCAAAGCCGCGCCCGACATCGTTGCCGAAATTCGCCGGGTCGGGCGGAGACACCATGCGTACATGGGGCGGCGGCGCGCCGTTCTTGTAGGAGGATGGCGAGACCTCGGTCACCGCCGAGGTGTTGCCGTGATAGGCGGTCTGCGTCACCACGAAGCCGGTACCGCCGGATGCGCGCTTCGCGATGCGAAGGGCGAGGTCGTTGCTCTCGCTGCCGGTGCAGGTGAGCACGAGGTTCGACAGCGCCGCCGGGAAGGTGGCGAGCAGCCTCTCGGCATAGTCGTGCGAGACGTCGAACAGATAGCGCGAATGAATATTGAACTGCGCCACCTGCCGCTGCACTGCCTCCACCACCTTGGGATGGCAGTGCCCGACGGTCGGGACGTTGTTGTAGAAGTCGAGATAGCGTCGCCCGTCGGAAGCGTGAAGATAAGGCCCTTCTGCGCTCACCACCTTCAGCGGCACGTCGTAAAACAGCACCGAGCCGGCACCGAAGGCGCGCTTGCGCCGCTCCACCAGTGCGGCAATGTCGGGCGGCAGGGTGGTGCTTTCGCCGGAGAAGGCGTTGAGCGACAGGATCTGCAGTTCGGCGGCCTTGGTTTCGGTGCTCATGCCGCCCTCCCATGGGTTGCGAGGAAGGCAAGTCCAAGTGCAACCGTACCTTGCGTATAGGCCTCGCCCAGCGCCTGTGCGGTCGGCGTTTCCGCATGTGAGGCGATCCAGGCGGTCAGCAGCATGCGCCGCAGCATGATGAACACCGGCAGGATCGCGCACTCCTCATCGGAGAGCGGCGCTACCGTGCGATAGCCCTCGATCCACGCCTTTTGCAGGGCGGGGATGTAGGGCTCGTGCTCGGTGAAGCTGATGGCGGCCGCGAAGTCGTAGAGGTACCAGGAGAAACCGCAATCGTCGAAGTCGATCACCGACAGCCGGTCGCCGTCCACCAGCAAATTGGCGACGCGCATATCGGCATGCACGAGCCCGAAACGGTCCTCGTCGGTGCCGTAGGCATCAACCTTGTCCTTCAGCAGCACGGCGACTTTTTCGAGCACCGCCCGCCCGTCTCCATCAAGGCCGAGCCCATCACGCCAGTCGCCCCAGAGCAGCACCTCGCCGAGCATGGCGTCATAGTCCCAACGCTTGCGCACGAAGCCTTCCGGGCGTTCCCAGGCTTTGGCATGCGCGTGCAGCCGGGCGTTGATGGCGCCGAGCTCGCGGAACCAGCGCGGCAGGTCTTCCCCCTCTGCCGGCTCCCGGCCCGTCACCAGCTCGAAAGCAACGGCATGGCGGATCACTCCGCCCTCGTCGAGATCGGCGATCAGCGCGCTGTCGGTCTGAGGTATGGGCGTCAGCGTCGCCACCACGCCGTCGCGGCCGAGCGCCTCCAGCCAGGCGAGCTCGGACGCGATCTCGGCGCGGGTGTGGTATCCGGGCCGATGGACTCGGAACACCACGTCGCGCCCGCTTTCCGGATCGTGGGCGCGGAAAGTGGCGTTCTCGGAAATGGTGAGCAGCTTGAGCTCGGTGGCCTCCGACAGCCCCCAACGCGGCAGGGCGGCGCGCAGGCTGGTCACCAGCCGGTCGAGGAAGTCGTCGCTGTACATCGCGTCGGTCATTGTCAGAACTTCATCAGGGACTTGAGGTCGGCGAGCGCCATCACGTTGCAGTAGATCATGTTGATGATGGCGAGCTCGCGCTCGTGCAGGTCGTCGGTCGCCGCCGCGCAGCAATCCTCCAGCACCACCACGTCGAAGCTCTCATCGGCGAGGCTGCGCACAGTGGAGGACACGCACTGGTCGGTGAAGATGCCGACGCAGATCACCGTGCGGATGCCGAGATTGGCTAGGATCAGCCGCAGATTGGTGCCGGTCAGCGCGCTGTCGGTGGTCTTGATGACGGTGATCTCGTCGCCCTGAGGTGCCAGCTCGGGCACGATCTGCGACGCGTGCTCGTTCTTGGGCAGCAGCAGATTGTTGAAGCCCGGCTTCTTCTGGCTGAGCGAACGGTCGCGCCCGTCCTGCGTCCGGCAGGCGATGCGGGCGAACAGGCGTTCCATGCCCTTCGCCCGGAACAGCCCCAGCAACTCGGCGATGTTGGGGATCACCGTGCCGTGCATGCGCTCGTGGAACGGCGTCCAACCGTCGAAATGCGCGCGCTCGGCCTCGCTCGCCAGCGAAGCGCGGTTGGGACGTTCCAGATAGGTGTTCTGCACATCGATGATGAGCAGCGCGGTGGTCGCGGTGTCGAGCATCGGATCGTCCGGCTCGGGAGCCAGCGCGTAGTAGAAGGAACGGTTCTCGGTCTTCCAGTTCATGCGTCGCCTCCCCTGTGCCTGTCGAGGAAGGCAAGCAGGCGCGCATCATAGGCAGCTGGTTCCTCATAGAACGGCATGTGGCTGGAATTCTGGAACACCGCCATCTCGGCCTGCCGCAGGTTCTGCTTCATGCGCAGCGCGCAGGCGGGGGTGATCTCGTCGTGACGGCCGACGGTGATCAGCACCGGACAGGTGATGCGGGGAAGGTCCGCGGTGCGGTTCCAGTCCTTGAGTTTGCCAATATAGAGGAACTCGTTCGGCCCCTGCATGGCCATGTAGGGAGCCATGTTCCAGTCGGACAGCGAGGCTATGATCGGTGCCGGCCACTCCTGAAGCCGGCAGACATGGCGGTAGTTCAGCAGCGTGATCGCCGCTTGATATTCAGGGTGGTCATAGGTGCCGTCCGCCTCATGGGCGAGCAGCATTTCCACCGTTTCCGGGCCGAGCGCAGCGCGCAGGCGGTGCATCTCGCTCATCAGATGCGGCAGGTCGGCGGCGGTGTCCTCGAGGATCAGAGTCTTCAGCGCCTCGGGATGCTCCAGCGCATAGTCGATGGCGAGCCAGCCGCCCCAGCTATGGCCGACGAGATGCACGCGGCCGAGCCCCAGCGCCGTGCGCACCGTCTCGACCTCCGCAACATAGCGCTCGATGCGCCAGTAGGACGGATCGGTCGGCCGATCGGAAGCGCCGCAACCGAGTTGATCGAACGCCACCACCCGGCAGCCGTGCCCGGCAAGGAAGGAATGCGCGTCGCGCAGATAGTCGCACGGCAGGCCCGGCCCGCCATTGAGCAGGAACACGACCTCGTCGCCGCGGCCATAGGAATAGGCGACAACCTTATGGCCGTCGACCGTCACTTCGATCCGCTCATCGGCGGGTGTCTGCTGCCACATGGTGAAATCCTATGTCCGCGCCACCGCGACCTCGACGCCGGCGCGAGACAGCGCGCGGGCGAGCGCGCCGGTGGGCGCACGGTCGGTGACGAGGTGCTGGATGTCCGGCACCCGCGCCCAGATGGCCAGCGAGGGCACGTCGAATTTCTGGTGGTCGGAGACGATGATGGTCTCCGCCGCCCGGTTCATCATCGCCTTGTAGACCCAGGCCGCAGGCGCTTCCGCGTCGGCCAGCCCTTCCGGCGTGATGCCGGACACGCCGAGGATCGCCCGGTTGACGTTATAGTTCTGCAGGAACTCGATGGTTTCCACGCCCACCATCATGCCCTCGCGGCCATTATAGCGGCCGGGGCACACGATCACCTCGATGGTCGGGTTGGCCGCCAGCACAGTGGCCACCGAGAAAGAATGGGTGATGACCGTGAGGTTGCGGCATTCCGCGGCCATGCGGCGGGCGACATGGGTCGTCGTCGCTCCGGCACCGATGGCGATCACCTCCTGCGGTTTGATGAACTTCACCGTCCTTGCGGCGATGGCCTCGCGCTCGGCGACCATCATGCGGTGGCGCTCGGTCACCGCCGGCTCGGCGCTGAGCGGGCGCACCGCGCCGCCATAGGTGCGGTTGATCAGCCCACGCTCCTGCAATTCAAACAGGTCGCGGCGGATGGTCTCGGTCGACACATTAAGGTCGGCGGCGAGATCGCCGACCCTGAGCGTCGCCGAGGCGCGCATCTCGGCGAGGATGCGCTCCTGTCGCGCCGCCTTGTCGAGCCGCGGACGACGGCCAGTCAGCGTGTCGGAACTCTCGTTCATGCCGGTTGCCGCCGACGCAGGAGGAGCATGATCAGTCCGCCGCCGAGCAGGAGGCTCGCCGCGCCCAGCGTGGCCATCGTGCCAAGCGCCGGCACCATCGGCGTGTAGCCGGCAACCATCTTGGCATAGAGCCATTTCGGGATCGTACTGTCAGGGCCCGCCGTATAGAGCGACAGCGGGAAGTTGCTCCACGACAGCAGGAACGCGAATAGCAAGCCCGACCAGATGCCCGGCCACAGCAGCGGCAGCGTCACCTCGCGGAACACCTGGACCCGTGAGCAGCCGAGATCGTAGGCCGCCTCCTCCAGCGAGGGATCGAAGCCATAGACCTGGATGGCGATGACCAGCGTCACGACCGGTACGATCCAGACGAGATGGGCGAACACCGCCGTCATCCACGAGGTCTGGATACCGACCGCGTTGAAGCCCAGCAGCAGCGCCAACCCCAGCACCGGCTGCGGGAAGAAGATCGGCAGCACGATAAGCTTTTGGTACAGCCGCCGGCCCTTCCAGTCATAGCGGGCGAAGGCCAGCGCGCCGAAGGTGGCGATCACCACCGAGACCGCGGTGACGATGAGCGCGATGAGGATCGAGTTCTGCACGAGCACGCCGATCTCGAAGGAATCGATGGTCTTCTGCCACCACTCGGTAGCGTAGATCTTGATCGGAAAGCCGAAGTACCGGCTCTTGTTGAAGCTCGCCAGCGCACCGCAGACGATCGGCAGATAGATCGCCACGACGACGAACAGCGTCCACACCCAGATCAGGGCATTGGCGCGTCGGCGGCTGATGGCGGGTGAGGTTGCCATGTCTCAGCGCCTCCCCAGCATGCGGTCGAGATCGAGTTTGGACAGCGCGAACAGCGTCAACGCGCCGATGAACAGGCTCACCACCACGGCCAGCGCTGAGCCGAGGGGCCAGTTCTGCGAATAGGTGAAGGCGATCTCGATATCGTGCGAGATCACGATCACCGACTGTCCGCCGAGGATCTTCGCTTCCGCCGTGGCGCCGATGGCGAGCACGAAGGTGAGCAGCATGCCGATGAGAATGCCCGGCATGGCAAGCGGCAATTCGATCTCCCGCCAGATGAACACTCGCCCGGCGCCAAGATCGCGTGCGGCGTCGACAAGGTCGCGAGGTACGAGCGCGAGGCCGAGCGTCATCGGGAACAGCATGAAGGGAAGATAGGTGTAGACCATGCCGAACAGCGTCACGCCGGGCGTGTAGAGCACTTCAGGCCCGCCGGAAAATCCAAGCCATTTCAGCGTGCCGTCGAGCACGCCGTTCTTGATGAAGAACAGCACCCAGCCATAGAGGCGCACATTCTCCGATACGAAGAGCGGGAACACGAAGAACACACTGATCAGCCCGGCCCAGCGCCCGAACACCGCATTCAGGCCGTAAGCGATGGGATAGGCGATCACCGCCAGGATCGCCACAGTGAACAACGCGAAGCCGACCGACCAGGCGAAGGACAGCCACACCGTGTTCGTGGGGTCGAACAGCGTGGCAAAGTTCTCCAGTGTGAAGGAGCGGAAAACATCGAAGCTGCGCGGCGTGGCGAAGGAATAGGCAAGAATGGCGATCAGCGGCGCGAGGAACCCTACGCCAAGCAGCACGGCCACCGGCACGGCGCATTTCGCGCCCACGGAGAGCCGGCGGGCCTGCCGGATGTGTTGTGCCGTCTCTGGCGCGCGGGCGAGCGCGATATCGGCCATCACTTGCGTTCCCTGATCTCAGCTGCCCAGCGTGAAGGCGTCGGCGGCGTCCCAGCCGATCGTCACTTCACTGGAAGCACCGGCCAGCAAAGCGCGCGCGCGCGACAGCTCGACCAGCATCACCTTCTCGCCCACCCGGACCTGGTATTGGATGCGCGAGCCGAGCGAATATTCATTGTAGACCGTGCCGGTCAGCGCATTGTCTGCGCTCTCGCCGGCCCCGAGGAAGCGCATATATTCCGGACGGATGACGACGAAGGCTTCGTCGAGTTGCGCGCCATCCTTCGGCGGGCTCAGCACGAAACTTCCCGGCACGTCGATGCCCTCCCAGCCGGCATCGGTACGCTTCACACCGATCGTGTTCACCTCGCCGACGAATTCCGACACGAAGCGGTCGACCGGCGCCCCATAAATCTCTTCCGGCGTGCCCACCTGCACGAGGCGGCCGGCTCGCATCACGCCGATGCGGTCGCTCATCACCATCGCCTCCTCCAGCGAGTGGGTGATGTAGATGAAGGTCTTGCCGGTTTCTCGGTGCAGGTCCTTCAGCTCTTTCTCCAGCGCCTTCTTCAGCTTGTAGTCGAGGGCGGAGAGCGGCTCGTCGAAAAACAGCACCTCGGGATCGTAGGCGAAAGCGCGGGCCAGCGCGACGCGCTGACGCTCGCCGCCGGAGCACTTCATGACGTTCTTGTCGTGATAGTTCTCCGGCAGACGCACGATGCGCATGAGTTCTAGCGCCCGTTTCCTGCGGGAGGCGGCATCGACGCCCTTCACCTTCAGCGCGAAGGAGATGTTCTCGCCGACGCTCTTGTGGGGGAACAGCGCCAGCGACTGGAAGACGAGACAGGTCGGCCGCCGGTTCGGCGGCATGTCGTTGATGAGCTCGCCGCGCAGAGTGATGTTGCCCTCGCTCGGCGTGTCCATGCCGGCCAGCATGCGCAAAAGCGTGGTCTTGCCGGAGCCGGAGGGGCCGACGATGGTGAGGAACTCGCCTTCGCGCACGTCGAGGTCGATGCCCTCCACCGCCGCGAAGCCGCCGAACATCTTCCGCACCCCAACGAGTTGCAGGATCGGCAAAGCGGACGGGGCATCGGCGAGCGTGGTCTGAAGCATGAGGTCTTCCAAAACGAGAGCCGGCGGCAGCGCGCCGCCGCCGGGGACAGGGTAAAGGACTGCGAAGGCTAGCCGCGCAGGCGCTTGGCGGCGTTCATGATGTCGAGTGCCTTGTCGTAGTCGGGCACGATGTCGTACTCGACCGAACGGGTCATCTCTTCCTCGAGGCTGTCCCACTGGATGGCGTCGAGCTCTTCCTTGGTGAACAGCTTGAAGCAGTCGGGATTGCCCATCTGCGCCACCGGGTTGAACGTGCCCTCGGCGAAGGCAACGGTGTGTGCCACCTCTGGCGCCTGCACATATTTCAGGAACTCCACCGCCAGCGGCGAAAGCTGAGGATTGTTCACGGTGGAGGTCACCTCGATCCAGGAAATGCCGCCCTTGCCGCCCGCAAGCGGGCCCTTCAGCGGGGTGATGGCGCGCAGGTTCGGGTGGCCGTCGGCGCGAGCGGGGGAGACCGAGTAGGTGCCGCCGGTAAGATGCAGATCGATCTCGCCGGAGATCAGCGCCTGGTTCATCGAGGCGATGTCGCCGATGAGTTTGGCGCCCTTGAAGACGCGCTTGGCCGTCTCGCCGAACTTGGTCATCTCCTCCGGCGTGTGGGTCTTGAACGGGTCGATGCCGGCGACGACAAAGATGTTGAACACGTTCCAGTCGTCGGATTCGAGAATGCCGTATTTGCCGGCCAGCGCGGGATCGTTGAACAGATCCCAGCCGGTGTCCTCGGCGGTCTTGCGGCTGATCTTGTCGGTGTTGACGACGAAGCTGTACGGCCCGAAGCGCTGGACCATGCCGAGCAGGTCCTTGCCGTCCTCGCTCATCGCCCATCTGTAGGGCCATTTGAACTCCGGCAGCATCTTGGCGAAGAACGGCTCGAACTCGGCGGTCGGCAGTGGCTTGATCAGCTTTTCGGGCAGCATCACCTTGCGCGCCCAGGGATTGTTGACGTTGATCAGATCCCAGGTGTTGACCTCGCCGGCGCGCAGGCGGTTGATCATGGTCGGGTCGTTGGTCAGGCTCTCAGCCTTAACCGTGGCGCCGGTCTTGGCGCGGAACGGATCGAGCACCTGCGCGGAGTTGTAGCCCTCCCAGCACAGGATGTTCAGCTCCTTCTCGCGCGCCGCAAACGCGCTGCCGGTGCCGAGCAGCGGCCCGGCCGCCAATGCGCCGACGCCCGCCGCCAAGCCCTGCAACATCGACCGCCGGGAAATGCCGGCCGAAAATCCTGCCATCTCGAAGTCCCCTCTTGTCGTGGCGCGGATGCCTGTTGCCGCGCATGCAATGGCGCATCGGAAGTCACATGGAATGTGGTTCTGATGTTGGAGTGTGTGTGATGCTAAACACTCTGTTTTTGGCTTTACAACATCAATTTTGCGGCGCACCCTGCTGAAAAGACAGGCAGCTCAATTTGTCGGCATCCAAGGTCGACTGTGTGCGCCCAGTCGATTAAACCATTGAGAAAAATCACCTTCCAAGGATTTGTAGTCATATGTTCAAGCCGCTCGCAGGCCGGACGGTCATCGTAACCGGCGCCAGCAAGGGAATCGGGCGCGGCATCGCGCTGCGTTTCGGGGAGGCCGGCCTTAACGTGCTGGTGGTCAGTCGCAACCTCGCAGAGGCCGAGAAGGTCGCCGCTGAGATCGGCGCCAACGCTTCCGGCTTCGCCGCCGACGTGACCCGCAAGTCAGACTGCGACGCCATGGCCGCGGCGGCGCTGGAGCGCTACGGCTCGATCGACGTTCTCTGCGCCAATGCCGGCATCTTCCCGGCCGCCAAGCTCGGCGCCATGACCGAGGCCGATTTCGATCTGGTGATGAACACCAATCTCAAAAGCGCCTTCCTGTCGGTATCGGCGGTGCTGCCGCAAATGAAGGCACAGAAGCGCGGGCGCATCGTGCTCACCTCTTCGATCACCGGACCGATCACCGGTTTTCCCGGCTGGTCACATTACGGCGCCTCCAAGGCGGGACAGCTCGGCTTCATGCGCACGGCGGCGATTGAGCTCGCGCCATGGAACATTACTGTGAACGCGGTGATGCCCGGCAACATTCACACCGAGGGCATGGATGGTATGGGCGAGGCCTATATCGCCGCCACAGCCGCCTGCGTGCCGATGAAGAAACTCGGCAGCGTTTTCGACATCGCCAATGCCGCACTGTTCTTCGCGTCCGACGAGGCCGGCTACATCACCGGGCAGGGTCTTTCGATCGACGGCGGCCAAATCCTGCCGGAATCGCCGATGGCGCTTGATGAGATGGGCACTGCCTGACCAGGCAAGTCGAAGAAACGGACATCCGTCCCGAAATGGCGGGGCACACGAAAAGTGCCCCCCGGAGACTTGGACCGTTTGAGGCTGGAGTCTTCCGCGCCGGGATCCCTGGGCGCATTGATCTGGAACACCATGGCCGGAAAAGTGACCGAGTTTTTGCCACTGGTTTTCCGTTCACGACGCAACTCGTCCCGCCATTTTTCGAGCATCTGAAAAATATCACTCTACTACAATTACATATGAGCTCGCCTTTTCACCTTAGTCTACGCGCCACCCCTGATTTTCTGATCTATCAGGTGAGTTTCGTGTTTTTCTCAAATCTTTCCGGCTGATTTGGGATTTTATGTTCTAATCCTGCTCAGCTAGGTGGTCCGTTGCGGCTGTCGCGAAGCGTTTTTGATAGGCCTCTCGAGTGTAGCGCTCGACCTCCGCCAGCGTTCTGTGCCTCGTGATCGAGGCAATCTCATTCGCAGAGCAGCCCAGTCCTACGCCGCAATGCCGTCGCGTATCGCGGCGCACCAATGCCTGTCGCGGGAAAAACCCGAAAATCTGGATCTCCATATCTGACCCATTGCGGTTCTTCGCCAGGTCCACTTTTGGCATGTAGGTTTGCGGTCAAAACCTCTGGCCTCCGGCGCCTCGCCGAGTTCAACTTGGTTGAGGGCGCTGCGCAGCGCTGAAAATCCATACGTTGGAAGACGCCCGAGGCGGCGAGGCCGATGCGGGCAGACCCATGCTAGCGGAACCGGAACTGCGATGAATCTGCGCCAGATCGATCTCAATCTCCTGAATGTCTTTCATCAGGTGATGACCCACCGCAGCATTTCCCTGGCCAGCGAGGAGCTCAATCTCAGCGCCTCAGCGGTCAGCCATGCGCTCGGCCGGCTCCGTCAGTCTCTCCGTGACGACCTCTTCGTGCGCGGCGAGAGCGGCATGGTCCCGACGCCGCGGGCCCTGGCGCTCGCACGTCCCGTCCAGGACGCCCTGATGCTGCTCAGTGCCGCACTCAATGCCGCGCCCTTCGTGCCCGCGGAATCAAACCGTGTTTTTCGCATCGCATCCGGCGATCTCTTCTGCTGCATCACCTTGCCGAAGCTCATGGCGCGGCTGGCCACCCTCGCACCCGCCGTCGATCTGAAAGTAGTTCCGCTTAGCCGGGTGGATTTCAGGCGGCAGCTCGAAAGCGCTTCGGTGGATCTCCTCATAGGCTGGTTCGAGGCCCTTCCGGAAACCCTGCGCCGCAGCACGCTTCTGACCGAGCGCGCGGCGCTGCTGGTGCGGGAGGGCCACCCATTACTGGACGGCGAAATGACAAAAGCCCGCCTCCTCACCTATCCACACGCCGTCGTCGAATTAACCGGAACCGACGAAATGCGGGCCGACGGCTTTCAGGATGACCACGGCCTGGTGCGTCGCGTGTGGATCGAGCGAGCCGTTCTGGAGGGGCGAGCCCAAGCCGAGCCGGCGCCGCGGGTCGCGGTTTCCGTTCCCTATTTCACCGCTCTCGCGCCCATCCTGCGGAACTCGGATCTCGTTGCGACCCTGCCAGCGCGCCTCGCCAGCGCGGCGCTCGCGCAAGGCGGACTTGCCATGCTCGACCCTGCACTGGAGCCGATCGAAGTGACCCTCGAAATGGCCTACCGCGCGTGCGATGAGGCCGATGAGGGGCTCAAATGGCTGCGCGAGCAGTTGCGTTCCGCCAGCGACGACACGGAACTGGCCGGAATCTGACCTGCACCGCCGCCTGAATATTGTTCATCATATGCTGACAAGTATGCAATTGCAGCCAGCCTGACGCCAATTTAGACTTTTGTCCGGTTCGTGTCGACGAGCCCATCTGACTCGGATGGCGCAACCCCTACCCTGTTGCGCATTCGGCGGGACCGCAGAAGGGCCGTCTGTCATGAAACCTCTCAGCTTGGCCTCCCCGCACAGGGGCGCTTCCGGTACCGCATTGGCGCTTCCGGTCGCTGTGCTGCTGGTCTCCTCCGGTCCCGGCCATGCGCAGAGCATCCCGCCGGTGACATGCCTCGTGCAGGACAGTGACCGGTACGGCATCAATACCGGTGGGATCGCCGTAACCTATCCGGGCAACGGCACCACAGCGCCGGTGGTCGTACAGTCCCTCGGCGCGCAGGGCGGAAACGACGGGGGGGTGGACGGCTTCAACGCCGGTGCCGTGACCGTCACCATTACCGGCGCCGTTGCGGCATCTGGTTCCGGCAGCAGCATACAGGGGCCAGGAGGGCTCGTTCTTCCCCTCGGCGCGGCCGTCTGGGCCCAGTCGGTGGGCGGCTGCGCCAATGTCGGGCCCGGCAACGCGGCCGGTTCCGGCGGCCAGGGCGGGACAGTCACCGTCACCGCCAATGCGGGCACTGTGCTTGATCTCGGTTCGAACACCGCAGGCATCTACGCCCTCAGCGCCGGGGGACAGGGCGCCGGCTACACCTATGACGCCAACCACAATCTCGGCCCGGGCGGCGCTTCGGGCACGGTGACGGTCGACTTTACCGGCACCATCAACGGGCAGAACGCCGACAACGCCTACGGCATCTACGCGCTGTCGGCGGGCGGCTCCTCGGGCGCGACCGATAGCGCATACTCGGTTTCGGGCGGCGATGCGGCGAACGTCCATGTGACGCTCAACCCGGGCACGCAGATCAACATGTCCGGCGACAACGCGATCGCGGTCTTCGCGGCGAGCGTCGGCGGCCTGTCCTGGTATGCCGAGGGCGGCACCTATGGCGGTCACCAGAATGGCGCCGGCGCCGACGTCATCGTCACTACCGGATCGAACGTGACGATCACGACGTCGGGAGAACTGGGCATCGGCATCCTCGCCCTGAGCAATGGCGGCAACTCGACGACAACCCAGACGCCGCCCGATAGCCTCCAGGACAACGGCCAGAATGCAAAGCCCACGGACTACGCACCGCCCGGCAACGCCGGCGCTGTGAAGGTAATCAACCAGGCGACCATCACTACGGCGGGCAACGTCTCCATCGGCATCGCCGCCGTCAGCGCGACCGGCGGCCGCGGGGCCGGCGAACTGCTGGAGGTGGAGGACGGCCAGAATTATGTGATCGACCAAGTGGGACAGGTCGGTCCGGGGGCGGGCTCGCCCGGAACGGTGACCATCGCGAATTCGGGTGCCATCTCCACCGGTGGCATCGGTGCCATCGGTATATTGGGGCTCAGCCTCGGCGGCTCCGGCGGCGTGATGGACAGCAATCCGGGCCTACTGAACCTCCTCGGCGGCAGCACTGCCGGCAGCGGCGCCGGTGGCAACACGGTTCAAATCTTCGACAGCGGCACCATCGCCACCTCGGGCACAGCCGCCATCGGTATTCTCGCCGAGAGCATCGGCGGCGGCGGTGGCACCGCCACCGGCACCAAGGGCGTGGTCGCCGTCGGCAATAATGGGGGCGTCGGCGGCAATGGGGGCACGGTCACCGTGGACAAGCTCGGCGGCATCCTCACCACCCAAGGCGACGGCGCGTTCGGCATCCTCGCCCACAGCATTGGCGGCGGTGGCGGCAACGGGGCCAATGCGAGCGGTCTCGTCGCTTCGGTTGGCGGGCGGGCGGGAGCGGCAGGCAACGGGGCTGCGGTTGATGTGAACCTGAACGCAGCCGCCATTTACACGGCCGGAGATTTCGCCGCCGGCATTGGCGCGCAATCGGTTGGCGGCGGCGGCGGCAATGGCGGCTATGGAAAGACCTATTCCACCTCGCCCTTCTCGGCGGCAGTGGGCGGCAACGCCAGCGGCGGAGGCTATGGCGGCACCGTCACTGTCGGGGGCAATGCGAACTCAATATTTACCACCGGCGTGCATTCGCCCGCTATTCTGGCGCAATCCATCGGTGGGGGTGGCGGCACCGGCGGGGCCGCGGCGGTCTATACCGTCAACGCTGCGTTCGACGTAACCACCGCCATTGGCGGTCAGGGCGGCCAAGGCGGGGATGGCGGTACGGTCACCGTGCATGGCAGGGACGTCACCTATGCCACCGCGGGGCTCGATTCCGTCGGCATTCTCGCCCAGAGCATTGGCGGCGGCGGCGGCAATGGCGGTTCGGCCTTGTCACGCACGGAATCCCTCCCCCTCGACGGGTCGAGCATCACCATAGCCACCTCTGTCGGGGGCAGTGGGGGCAGCGGCGGCGCGGGCTCCTTCGTCGACCTCAGCAATATCGGCGGGATATCGACGCTGGGAGCCGGAAGCATAGGCATCCTCGCCCAGTCCATCGGCGGCGGCGGCGGCAACGGCGGCGATGCCAGCGCCATGGCGCGCGCGATCGAAGGCACGGGGGCGACCATCAAGTTCGGCGTCGCCGTCGGCGGTGACGGCAGCGGCGGGGGCAACGGCGGCTCGGTCGCCATAAACAATGGTGATCCGACCGTCGATTGCGGCGCCCTCTGCACCGGCACCATCATCACCCAGGGCAACAACGCAGCCGGCATCCTGGCGCAATCCATCGGAGGTGGCGGCGGCAATGGTGGAGTCGGCAATGGCAGCGTCAGCAGTCCCAATCTCGGCGGCGAGACCGGCAACTCCATCGACGTCACGCTGGGCTTGGGCGGAAAGGGCGGCGCCGGCGGCTTTGGCGGTACGATCTATGTCGGCAACGCTGCCGATAGCCTTATCCTGACCACCGGCTCAGGCTCGCAAGGCATCCTCGCCCAGTCGATCGGTGGTGGCGGCGGCAATGCGGGTGGCGGCGTGGCAGCGGGCAGCGGCGACACTGTAGCCATGAATGTCGCGCTCGGCGGAGCGGGCGGGGCCGGCGCTTATGCCCAGTCGGTCACGGTGAACAATGCCGGCCTCATTTCCACCGGCCAGTTCGTCCAGCAGAATGGCAGCGCCTACACTACGGGTGGCGACGCGGTCGGCATCCTCGCCCAGTCGATCGGCGGCGGCGGCGGCACGGGCGGGTCCTCGGACGCGTCCGCCACCATCACCGCCCTGTTCCAGATCGAAGACCTGCTGAACGCACCCAGCAACTCCTATACTGGCAGCGTCTCCGTCGGCGGAACCGGGGGCAGTGGCGGCGATGGCGGCGTGGTCCAGATCACTAACACGGGCAGCGTGACGACGCTCGGCGAGCGCGCCTTCGGCCTGCTGGCCCAGTCCATCGGCGGCGGCGGCGGCAGCGCCGGCGCGGCGACATCGGCAGCGAACTCCATTGCCGGCGGGACCACCGGCAATCAGGGCGGCAACTATGCGGCGACCGTATCGGTGGGCGGCAGCGGCGGCGCGGGTGGCGACGGTTCCGGTGTGACGATCGAGGGGGGCGGCAGCGTGCTGACCGCCGGCTATGGCGCCATCGGCATTCTCGCCCAGTCGATCGGCGGCGGCGGTGGCGTGGGCGCGGAAGGTAGCGTCAACAACACCACGACCATCGGCATCGGCGCCGGCTGGAGTGGCAGCGGCGGTGCCGCCGGCGCCGGCGGCACCGTGAGTGTCGCCCCCGGCGCGGTCGCGACGCTCGGTGACGATGCGCCCGCCATCCTCGCGCAATCGATCGGCGGTGGCGGCGGCCTCGGCAGCGCGGGCTGCTCCAATTCCACTGGCGCCTCGGTGAGCGGCATTGCGGCCACCCTGTGCTTCGGCAACACCGCCGGCCTGACCGGGAGTTTCGCGCCGTGGAACGACGCCTCTTCCTTCACCATCCATATGGGCGGCGGCCCCGGCGCCAGCGGCGCCGGTGGCGATGTCAGCGTGAATGTCGACGATGCACTGTCGACCAGCGGCGCCCGTGCCATCGGGGTGATCGCACAGAGCATCGGCGGCGGCGGCGGCCTCGTCACTGCGGCGGCCGGCAACACGGCGTCAGTCACATTGCAGGCTGCGCCCGGTGCCAATGACGGGGCTTCAGGGACGGTCTCCGCCACCCTGTCCGCCTCAGGCGGCATCGCAACCTCGGGTGACGGCGCCTGGGGCGTCCTCGCCCAGAGCCTTTATGGCGGCGGCGGCCTCGCCGGGGATCCCTCACTACCCGTGCAGTCGCTCGCCGCGAACACGCTGACCAGTTCCGACAGCGTGGACTCCACAGCCGGCAGCGTCATCGTCAACATCTCTGGCAGCATCCTCACCACCGGAACCAACGCGCACGGCATCGTCGCGCAGTCAGTGGGCGGGGGTGGCGGCATCGCCAATTCGGCGGACAATTCCAGCCTCGCCTTCGGCAACAGCGCCCGGATCAACGGCGTCTCCGAAGGCGAACACACAGCCACCGGCGGCGCCGTGTCGGTCACGGTCGAGAATGGCGGATCGGTCAAGACGACCGGCTCCGGCTCCATCGGCATCCTCGCGCAGAGCACCGGCATTTCCTCCAGCCAGAGCAGAGGCGCAGCCCTCACCGTCACCATCGACGGCACTGTCGTCGGCGGCACCAATACCGGCACGAGCGGCGGCGTGGGTGCCGCCGGTCTCGTGCTCTCCGGCGGCGGCACCCTCGCAGCACCTGACCAATGGACCTCCTCCAATCAGGTCCTGATCGGCGCGGCCGGCTTCCTCGGCACGGTCGACGGGGCGAACGGCATGGCCATCCTGAGCATCGATGGCTCGACCAGCGTGACCAATCAGGGAACCATCACCGGCAGCGTCGATCTCGGCGGCAACGAGGGCATCGTCACCAACAACGGCCTGCTCAACGCCGGACCCGAGATGAACGTGTCGGCGATCACCAATAACGGGACGGTCAACGTCGCCGGCAAGGGAACGGTGGGGTCGACGGCGCTCAGCGGCGCCTACACGCAGTCCGCGTCCGGCAATCTGGAAGTGGACATCGACGCACTGGCGACCCAGCAGGCAGACATGCTGAACGTGGCCGGCAAGGCCGACCTGCTGGGTATCATCACCCCCAACGCCAAAAACCTGCTCAACGATGAATATCCGGTCCTCACCGGCGGCTCGGTACAGCAGTTCGCGCGCGCGACATCTTCCCTGCTGTTCCAATGGGGTGTGTCCAATTTTGAAAATACCGTCTCGCTGATACCCATCGCGAATTTCGCCCCGGCCGGCGTGCCGCTGACACCCGGCGAAGCTTCCCTTGCCGACTATCTAGGCGACGGCTGGAACGGGATCGGCTCGCCCACCTTCTTCGCTCCCCTGTTCGGCGCTCTCTCGAAGATCGACGAGGGTGCCTCCTACATCGCCGCGCTCAGGGCGCTTTCTCCCGAGGCGTCGCAGGCACAGGCCACCGCCCTCCTGAACAATGCGGGCACCGTGCTGGGCGCGGCGCTGAGTTGCCCGGTCTTCATCACCTCCGGGACGCTGCTCGGCGAGGACGAGTGCGCCTGGGCCAAGGTGAGCGGCAGCTGGGTAGGCCAGTCGCCGACCCGCGACACGCAGGGCTTCGACGTCTCCCAGATAACCTATCGGGTCGGCACCCAGAAGGAACTGGCACCCGGCTGGTATCTCGGCGGCTCGCTCGGTGCGGGCCCGACATCATCCTCGTCCGATAACGGCTCCAGCGGCGACGGCTACACCGTCGACGGTAGTGTCTCGCTCAAGCACGTGGCCGGCCCCTGGCTGATCGCCGGCTCGTTCGCGATGGCCTACGGCGGCTACGACAATAGCCGGCTCGTGCAATTGCCCATCGAGGGCGTGGCGCCGGCCGTGCTCGACAGCGACAGCAGCATGACGCTGATCGCCGGCCGCCTGCGGGCGGGTTACGAGTTCACCTTTCCTAGCTGGTACATCCGGCCCTATGCCGATCTCGATTTCGTCTACGCCGATGCGCCAGGCTACTGGGAGCGAGGCGATGCGAATTACGCACTCGACGTTCAGGGCAGCAGCCAGACCAGCGTCATCATATCGCCCATGGTCGAAATCGGCGGCCGCTATGATCTCGACGATACGATCCTGCGCCCCTTCGTGACCGCCGGAGTGAGCTTCAATTCCAACGAGTCTCGGGTGATGAGGGCACGCTTCGTGGGGGCCTCCACCCCGAACGACAGCTTCCAGACCTATCTGAACTCACCTGCAGTGCTCGGCACGTTCTCGGCCGGCCTCGATGTTTACAAGGCAGGCGGGTTCGAGCTGAAGGCGGAATACGGTCTCTCGGCCGGCGATTCCTTCCTGGCTCAGAGCGGCAGCCTGCGCTTCGCCTATCACTTCTAAGAATCAGGTGCCGCAGATTGGCTATCGCGTGCCTGATCTCGCCATCTCCAACCTCACAATCGACAGCAAGCTGCGCGGCCGTGATTTAGTTGAGCTCAGAGTCGGAGACGTCTTCTTTCGCGGGCCATGTCTGCTTTAGAGGAGACAAGGTCGGGGCTCAGCCGCACGGCACTGGGAAGCATTACAATTTGACTGGGGACGTTTCGTTGATCCCAGCATCAATCCAGACCCGCGTCTGCTCCAGAATCTCGTCGGAAAGAGCGGGATCGTCAATGGCCCGGGCGAGAGTAACGGCCCCCACCATGGCGGCCCAGCTACCGATCGCGGCTCGGCGTCGGATAGCCGGATCCAACTCCCGAAGCGCCTTCTCGATGCGGGCAATCTGCGAGTGTAGACCCTCCGTCATCGCGCCGCGCGCCGCGGGTGACTGGTGACGGATGGCGGCCGCAAGTCCCGCCGTGGGGCAACCCGCGGCCGGGTTGTCCCGATGGCGCGGCGACAGATAGGCATCGAGATAGGCGCTTATTTCACCGTCGCCGCCGGCGTCTGCGGCAAGAACATGGGCAAGCGTCTGTGCGACCAGATCGTCCTTTGAACTGAAATGCCCATAGAAGCCGCCATGGGTGAGCCCGGCGGCCTTCATGACCTCAGCCACGCTGACCGCGTCGAACCCCTTGTCGCGAAACAGCCGGCTGGCGACCTCCAGGATCCGCTGGCGGTTCTGCGTCATCTGCTCTCGGCTGACCTTCATCCCGAAACCTCCCGAAGCCTCATTGACAGTTACATGATGATCATCATATTTAACGCCAATCATGACACTCATCATGTATATGAGCATGAACTGAAGAGAGAGCAACCCATGGCGGCACATCCCACCGTTCTCATCACTGGCGCGTCCACCGGCATCGGGGCGGCTTATGCCGAGCGCTTCGCCCACCGTGGGCATGATCTTGTTCTGGTTGCCCGCAACGTGGCTCGGATGGAGGCGTTTGCGGCTCGCCTGCGCGAGCAGACCGGCGTGGCGATCGATATCATCGCGGCGGATTTGACCCAGCCCACCGACCTCGGCGTCGTGGAGACCCGGCTGCGCGAGGATGCGCGCATCGGCATACTCATCAACAATGCCGGAACCGCAATTGGCGGGAGCTTCGTCGAGCAGTCCACGGACGATGCCGCGCGGCTGCTCGCCCTCAACACCACCGCCGTCCTGCGGCTGGCCAGCGCCATCGCGCCCCGTCTGGCAAAGGCCGGCAAAGGCGCGATCGTGAACATCGGCTCCGTGGTCGGTCTGGCGCCGGAATTTGGCACCGCCGTCTATGGCGCGACCAAGGCCTTCGTGCTGTTCCTGTCGCAGGGACTCAGCCTCGAACTGGGCCCGAAGGGCGTCTATGTTCAGGCGGTGCTTCCCGCCGCCACGCGCACCGAAATCTGGGAACACGCCGGTGTCGATGTGAATACCATCCCCGGCGTTATGGAGGTTGGCGAACTGGCCGATGCGGCGATGGTTGGCTTCGACCGCCGCGAGGCCGTCACTATTCCGCCGCTGCCCGATGTCGAGCAATGGAACGCCTATGAGGCGGCGCGCCTGGCCATCCTGCCGAACACCAGCCAGGAACACGCCGCCGCGCGCTATCGCACGGCCAGCTGAGCCCCCGCACGGCAATAGCAATCCAGAGTTATCCTCATGAAGGCATTCATCGTCGAAAAATACAGGAAGGGCGGCGCCCTGCGTTTTGGGGATCGGCCGGAGCCCGCTCTGGGGGATGAAGACGTGCTGGTCGACATCCACGCCGCCGGGCTCAACCCGCTGGACTCCAAGATCCGCGATGGCAGCTTCAAGCTGCTGCTCCCCTATCGGCCCCCTTTCATACTGGGACACGACATGGCCGGACGGGTCGCTCGCGTCGGAGCCAAGGTCCGCCGTTTCAAGGTGGGTGACGAGGTCTATGCCCGCCCGCGCGACGGTCGTATCGGGACCTTCGCCGAGCGGATTGCCGTCCATGAAGACGATCTCGCGCTGAAGCCGACGAATCTGACCATGGAGGAGGCGGCGTCGGTTCCCCTGGTCGGGCTGACCGCCTGGCAGGCGCTGGTGGAGCGCGCCGGCCTGCGCAAGGGACAGAAGGTCCTCATTCACGCCGGTTCGGGCGGCGTCGGGACCTTCGCCATCCAGCTGGCCAAGCATCTCGGCGCGACGGTTGCGACGACGACCAGTACCGCCAATATCGATCTGGTCAGAAGCCTCGGCGCCGATATCGTCATCGACTACAAGAAGCAGGATTTCGAGACCGTCTTGACGGGTTACGATGTCGTCTTGAACAGCCTGGACGGCGACACGCTTCAGAAGTCGCTGAACGTGCTGAAGCCCGGCGGCACGCTGATTTCGATCTCCGGTCCACCGGACCCGGACTTCGCCCGACGGGCGGGGTTGAATCTGTTGCTGCGGCAGCTCATGCGCCTTCTGAGCTTCGGCATCCGAAGGAAGGCCAAAACCCGAGGCATGCGCTATTCCTTCCTGTTCATGCGGGCGGATGGCGTGCAGCTGAGCCAGATCACGGCTCTGATCGAAGCCGGGATCATTCGCCCGGTCGTGGATCGGGTCTTCCCGTTCGAGGCGACCAATGACGCCTTGGCCTACATCGAAAACGGACGCTCCAAAGGCAAGGTCGTCGTCAGGCTGAAGTGACGGCAATGTCCCCCTCATCCTGAGCTCGACCGGCCCTGTGGCGCGTGTCGGCTGTGCCTGTTCCACGCCGCGATTGCGGCCCCTCCCCGTCCAGCAAACCGGATCGACAGCCATGTCCTCCAAATCTCAGAAAACGGCTCTCGTGACGGCGGCGTCGTCCGGAATTGGCCGTGCGAGCGCCGAGGCGCTGGCGCGGGCCGGCTTCACCGTCTTCGGCACCAGCCGCAAACCGGGCGGAACCTGCATGAGCCAGGTCACGATGCTGGCCTGCGACGTGACGGATGATGATTCCGTGACCGCCCTCGTGTCGCAGGTGCTCGCGCTCACCGGGCGCATCGATGTTCTCGTCAACAATGCCGGCGTCGGCATGTTCGGGGGCGCCGAGTTCCGGGCGTAGGCGGAACCTGAATGAGCTGCAGCCCCGCCACTTCCCGGAATTTCAGCGTGATCTTGCGAAGCGCTCCAGTTTTCCCAGCGTTTGCAGCCCCAGTTCCACGGCGCCGAATCCCCTCGCCTTCTGGAACTCCGCCTCGGCGCTGAACACCATGCCCAGTGTCACCTTCGTCGCCCCGCCATGATCCTCGAACGAGGCCCAGGCATCGGCGTGCTTCGGTCCATTCTCGCCCCAGAGTAGCGTATAGCCGATCCTCTCCTCGGGGCGGACCTCGGTATAGAGGTGGTGGTTCGGGTACACCGCGCCGTCAGGCCCGATCATGTCGAACACCCATTCGCCGCCCGTTCGCAGGTCGATCCTCTTGGTCTCGCAGGAAAACCCGTCCGGCCCCCACCATTGCGGCAACGCCGCGGGGTTCATCCAGCTGTTCCAGACAATGGTTCGCGGCGCCTGTATCACCCGCTGCAGCAGCATGGTTCGTCTGGCCACACCAGCGAGATTGTCCACTCCCGCATCGAAGCCCTGCCGGTAGCCGGCCTCCATGTTCTCCGCCAGCGAAGAGAGCTGCACCGTCACGACAACCCGGCTGCGCTCGTCCGTGCCGGAGAAATCGGCCGTCACCAGCGCTACCGATTGCGTCACGCCGCTGGACGAGACGATCTCATAGTTCACGCTGCGCACCGCCGGCTGCAATGCCAGCCAGCCACACTCGCAACGGATGTCGGGCTGGCCCTCAACCTTGCAGAGTGAGATTTCGCGTCCACCCACTCGGGTATCGGCTTCGAGAAACTCCACGGTAACCGAGGGCGTGGGCGCCGCCCAGACCGCCCGCGCAGCTGGGGCCGTCCAAGCCTGCCACAGCACCGACAATGGTGCGGCAACGTCCCGCTCGAAGGTGAGCGTGGCAAAGCGGCCCTGCGCAGCAGGCCCCGCCGCAGGCATGTCGTCCGAATTCCGCGTCGACGTCATTCCGAGCGCTCCCTCATTGCCTTCATTGCAAATGCGTCCAACCGGCCGAGCCGGGCTTCCCATGTGGCCCGCTGCTCATCGAGCCATGTCCGCACCGGTTCCAGAGCCTCCGGCACGATGGCGCAGGTGCGCACCCGTCCATCCTTGGAGGTCGCGATCAGCCCCGCCTCTTCGAGCACCGCGATGTGCCGCATCACCGTGGGCAGGCGAAGACCAGTGGGCTCGGACAAATCCGTGACCCGCGCAGGCCTTTCAGAGAGCCGGGCCAGGATCGATCGACGGGTCGAATCAGCCAGTGCGTGAAACAGCAGCGAGAGTTCGGGATGATGCTTAGCCATATCACTAACTATCATCCGACACGCTGATTGCGCAAGAGACACTTCGTCGATCAGCTAAGTTTTCCGGTGTGCATACCCCCCCTTGATCCGGACCTTCAGCGTCGACGGACCATCGCGGCGGGCGGCTTACGAAGCGTGCGGAGGGCGTCGCGGATCACTTCCACGTCGGCATCGCGCATGCCAGCCGGATCGAGCAGAGACTGGGGGAAATTCGCACGTCCAGCGACGCCCGACCGCCGGCGCCAGAGGGAACATCCCGCTGGAGACCGTGAGCTGGATCCTCACGGATTGCGATCCGGCTCACGCCCGATCACAGCAGCGACTTGCGCAGCATCATGTGGATGCCCTTGTTGCCGTCGACGAGCTGCGTCACCCGCAAATTCCCGGCGAGCGAGCACAGCATGTAGGCCTGGTTGCGCGAGAGATTGGTGCGCTCGCACACATGCTTCACCATCTCGCGCGTCGCCTGCTTGGCGGCATCGTCGAGGTCCTCGTCCAGCCCGATCGAGATGAGGTGGGTCGCGCTTTCGGCGAAGGGCCAGTCGAGTTCCATGTCCTTGCGCACGGTCAGGCGGAAGGTGCCGGTGACGCCGGTTTCCAGCGCGGTGATGCAGACCTCGCCATCGCCCTGCACACCATGGCCGTCGCCGGCGAAGAACAGCGCGCCCTCGTTGAACACCGGCAGATAGAGCGTGGTACCGGCGCGCAGTTCCTTATTGTCCATGTTGCCGCCGAAGGCGCGCGGCACCGGCGATCCGCAGCGCCCCCAGGCCGGCGGCGGCGCGGTAGCGATGATACCGAAGAAGGGATCGAGCGGAATCTCGGTGCCCCAGGGCAGCACGCAGACATTGCGCGCGTGATCCACCACCGGATGGATGGTCTCGTAGTCGGTGAACTCGTCCGGCAGAGTGCCAAGCAGCGGCAGGATGGAGACGAATCCCCAGTCCTGGCGAACTTTCACGTCGAGAATGTCGACCTGCAGCACATCGCCCGGCTTGGCGCCCTTCACATGGACCGGCCCGGTGATGAAGTGCGGCCCGGGTCCCTGCGGCAGCGTGTCGAGTGCCAGCTTATAGTCCTCGGGCACGGGAAGCGTGTCGGGCAGCGTCTCCTTGCCGCCGGCGGGAAAGGAATGCAGCGTCACCACGTCCCCCGACGCCACTTCGAGGATGGGCGGGGTTGCGCTGTCGAGATAGCCCCAGACCATGTTCTCCGGCGTGGCGGGGATTTCAAAGCGGCGCGACATGTGAAACTCCTGATGCGGTGCGCGGAAAGCGGGTTCAGACGGCGATGAAGCGGGTGAGATGTGCCCGGTTCATCGTCGGCGCGCGGCCGGTCTCGACGACCGCGCCGCGGGAAAGGATGACGAAGGCGTCGGCGGTCTCGATGGCAAAGTCGAGATATTGTTCGACCAGCAGGATCGACATACGGCCTTTCAGCGCGCGCAGCACCTCGCCGATCAGCGCGACGATGTTGGGCTGGATGCCCTCGGTCGGCTCGTCGAGGATGAGCAGGCGCGGCTGTGTAACGAGGGCGCGGGCGATGGCGAGTTGCTGCTGCTGCCCGCCAGACAGCACGCCGCCTGGCCGCTTCCATATCTCACGCAGCACGGGAAAGAGATCGAGCGCCTCGTCCATGGCCCTGGTGCCGTAGGTGCCGTGCGCCCGCGCCGCGGCTTCGATATTCTCGCCCACCGTCAATTCCGAGAAGATCTCGCGGCCCTGCGGCACATAGGCCAGCCCCGCACGCGAGCGGCGGTTCGGCGACCAGCCCGTCACGTCGGCGCCATCGAGCAGCACGCGGCCGGCGCTTGGGGCGAGCACGCCCATGATGCATTTGAGGAGCGTGCTCTTGCCGGCGCCGTTACGGCCCAGCACCGCCATGCACTCACCCGGCTGTATCTCGAAGCCGACATGGCGCAGCACCTGCGCGGAGCCGTAATACTGGTCGAGAGCCTCGACACGGAACTGCATGGTCAGCGCCCCAGATACACATCGACGACCGCCGCGTCGGCCCGCACCTTGTCCATCGAGCCTTCGAACAAGGTGCGCCCCTCATGGAGTACCGTGACGCGGTCGGCGATGCGCTCGACGAAGTCCATGTCGTGCTCGACGACGACGATGGCGCGGTCCGGCCGCACCAGCGAACGCACCAGCCGCGCCGTGCGCTCCGTCTCTTCGTCGGTCAGGCCGGCGACTGGTTCGTCGAGCATCAGCACCTTTGGATCGGAGGCGATCACCATGCCGATCTCCAGCCACTGCTTCTGCCCATGGCTGAGTTCGCCGGCGAGCCGGTCGGCCTGTTCGAGCAGCCCCACCGTCTCCAGCACCTCGCCGATACGATCCTCCAGGGCCGGGCTGTCGAACTCCGAACGGAAACCGGCATCGGCACCGATGGCTATATGCTGGCGCACGCTGAGCCCTTCGAACACGCTCGGCTTCTGGAACTTGCGGCGGATGCCGGCGCGGGCGATGGCGGATTCGCTGCGGGTGGTGATGTCGAAGACGACCTTGGAGGTAACGTCGGCGCCAGTGGTGGCGTCGAAGATGACCCTGCCCTCCTTCGGCCTTGTGATGCCGGAGATGACGTCGAGCAGCGTCGTCTTGCCGGCTCCATTCGGCCCGATCACCGCGCGCACCTCGCCATAGTCGATGGCGAGGGACAGGTCGTCGATGGCGCGGAAGCTGCCGAAGCGGACCGTGAGGCCGTCGACGAGGAGAGCCGTGACCGCCATCAGCGCGCCTCCTCCATCTCCGCGGCCATACGCTTGGCGCCCATGGGACGGACGAGCTTGAGCCTGGCGAGGTCGATGAGGCCGTTCGGGAAGACCAGCACAACGAGGACGATGAGGCCGGACAGAATGAACGGCCATATCTCGGGCGCGGCGGAGGACAACCAGAACTTCACGGCATTAACCAGCAGCGCCCCGATCACGGCTCCCACGAGATGCCCCCGCCCGCCGATGGCGACCCATACGGCGATCTCCAGCGACAATTCCGGGGAAAGCACGCGCGGATTGATGATGCCGACCTGCGGCACATAGAGCATGCCGGCCACCATGGCGACGAGCGCGGAGAGGCACCAGACGATGAGCTTCAGCCGCAGAGTCTCGTAGCCGAGTGTGCGCAGGCGGGTCTCGTCGTCGCGCGTCGCCACCATCAGCGCACCGAAGCGGCTGCGGACCAACCGGCGGCACAGCACCAGCACCAGCGCGAGGGCGGCGAGCGAGGCGACCGCCAGCGCGGTGATCATGCCGCTCGTGCCCATCGGCCAGCCGAACAGGACGGAGAAGCCCGTCATGCCGTTATTGCCGCCGAATCCGGTGTCATTGCGGAACATCAGCAGCATCGCGACGTAGACCAGCGCCTGGGTGATGATGGCGAAATAGACACCGCCGACCCGCGAGCGGAACGAGACATAGCCGAACACGCCGGAGACCAGCAGCGTGACCGCCACCGCGACGGCGAGCGCATAGGGGAAGAACTCGAAGCCCGCCCAGTAGAAGGGAAATTCCCTCCAGCCCATGAACTGAAGGAAATCCGGCACCGTCCCCGTGGCCACGAAGGAGTGCTTGAGCAGGTACATCGCCATGACGTAGCCGCCCATGGCAAAGAACAGCCCGTGGCCCAGCGAGAGGATGCCGAGATAGCCCCAGATGAGATCGAGCGAGACGGCGAGCACAGCGAAGGCGGCAAGCTGACCGATGGCATTGACGAGGTAGCGAGACAGTTCCAGCGACGTGCCGGAGAACGCCGGCATCGCCACCGCCACGACGAGCAGCGCGAGAATGAGCGCCGCGAAGGGGCCGTCCTTGTTCCAGCCGGTCATTTGCGGCGCCCCTTCACCGAGAAGAGCCCCTCGGGCCGCCACTGCAGGAAAGCGATGATCATCAGCAGCACGATGACCTTGGCGGCGACCGCCCCCCAGAGCGGCTCGATCAGCACGTTGATCTGGCCGATGCCCAGAGCGGCCACCACCGTGCCCGCAATGGTGCCCACCCCGCCGAGCACCACGACCATGAAGCTGTCGATGATGAAGTTCTGCCCCATTTGCGTGTTCACCGAGTAGATCGGCGACAGCGCGAGCCCGGCGAGACCGGCCAGGCCGGAACCGAGCCCGAACGCCATCATGTCGACGCGGCGGGTGGGAATGCCGATGCAGGCCGCCATGTCGCGGTTCTGCGTCACGGCGCGGATGTTCAGGCCGAGTGGCGTGCGGCGCACGACGAGCCACGCCACGGCCAGCGTCGCCACGGCGAAGGCGATGGCGAACATGCGGTTCCAAGTGAAGATGAAGTCACCGATTACCGGCACGCCGCCGGAAACATAGAACGGCGTCTCGAACTGCAGATTCTGCGTGCCGAAGACCACCCGCACCAGGTTCATCAGGAACAGGCTGACCGCCCAAGTAGCGAGCAGGCTCATCAGCGGGCGCTTGTAGAGGTGGCGCAGCAGCGTCGCCTCCAGCGCGACTCCGATGGCTGCCGTCGCCAGGAAGGCGACGGGAATGGCGAGGACGAGATACCAGTCGAGCAGGCCGGGAGCGATGTGCCGCAGCCCCTGCTGCACCAGCCAGGTGACATAGGCGCCGATCATGATCAGCTCGCCCTGGGCGAGGTTGATGACGCCCATCAGCCCGAAGATGATGGCGAGGCCGATGGCGGCCATGAACAGGATCGAGGCGAAGCTCAGTCCGTTGTAGAGCGTCGCCAGCGTGTCGCCGATGGCGATGCCGCGCTCGATCCGTGCCGTTGCGGCGTCGACCGCGGCGCGAAAGGCGGGATTGGATGTGTAGGCGGGGTCCTGCGCCAGCGCCGAGATCTGCGTCAGGGCGCGGCGGTTCGGGTTTTCCGCCACCCGGCCGATCGCCCGGATGCGCGCGCTCAGGTCGGAAGCATTCAGCGCGGCGCTCTGGGCGAGGTACTCGATCTGGGCCTTCAGCCCGGCATCACTCTCGGCCTGCGCGGCGCTATCGAGCAGGCCTTCGGGGATCATG
Source organism: Ancylobacter sp. VNQ12 (assembly GCF_049445835.1). Lineage (NCBI taxonomy): Bacteria > Pseudomonadati > Pseudomonadota > Alphaproteobacteria > Hyphomicrobiales > Xanthobacteraceae > Ancylobacter > Ancylobacter sp. VNQ12. The sequence continues at coordinate 105,537 of NZ_JBMSDU010000015.1, read as the reverse complement.
GCCGGCCGGCGTTCCAGCGTTCTCAGGGCGGCGGCGCGCTGGCCGGCGGTCGGCGCAGTGCGCAGCACGAAGGCGGCATCCGCCAGCTCAAAGACCGGCCGGTTCTTCAGGCTGAGCAGCGGCGAGCGAGGCGCGCCAACCGCCTCGCGTGGCGTACGGCTGCCGGCGTCGAGCCCGCCTTCGGCGAGCACGGCGCCAGCATCGTCGCAGGCGAGTTGGCGGTCGATCATCGCGCGGGCGAGCGGCGCGGCGAAGGCGCGGTCGTCGTCACTGCCGGAGGCGGCGATGGCGATCAATGTCGCGCCCGCCCTGCCCATCGCGCTAGCGTCGCCGCACATCTCCTGCACGAGCCCTGTCCGGTCGAGCCCGGCGGCATGGACTGTCGGTACCGGCAGCAAGCAACCGCCGGCCAACAGACCGAGAAGGAGAAGCAGCGTGAATGTAGGCTTCATCGGGAACTCAAGGCGGCCACTCCCGGCTGGCAGCGGCCGCCATTCAGGAGATCAGGGGCGGCACTTCCGCTCAGCCATAGGGGCTGAACGGCACGGGCTTCGGCGTGTCCTTGGACTGCCAGAGGATGTCGAAACCCTGCTTATCGTTGACCGAGCCGATGAACACGCCGCGCGAGACGTAATTATTCTCGCCCGTCATCGCGATCTTGTAGCCCGACGGGCAGTCGAAGCTGAGGCCGGCGAAGGCTTTGGAGACTTCCGGCACATCGAAGGAGCCGGCCTTGGCGGCGGCCATCGCCCACAGATGCACGGAGTCGTAGGCCGAGACCATCGGGTCGATGGAGACGTCGCCCTTGAAGGGCACGTTCTTGGCTTTCACATAGCCGGCCCAGTTCTTCAGGAAGGTCTCGTTCGCGGGTCCCTTGGCGTTCTGCAGATACGCCCAGCAGTTGAGGTGGCCGACCAGCTTGGAAGTGTCGAGCCCCTCAAGGTCGGCCTCCACCATGTCGAGGCCCAGCACCGGAATGTCGGTGGCGAGGATGCCCTGATTGGCGAATTCGCGCATGAAATCCGGGATCGAATTGCCCACCACGGTGAGCACGACCACCGGCTGGCCGCCGCCCTGGTCGGCGAAGGCGCGGATCTGGTTGACCAGGGTCTGGAAGTTGGAGAAGCCGAAGGGGACGTACTCCTCCTTCCAGGCGCTCTCGGGAATGCCCTTGGTCTTCCAGTAGCCCTTGAGCTGCTTGTTGATGGTGCGCGGCCACACATAGTCCGAGCCGAGCATGAAGAAGCGCTTGGCGGAGACGCCGTCGTCGCTCATCAGATAGTCGACGGCGGGCAGCACCGAGCTCGCCGGCGGCGAGTTCACATAGACGACGTTCTTGGAGTTCTCGTCGCCTTCGAAATGCAGCGGGTAGTAAAGCAGGCCGTTTTCCTGCTCGACCACCGGCAGCACGGTCTTGCGCGACACCGAGGTCCAGCAGCCGAACAGCGCTGACACCTTCTCCTGCTGCAACATCTGCTTGGCGCTCTGCGCGTAGAGCGGCCAGTCGGAAGCGGGGTCGGAGACCAGCACGTCGATGGTGCGGCCATTGACACCGCCCTTCGCATTGATCTCGTCGGCCGCCATCTTGACCACATAGTTCAGGCGGCCTTCGAGATTGGCCATCGTGCCGGAGGACGAGAACAGACAGCCGAGCTTCACCGGACCTGACTGAGCCTGAGCATGGCGCAGGATGGCGGGCATGCCGATCGGAGAAGCGAGTCCTGCCGCGGCAACACCGCTGGCCTGCAGGAAGGAACGCCGGGAGAACTTCACCATGGTCGACACCTCGAGTGTTCGCAAGATGCCGGAATTCTGTTGAGCGGCGGCGCGCGCGCAATCTCATATAATGTTCAGTGCTGCCCAATGGCGCGCCAACCGGCCCCCTGGATCATGGTTTCTGGCAGTATTGCCAATTGGCGTCGCACGCCGCAGCGCCAATGCAGGGTGCGGTCGCCGGCACCGGCGGGGCGCATGCACAAGCCCACGCAGAAGCGCGAGCGGTGGTGCCGCGCGATGATAAATTCGCTCACCTCCGCCATCGATCCACTGTAATGTGCTCATATTAAGCGCATGCTTATCCGGTGGGCGGCCGACTGCCGCGGCCCATCGCCCGAATTATTGGAGGGCAGCACGACCGAGCGGATCGACCGTCAGCCGATCCGTCTGACAGCAAGGGCGATCCGATGCGACATTCGCAGTTCACCGAAAGCGAGATCATCCATCTCATTCAGGAGGCCGATGCGGGAGTCCCCGTCGATGAGATCTGTCGCACGGCCCAGGTCTCGTTGCGCACCTTTTACCGCTGGCGCCGCCGGTTCGGCGGGCTGAGCATCCCCGCCCTGCAGCAGATGAGGGAACTGGAGGCGGAGAACCACCGGCTGCGGTCACTGGTCAGCAATCTCTCGGAGCGACTGCATATGCCGCCTCCCGGCGATATGGCGCCGTCGGCGCGGCGCGGGATGTCGCGCCCGGAGGCCGCTCTTGCGCCGCGCCAGGCCTCGGTTCTGGCGGCGGAACGCAGCGGCGGAGCCGTGGTCGGCCGCTTCGCCTCGGTCCGCATGACCCGGTAGAGGCCACGCGCCGATTGTACCGGGGCGCGCGGCCTCATGCTCTCAGGCCGCCAACATGACCTTGGTGGGCGGATGGGCCGCGAGCGCGGTCATCATGGCGGCAACCTCGTCGAGCGCCGTACCTTCGAGATCCCGCAGCGGCGGGCGCACCTTGCCGCCGTCGAAGCCACGCAGGTTCATCGCCGCCTTCACCATCTGCGGCTGGCCGTGCGTGCGGGCAAGCGCGCGGAACGGATACCAGAGGCGGTGCAGCTCGCGAGCGGTCCGGGCGTCGCCCGCCTCCAGCGCCCGGTAAGTGGCAAGGATCAGTTCCGGCAGCGCGCAGGAATTGGTCGAGGAGATACCGTCGAAGCCGGCCATCATCGGGCCAAGGAAGGCGAGGTCCGAGGCGCAGAACAGCTTGATCCGCCCGCCCAGCCGATTTGCGATCTTGTCGATCGGGGTCACCGACAGGTCGCCCTGCTTGATGCCGACCACGCCTTCGATATCGGCGAGCTCCTCGATCACGTCCGGCTGCAGCGTGATGCCGATGCCGGGCGCGTTGTAGACGAGGATGCCGGTCTTCGACAGCGGCGCCATGTCCTTGAAGAAAGCCACGATCTGGCCGTCGGTGACTTCCGAGACATAGGGAGGCGTGACCATCGGCAGGCCGCCGAGATCGCCGGCGAGCTGGGTGAGTTCGCGCACGGTGCGCGCATCCGAGCCGGCCGAGCACAGCATCACCGGCACGCGGTCGCCGACCACGTCCATCACCGTGCGGAACAGCCCGGCGCGCTCCTCGGCGGTCATGGCGGGGAACTCGCCATAGGTACCGCCAATGAGGATGCCGTCATAGCCGAGCCCGATCACCCGCTCCATGGAGCGGGCAAGGCCAGCGGTGTCGATGGAGCCGTCCGCCGCGAAGGGCGTGACGGTGATGTTGAAGATGCCGGCGAGACGCGCGCGGCTTTCAGTGATGTCTTTCATGGAAAAGCCTTTCAGGCATGCGGCGGCAAGCTGCGCCGACAGAGCTTCGGCGTCGGCGCTCAGGCCGCGACCAAGAGAAGCGCGCGGTCGACCGAGCCGAGCACGCGGCAGCCGGTCTCCGTGACGACGATGGTTTCGCTGACGCCCACGGTGAAGCGGCCATAGATGCGCAGCGCCGGCGGCAGGTGGAACGCCATGCCGGGCACGAGTTCGGTCTTCACCCCGGCATTGAGGCTGAGAATGCCACCCTCGCCCCAATCCGGCGCGAAGGAGATGCCGACGCTGTAGCCCAGGCGCTTGCGGAAGGCATCGGTGTAGCCGGCGGCGTCGATCACCTTCTGGCAGGCAATGTGCGGCACCTCGCAGGCCTCGCCCGGCCTCACCGCATCGAGCGCGACGGCCAGCGCTTCCTGGCAGACCTTCATCATCTCCACCGCCTCTGCCGGCGGAGTGCCAATCCAGGCCGAGCGCATCAGCGCGGCGTGGTAGCGGTCGTGGCAGGCGGCCATCTCCAGAAAGGCGGGATCGCCGGCCTGCATCACCCGGCGTTTCCAGGTGCCGTGCGGCACGCCCGAGCGCGGACCTGAGGAAACCAGCGGCTCCATGCCCATATATTCCGAGCCGGCGGCGATCGCCGCGCTCATCATGGCCGCGACGAGATCGTTCTCGGTGTTGCCGGGCTTTACAGTGGCAAGGCCGGCCTTCATTCCCGCATCGACATAGGTCGCGGCGCGGACGAGCTTATCCACCTCCAACGGCGACTTCACCATGCGCAGCTTCTCCACCACGCCGGCGGCGTCGTGCACGGTGCCAAGCGCGGCGGCGAGCGCCTCATAGGTGGCGATGGGCAGGAACCAGCCCCGCTTGTCGATGCCGACACGCTTGCCTTTCAGCCCCTTCGCCTCGATGAGACCGACGAGAAAGCGCACCGGCTCGTCGGTATCCTGATAGATAGCCGCATCGGCGAGGAAGGTGTTGGCGATGAAGTTGAAATATTCGAGCTGGCGGATGACGAAGACCGGATCGCCCTCCACCGGCAGCACCAGCGCCTGGAAGGTGTAGTAGCCGGGCGTCTGCTGGCCGGTGAGATAGAAGATGTTCTCCGGCCCGGTGACGATCATGGCGTCGAGGCCGGCAGCGACGAGCCCCTGCCGTGCGCGGACGACACGGGCGTCATATTCGGCCTTGGGGAAGGCGGATTCCTGTCCCTGAACCACACTGGCAGTGGCGGTCATGTCACGAGAACTCCTTGATGAGATGCGTGGCGTTCGCATCGAAATTCAGCCCGAAGCCGGGTGCGTCCGGGGCGGCGACGCGACCCTCGGCATAGGAAAGGCCGGAAGCGGGATCATTGGTGAGACCATCGGCGCCGTAGAGTTCGGCGAAGCGCGGTCCGGTCGCCAGCGCCGCATGCAGCGCGGCGGCGGTGGCGAGGCCGCCCTCGTTCATCTGGCCGATCATGAACGGCACGCCGGCGGCGGCAAGGCGGCGTGCGGCCTCGACCGCAGGGGCGATGCCGCCGAGCTTGACCAGCTTGAGATGCGCCATCAGCCCGTTGCCGGCCTCGGCGATGCGGGCGACGTCGTCGAAATCCTTCACGCTCTCGTCCAGCATCAGCGGAACGGGGCTCACCCGCGCGAGACGGTCGAGTGCGGCCCAGTCGCCGGGGGGAACCGGCTGCTCGACATAGGCAAGGCCATAGGGCGCGAGCGCATCGAGGCCGGCGCGCGCCGCGTCCTCGCTCCAGGCGCCATTGGCATCGGCGGCGATCTTCAGCGCCGCGCCGAAGCGCGCTCGCAGCAGCCCGACCCGGCGCAGATCCTCGGCGATGTCGCCGGCGCCGATGCGCACCTTGAGATCGCGGAAGCCGCGCGCGACATAAGCCTCGGCCTGCGCGAGGAACACCTCGTCGGTGGAGACGAACAGCGTCTGGTTGGTGGCGCGGGCGAGACCTGCCGCCGCCGGCGCGCCGAGATAACGAACCAGCGGTAGGCCTGCCCGCTTGGCCGCGCGGTCGTGCAGGGCGCCGTCGATGAGCATGCGCACCGGCGCGGAGGCGGCGCGGAAGGCCGCCGGCAGATCGGCAAGAAGCGCGGCGGGATCCGCGCCGAAATCCAGCGCCTCGACCACCGCCACCGTCTCGGCCAGAACGTCATCGGCATCAAGGTCGTTGAGATAGGTGATGTTGAGGCGCACTTCGCCCACGGCAATCGTCTCGCCGTCGTCGAGGCGCAGATAGAGCGTGTCGAGCCCGGCAACACGGCCCGACGCGGCGGTGTGGAGCACCAGCCCCCCGCCATAGGTCAGCAGCGCGCGATGCAGCGAGACGCGCATGGCTCAGGCGCTCAGCATGGCTTTGGCGACGTCGCGATAGATCAGCGCCGACAGCTCGAACTCGTCCGCCGGCACGAACTCGTCCGCCTTGTGGGCGACGGAGAGCGAACCGGGACCGATCACCACGCCTTCCGCCCCGGTGGAGCGGAAATGCACGAGATCGCACGCGCCCTGGAAGCCGAAGGGGCCGGCATCCGCGATGCCATGGGCGCGGCAGGCGGCAAGGCTCGCCTGCACGATCGGCCGGTCGGGCGCGGTCTCGGTGGCGCCGCCGGTGGTCGGCTTCCAGTCAAGGATCTCGGCGCGCAGGCCAGAGCGTTCATGGGCGCGGACCAGCAGCGCGGCGATATCGGCCTTCACCGCCTCCTCGTCCTCGCCGGGCACCAGCCGGCGGTCGAGCAGCATGTCGCAGGCACCGGGCAGGACATTGTCGGCGTGGCCACCCTGGATGCGCGTCACCGTGAGACTCGCCCCGCCGACCAGCGGATGGGCGCGGTGGCGCACATCGGCCTCATGCGTCTCGGCGATCAGCGCCAGCAGCTCGCCGGCGCGATAGACCGCGTTCTCACCGAGATGCGGCGAGCCGGAATGCGCCGGCACGCCATGCACCCGCACCAGCGGCCGCAAGCTGCCCTTATGGGCGGAATAGACCGTGTTCGAGGTCGGCTCGCCGACGACGGCGAAGTCGATCTTCGGCTTGCGCGAGGCGTAGAGCCTGGCGCCCTCGCTGGCGATCTCCTCATCCGCGACGAAGACGGCGAGCAGCGTGCCGGACCAGCTGGCGCGGCCCGCCGCCAGCTGGCGCACCGCTTCCAGCATGGCGGCAAGCGGGCCCTTGCAGTCGCAGGCACCGCGGCCGAACAACCTGCCATCGGCCTCGCGCAGCACGAAGGGGTCGGACGTCCACCCCTCGCCCGCCGGCACCACGTCCATATGGGTGTTGAAGGCGAAGACCGGGCCGGGGCCGTTGACCAGCTTCGCCTCCACATTCACCCGGCCAGGGTTGTACTCGTCGAGCGCGATCTCGAAGCCGAGCGGGGCGAGGCACGCGCGGATGTAATGCGCGACCTCGACCTCGCGGCCCGGCGGGTTTTCACTGCGGATGGCGACGAGATCGGCGAGCTCGCGCCTCATGCGGGCGGCGTCGGGGGCAACGGCAAGGGACATGCTGGGCACTCGTCAGTGGAGTATCTGGTCGAGGAAGTGGCGCGCGCGCTCGTTGACCGCGCCGCCGAAGAACGCCTCGCTCGACGCGGTCTCGACGACCCGTCCGTTTTCCATGAACACGATCTTGTCGGCGGCCCGGCGGGCGAAGCCCATCTCGTGGGTGACGACCAGGCTGGTCATCCCCTCGGCGGACAGATCGGCCATGACGTCGAGCACCTCGCGGATCATCTCCGGATCGAGCGCCGAGGTCGGTTCGTCATAGAGCATGAGCTTGGGCTTCATGGCGAGCGCGCGGGCGATGGCGACGCGCTGCTGCTGGCCGCCGGAGAGCTCGTCGGGAAAGGCATCCGCCTTGTCGGGAATGCGCACCTTGCCCAATAGTTCGAGCGCGAGGTCGTGCGCATCGGCGCGGGACAGTCCGCGCACCTTCATCGGCGCGAGCATGATGTTCTCGGCAGCCGAAAGGTGCTGGAACAACTCGAAATTCTGGAACACCATGCCAATGTTGCGGCGGATGCGGGCAGCGCTCTTCAGGTCGCGGGAAATGTTGGCGCCCTCGAAGAAGATGTCGCCGCCATCGGCCGGCTCCAGCAGGTTCACGCAGCGCAGCAACGTCGACTTGCCCGAGCCGGAAGGACCGATCAGCACGACAGTCTCGCCGCGGGCGACATCCAGCGAGCAGCCCTTCAATGCATGGAAGCCGCCGAAATGCTTGTCGATGCCGATGATCTCCAGCAGCGGCGGGGTGGAAGCCTGCGGCGTGCCGGACCGTTGGGCTTCAGCGGACATCGGCGCTCTCCGTAGCCAGCAGCAGACGGTCGACCAGCGGACGCTTCTCGCGGCGACGGTGCTTCTTGGGGTCGAGGCTGCGCTCCATCATCGCCTGCAGCACCATGAAGATCGTCGTGAGCGCGAGGTAATAGATGCCTGCGGCCGTCAGCGCCTCGAGATAGCGGAAGGAGGCGCTGGCGGTCTGGTTGGCGACGAGCAGCAACTCTTCCACCGCGATCACCGAGACGAGCGCGCTGGTCTTCAGCATGCCGATCATCTGGTTTCCCATCGGCGGCAGCACGATGCGCGCGGCCTGCGGCAGCACGATCCAGCGCATCACCTGGCCGGTGGTGAGGCCGAGCGCGAGGCCGGCCGTGCGCTGGCCCTTCTTCACGGCATCGAGGCCGGAGCGCAGGATCTCCGCCATATAGGCGCCCTCGTTCAGCGCCAGCGCGATCACCGCGCTGAGGAAGGCCGAGAGGCGGATGCCGAAGGTCGGCAGCACGTTGTAGATGAAGATGATCTGGAACAGCACCGGCGTGCCGCGGAACAGCCAGACATAAATCAGCGTGAAGATCTGCAGGGGGCGCATCCGCGTCTCCTGCAGCAGGGCGATGACGAGGCCGGCGAGGACGCCGAAGAACAGCGCGGTTACGGTGATCAGCAGCGTCAGCACCGCGCCATGGAAGAAGGCGGGCGAGACGATGTAGCCGAGGACGATATCGAACGACATCATGCGCGTCTTCTCCTTGTCCTGGCGTCCCCGAGGCTGGACGTGGCGATCAGTTGAAGATCGCCACGGAAGCGGGCAGGTTCCACTTCTTGATCAACGCCGCGTAGGTGCCGTCGGCGACAATCTCCTTCAGCGCCGCCTTCAGCGACTCCTGCATGGCGGCATCACCTTTGCGGGTGGCCATGCCGATCGAGGTGTTGGCCTCGAACTCGGTACCGGCGGTCTCGAACACGCCCGGCAGTTTCTGCAAGAGATCGGCGGCGCCGGGAGTGGAATCGTAATAGGCGTCGGCACGACCCTGGCGAAGTGTGAGCGCGGAATCCTGGGCGGTCGGGAAGGTGAGCACCTTCACGGCCGGCAGGCCCTTGTCCTTGCAGTTCTTGTCGTCGGCGCGGGCCTGGCTCTCCTGAATGCCGCCGAGGGTGACGGCGATGCTCTTGCCACACAGGCTGTCGTCGCGGCCGGTGATCTTGGCCGGGTTGCCCGCCTGCACCATGACCATGTTGCCGATCTTGAGATAGGGCACGAAGTCGACCTGCTCGGAGCGGGCCGGATTGATGTACATCGCCGAGTTGATGATATCGATCCGGTTGCCCTGCAGCGCCGGGATGAGGCCCTTGAACTCCATGTTGAGCGGCTTGGGCGACGCCCCGAGCTTCTTGCCCAGCGCCTCGATCATGTCGATGTCGAAGCCGGTGAGCTTGCCGTCCCTCTGAAACTCGAACGGTGAGAAGGTCGCGGCGACGCCATAGGTGAGCGCGCCGGCCTCGACGAGACCGGTTTTCGGCAGCTCGGCGGCCGCGGCGGCGTGCATCAGGCCGAGCGGGAGGACGAGTGCGGCAACCACTTTGCGGAACATGCGGATCCCCTGTGTGATCTGGAAGATGTTGATTTTTGTCGACACTGGATTGCACTAAATGATGCTACTTATACAAAATTGGAGTGCGGGAAGTGTCAAGCGCCGGCCACTTCCTGCACTGCACAAAGAATGAGCGACTTGTGCCGAAAACCCTTCATTTCATCGGCAAAATGCGTAGTTTCCGGCCGCACATGCCATGCGTGGAATGTCCCTCGGGCAGCAATTACCATCAGGCTTCGACTTGTCGGAACGTCAGATCATATTGTATGAGAGAACATATTTCATACAAATGCGGTGCTCTATGGCGCGCAGTTCCAGTCCGACCCGGGTTCGCCTGGCGAACCAGATTCTTGACACCATCCGGGGCGGCCGTTTCGAGGTCGGCCACCACCTGCGCGAACAGCAGCTCAGCGACCTGTTGCAAGTCTCGCGCACGCCGGTCCGCGCGGCGTTGACCCTGCTCGCCGAGCACGATGTGGTGGAGGCGCGGCGCAACCAGGGCTTCTTCCTGAAGGCGAGGCCGGAGGAGTTGCACCGTCTCAGCCTCGAAGTGCCGCCGACCGCCGACCAGGACCTTTACGGCGACATTGTCAATGACCGGCTTGCCGATCAATTGCCGGTCTCCTTCACTCAGGCGGAGATCGCGCGGCGTTACGATGTCGACCGCACCTTGCTCCAGCGAACGCTCTCGCGCCTCGTCAATGACGGTCTGCTGGAGCGCAATGCCGGGCGCGGCTGGACTTTCCTGCCGACTCTGGACACCGGCCTCGCCTTACAGAACAGCTATGATTTCCGCCGGATACTTGAGCCGCAGGGACTGCTCCTGCCGACCTTCCGGCCCGATCCGGGGGCGCTGGAGCGGCTGCGAATCCAGCATCACTATCTCGAGTCCCACCCCCATATCGCCTCGGTGGATGCCCGGCAGCTCTTCGACACCGACGCGCATTTTCACGAGACCATTGCCGGTTTCAGCGGCAACATCTTCCTGCTCCAGTCGATCCAGCAACAGAACCGCCTGCGGCGCTTGCTCGAATTCGGCGGTTATGTGAATCGCCGCCGCGTGCGCGACTGGTGCCGCGAGCATCTCGCCATCCTCGATGCGGTCGCCGCTGGCGACAATACCCGCGCCGCCGAACTGATGCTCGCCCATCTCGGCAACGCCTATCGGGCGGCTCCCTCCTTTGCCGGCAAAGCGAATGGCGCTGCCACTGGGAGCGTCGCGCCATGACGCTGCTGCTGGTTCGCCACGCCACGCTCCTGCCGACGCTTGACGGCATGATCGCCGGCGCCTTCGCGGCCGCCCGCGGCGCCGAGCTGGTGACGCTCACCGGCGGCGGCGCCGGCCATGCCCGCTTCGACTGTGCACAGCATGTGCTCGCCCATGGCGAACTCGCTCCCAATGGGCTGGTCTGGGCGGAGCGGGCGATCGGCCGCCCGGTCCCGCCGCCGGTCGATCGCGGTGCGGTCGTGCAGCTGCCCGGCACGGTGGTCGTGCCGCTCAACCCTGCCCTGCCCGCCCATGAAGAGGCGCAGGCGCGCCTTCTTGCCACCGCCACGCGCGCCGGGCGCCCGGTCGAGATCTTCGACGTGAACGAAGCGAATGGCCTCTTCACACTACGGGAGGTGCCAGATGGCGCACTCGCCGGTCGCTGGCGATGCGACGCGTACGGCCGCCCGGTCCCGGTCGACGCCGGCACGGAACCCCTTCCCGCCCCTTCTTCGGCCCCCCGTAGGGTACGCGTGCTGATGGCCGGCGGCGAGGCCCATCACCGTGAGGTCTACCCCGCCAATCTCGCCGCCCTCGGCGACGCCGCCGAGGCGCTGGGCGTCGGGCTCGAACTCTCCTTCGCCGATCCGCGCGACGAGCCGGCATGGGAACACCGGCTCGCCGAGGTCGACGGGCTGGTGCTGCCCGGCGGTTCCGACATGGAGCAGGTGCGCGGCCAGATTGAGGCCGCCCGCGTCGCGATCCGCCGCGATGTGCCGACCGTCGGCCTTTGCCTCGGCATGCAGACCATGGTGACGGCCGTGGCGCAGGAGATCTGCGGCATGAACGACGTCAACCTCGCCGAGGCCGACCCGGACGCGCAGACCAAGACCTTCGTACGGCTACATGACGAATATGGCCGCCCCCTGCACCGGCTCGGCACGCAGTCCTGCCGCCTTGCGCCCGGCAGCCGCCTCGCCACGCTGGTCGGTGAGGAGCGGATCGACGTGCGATGCAATCACCGTTTCGTACTCGATCCGGCGCTGGAGCCCTGCCTCACGGAGGCTGGCCTCGTCATTTCGGGCCGGCAGGCGGAGAACTGCCATGCCGATGCCATCGAGGTGCCGGCGCTGCGCTTCTTTCTCGCCATGCAGGGCCATCCCGAACTGTCGAGCCGCCCCGGTCACCCGCATCCGCTGCTCACCGGCTTCCTCGCTGCCATGGCGACCCGCTACCCCACTCACCGCATCACGGACTGACTGTCATGCCGATACACTCCCCTGTCCCCCGTCGCGCCCTTCGTCCCGGCGGGGAGAACTGAACCATGGATCTTGGTCTGGAAGGCCGTACCGCACTGGTGCTGGGATCGAGCCGCGGGCTCGGCGAGGCCGTCGCCCGCACCTTGGCGGCGGAGGGAGTCCGCGTCATCGTCAGCGGCCGCGATGCCGCGCGGGTCGAGGCTGGGGCGCTGGCGATCCGCGCGGCGGGCGGACAAGCCGGGACATTAGTGCTCGACCTCGCCGACCGCGCCAGTCTCGACGCCGCGCTGGCGCGCCTCACCGCGCCGGGGGCGTGGCCCGTCGACGTGCTGGTCAACAATTCCGGCGGTCCGCCGCCCGGCCCGGTGGCACAGGCGAGCGGCGAACAGTGGAGCCGCAGCTTCGAGGCGATGGCGGCCTCACTCTTCGCCGTCACGGCCGCGCTGTTGCCGGGCATGCAGGCGCGCGGTTTCGGGAGAGTGATCAATCTCGTTTCCTCCGGCGTCGCCCAGCCCATCCCCAATCTCGGCCTGTCGAACGCGCTGCGCGCCTCCGTGGTCGGCTGGGCCAAGACCCTCGCCGGCGAGGTGGCCAAGGACGGGGTGACGGTGAACTGCGTGCTGCCGGGCCGCATCCACACCGCACGGGTCGACGAACTCGACGCGGCGGCGGCCAAACGCACCGGGGCGACACCCGACGAGGTCGCGCAGGCCTCACGCGCCACCATTCCCATGGGCCGCTATGGTGATCCCCAGGAATTTGCCGACGTCGTGACATTCCTGGCCAGCGCTCGCGCAAGCTATGTCACCGGCTCGCAAATCCGGGTGGATGGCGGCTTCATCCGCGGCATTTGAGCGGACCACCAATTGCCGGAAAGGCGATGGCCTGGAATGCGCCGTGATTTGCCCTTCGACAGGATGACGACGTTGGGAATGCAACGGCGGCAACTCGACCGCGCCCCTCCCCGCCATTGACGGGGAGAGGCGTTCGGGGCCGGCACGCCTCACGCACAGAGGCGGGTCAGTTCGCGAACATCGCCGACCCGTTCGAGCCGGCGAACCGTCTCGATGATCGCCTCGGTCTTGGCCCTGTCCCAGCGGGCGAACTCGGCGCAGCCGCGGAACTTGTCCGCGCACTCGTCATAGCTCATCGGGTTAGCGGGGCTGCCCTTGCCGAAATCGGCCCGGCCGGAGATGACGCGTCCGTCCTTCATGTGGATGTCGATGATCGTCGTCATCTTGTCGTAGCCGGCCGCTTCCGCGTCGGGATGGACGTGGAAGTTCACCCGCTCGATCATCGCCTTGACGTCGTCGCGCTCCACTGTCTCGTCGGTGAATTCCGGCAGACTGCCGCGCCCGTCCAGCAGCAGGATCGCCATGCAGAATTCCATGGAGAACTTGGCCTGCAGCTCGTTCTTCGGACGATGGTGGATCAGCGCATTCGGCATGTTCTGGTTGGTGCCGACATCCACCCGTTCCACATCGCCGGCCGCGATGGAATGCGCGTGGATGAGCCGCAGCAGTTCGGTCATGCCGGGGTGGGTGAGTGAACCCGACGGGTGCGGCTTGATCGACACGCCGGGGAAGGCGAAGGTCCAGGGCTGCCCGAGCTTGCCGGCGATCGCGGCGGCGTCGAAGCCGCCGCCGGCTGCCTGGAAGAAGCCGCGCGGCGCCTCCAGTATCTTGTCGGTGGTGGTCCAGCCGAGCTCGGCGAAATCCGCCGCGACGACGCCGCTCTCGGAAGAGCGGCCGGCGTGGAATGGCTTCATCATGGTGCCGAAATTCTCCCGCAGCCCCGCCGACTGACTGCCGGCGCAGCCGAAGGCGCGCACCACCTGCTCCACCGACAGCCCCTTGAGCTTCGAGGCGGCGGCGGCCGCCGCATAGGTGCCGCAAGTCGCGGTGGCGTGGAAGCCGTGCTGATAGTGGCGCGGGTTGATCGCCTCGGCGATCTTGCACTCCACTTCGACGCCGAGATGATAGGCCAGCATCATGTCGGCGCCGGAACGCCCGCCGGCTTCCGCTACCGCGAGCGCCGCCGGCAATGCCGGCGCGGTGGGGTGGGTGAGCAGACCGTAGACGCGATCCTTGGCGACGGCGAGTTGGGTGTCGTCATAGTCGTCGGCATGGATGCCGACACCGTTGGCGAAGGCAGCGAAGCGCGGCGGCACTTTCAGCGAGGTGCCGATCACCGTCGCCGGCCCGTCCTTGATGCCGAGCCCGGCGAGATAGCTCTGGATATGCTCGCCGCTCTTGGCGACCGAGCCGGAGAGCGCGAGGCCGATACCGTCGAGGATCGACTTCTTGCCCAGTTCGACCACCTCCGCCGGCAGGTCGGCAAGGTTGGTGCCGACGACGAATTCGGCCACCTGCCGCGTCAGGCCCTCGACGATCGGCTGGGCATGCGCGGGATTGGTCTGGTGCAGCGTCATGTAACGGCTCCTTTGGGGCGTTTCCCGTTCTGTCGTTGGGTTTCTTCAGGCCGCCGGCGCATGCGCGGCCGCGGAGGACAAGGCGCCGATGATGGCGTCCGTCAGTTCGCGCGTAGTGGCGGTGCCGCCGAGGTCGCGGGTGAGGCTGTCTCTCCGGGCGAGCACGTCCTCGATCGCGTTCTCAATCGAACGGGCGGCGGCTTCCTCGCCGAGATGGCGCAGCATCATCGCGCCCGACCAGATCTGGCCGATGGGGTTGGCGATGCCCTTGCCGGCAATGTCCGGCGCCGAGCCGTGCACCGGCTCGAACATGGAGGGGTATTCCTTCTCGGGATTGATGTTGGCACCGGGCGCTATGCCGATGGAGCCGACCACGGCCGGGCCGAGATCGGAAAGGATGTCGCCGAATAGATTCGAGGCGACCACCACGTCGAACCAGTCCGGGTTGCGCACGAAATGCGCGGTCAGGATGTCGATGTGGAACTGATCGGTGGTGAAGCCGGGATATTCCTGAGAGATGGCCGCGAAGCGCTCGTCCCAATAGGGCATAGTGTGGCTGATGCCGTTCGACTTGGTGGCCGAGGTGACGTGCTTCTTGCGACCCTTGGCCAGCTCGAAAGCGTAGCGCATCACCCGGTCGCAGCCGCGACGGGTGAAGATGGACTGCTGCATGACGAGCTCATCCGCGCCGCCCTCATAGAGCCGGCCGCCGATGGAGGAGTACTCGCCCTCATTGTTCTCGCGCACGACGTAGAAGTCGATGTCGCCGGGACCGCGCCCCTTGAGCGGGCTCTCGACGCCGGCGAGCAGCTTCACCGGGCGCAGGTTCACATATTGATGGAAGCCACGACGGATCGGGATGAGCAGGCCCCAGAGCGAGACGTGGTCCGGCACGCCGGGAAAGCCGACCGCGCCGAGGAAGATGGCGTCCTTGCCACGGATCTGGTCGAGCCCGTCGGCCGGCATCATCGCGCCGGTCTTGGCGAAACGCTCGCAGCTCCAGTCGTAATGGGTCCAGTCGAAGGAGAAGCCGCCTTTGCGCGCGGCCGCCTCGATCACCCGCTGCGCCTCGGGCACCACCTCGTTGCCGATCCCGTCGCCGGGAATGACCGCTATGGAATAGGTCGTCATGGAAACTCCTGGAATGTCGGGCAGCGGTAACGGCCCAATTTGGCGACAGGACACTGTTCGCGATTTCGCCAACTGTCAACAATTTTAACCGAAGCACCCGGATCGCCTATGGACATCCCGCGCTTTTCGGCCTCCGCGTGATGCCATCATTCGTTACAATCATTCACTTTTCGTAAGAATTTCCGACTCGCGCACATTCCGCATGGGCACGTGCCACGAAAGCCAAATAGCCCGCTTTCGTCACCACACCGCGGTTTAGTGTTGACAATTTTCATTTCCAGGGGCGAGATGCGGCCATGCCGCGCCACGCTCCCTCCTCCCCTGCCCGCATTCCGCGCACCGCGTCCTTCGTGCCGCTCATCCAGCGCGAGATCGAGCGCATGATCGGCACCGGCGAGCTTACCGGCGGCACCCGCATCAATGAGAGCACGCTGGCTCTGCGGCTCGGCATCAGCCGTGGGCCCGTGCGCGAGGCGTGCCGGGCGCTCGAACAGATCGGGCTGCTGCGCAGCGAGCTCAACCGGGGCTTCTTTGTCCGCGAGGTCAGCACCAAGGAGGCGCTCGACCTCTACGACATCCGCGCCGGGCTGTTCGGGACGGCGGGACGGCTGGCCGCCGCGATCATCACCACCTCCCAGCTTCGCGGGATGGACGAGCTGATCGCGCAGATGGAAGCGGCCATCGAGGCCTCGGACATCGCCACCTTCTACACGCTCAACAATCAGTTCCACCACGCGGTGCTGATCGCCTCGGACAATGAGAAGCTGATCGAGATCTACCCGCTGCTGGAGGCGGAGCTGCATCTGTTCCGCCGGCGCGGCCTGGTGCTCGCCGGCTCGATGCGCACCTCCAATGACGAGCACAAGGCGATCGTCGAGGCGCTGCGCCAGAGCGACGGCACGGCCGCGGCGCGGCTGCTCGAACGGCACATCCTCGCCGGCAAGGCGCGTTTCCTGCGCACGCTGGAGGACGATTCCGCCACGCCCGCGCGGCTCAGCCCGCTGGACCCCAGAACACCGAAATACAATGGCAGGTAGTTCCATGACCCGTTCATCGCTTCCGATCCTCGCGCTCGTACCCGGCGACTGCACCGGCATCGGGCCGGAACAGACGGCGCGCATCCTGCACGAAGGCCGTGGGCGCGATGTCGCGCGGCTCGTCGTGGTCGGCGACGCGCGCGTTCTGGAGCTCGGCGCGCGGCAGGCGGGCGTGGCCCTCGCCTATCGGCGCTATACGTCCCCAGCGACCGTCGACTGGAATGCGCCCGGCGTGCCGCTAGTCGACCTAGAAAACACCGATCCAAGCGCCTTCGAACTGGGCGTCGCCAGTCCCGAGTCCGGCCGGCTCACCGGCGACACGCTCGCCCGCGCCATCGACTTCGCCAAGGCCGGCGAGATCGACGGCGTGTGCTTTGCCCCGCTCAACAAGCAGGCCATGTTTAGGGGTGGCTGGCGCTTTGCCGACGAGCACAAGATGTTCGCCCATCTGCTCGCCCACACCGGTCCGTTCAGCGAGATGAACGTGCTGGAGGGCCAGTGGATGACGCGGGTCACCTCGCATGTGTCGCTGCGCACCGCCGTCGAGCAGGTGACCTATGATTCCGTCTGCCGCGCGTTGAAGCTGGCGGACGAGACCATGCGCAAGGCCGGCATCGACACGCCACGCATCGCCGTGGCGGCGCTCAATCCGCATGCCGGCGAAGGCGGCCTGTTCGGCACCGAGGAGATCGACATCATCCGCCCGGCGATCGAGGCGATGGCAAAGGAGGGCATTGCTTGTGACGGGCCATGGCCGGCCGACACCATCTATCTCAAGGCCTTTGGCGGCGCCTATGACAGCGTGCTGGCGATGTACCACGACCAGGGGCAGATCGCGACGAAGCTGAAGGGCTTCAACAAGGGCGTGACCATCACCGCCGGCCTCGAGGTGGTGTTCACTACCCCCGCCCATGGCACGGCCTTCGATATCGTCGGAAAGGGCGTGGCCGATATCGGCGCCTTCGAATCCGCCATCCGCCTCGCCGCGCGCGTCGCCTCGCGGCAGATCGAGGCGCGCGCTGCGGCGGCGTGAGGCCTTGGTCTAGGACGCAACGCTGGCGTAATGAGCCGACTTCTTACTTCCCTCCCCCTCTCGGGAAGAGGGAGAAGCTTGCCGCCATCCAGCGCCCCTGCGGTACCAACAGAAGGCTGGGTTGCCGGGGCAAGTCCGGAATGAGGATGATCCACGAAGGGGCAGCCGGGATAAGGACCCGCTCGCCTTGTCAGTCGATCCGCGACGCCCCGTCGACGGCGGCGATGAGGCGCCGCTTGGCGAGCGCCACATGGCGCCAGTGCGTCATCTGCGCCCTGTCGCCGTCGCCGGAGGCCAGCGCCTCCAGCATGGCCCGGTGCTCGCGGTTCGAGACGGCGAGGCCGCCGCCCTGCACCAGCGCGCGGGCGCGGAACAGATGCAGCTTGTTGACGAAACGGTGGTATTCAGCAACCAGGGTCCGGTTGCCGGACGAGGTGACGATAAGATTGTGGAAGGCGAGATTGAGCGGGTAGTACTCGTCGAAATTGCCCTGCTCGGCGACGATGTCCATCTCGTCCACCAGTTTGGTCAGTTCGGTGAGCAACCCATCGGTCATGCGTTCGGCAAGCAGGCGCCCCGCCTGGCCGAACAGTGCCGCGCGCACGTCATAGATCTCGATCGCGTCCTCGACAGAGAGGCGCCGCACGAAGACGCCCCGGTTGCGCACGACCTCCACCAGCCCCTTCGCCTCGAGGCTGCGCGTCGCCTCGCGAATGGGGCCGCGGCTGGTGCCGAAGCGATTGGAGAGATGGATCTCGTTGATCCGCTCACCTGGCTCCAGTTCACCCGTGAGGATGAGGCGCTCGAGTTCCTTCTCGAGCGCGCTCGTGAGCGAAACGCTCTTCACAACGGAGAGATCGTTCAAATGGCTCGGCTCGCGATTCATATCCATCCGTTAATTGTAGACAATCCCGCCCCGGAAGGCTTGTAATTTCTAAGCCACGCTACGTGCAGCAGCTCCGTCTGCGACAATTCGTTCTCTGATGATGCCGATCACCGCCTCGGTGACATCGTCGGTGCGCGCCGTGCCGCCAAGATCGGGCGTCAGGGCGACGCCGTCCCGCGTCACCTGCTCGATGGCGTCCATCAGTTGCGCAGCGGCATGCGTCTCACCCAGATGCTCCAGCATCAGCACCGCGCTCCAGAAGGCGCCGATCGGATTGGCGATGCCCTTGCCGATCAGGTCGAATGCGGAGCCGTGGATCGGCTCGAACATGGAGGGCGCGCTGCGGTCGGGCGAGAGGTTGCCGGTGGCGCCGATGCCGAGACTGCCGCTCAGTGCCGAGGCGAGATCGGACAGCACGTCGGCATGCAGGTTCGTGGCGAGCACGGTATCGACTGTACCCGGGCGCAGCACCATACGCATGGTCATGGCATCGACCAGCATCCAGTCGACATCGAGCTCGGGGAAGTCGCGCACCACGCCGCGGCAAACCTCGTCCCACAGCACCATGCCGTGGCGCTGGGCGTTGGACTTGGTGACGATGGTCAGCTTACGGCGCAGTCGCGACATGGCGAGCTCGCAGGCGAAACGCGCAATGCGCTCGATGCCGGCGCGGGTGAACACGGAGACGTCGAGGCCTACCTCGATCGGCAGCCCCCGATGGGCCCGCCCGCCGGCCCCGGCATATTCGCCCTCACTATTCTCGCGCACGATCACCCAGTCGATGTCGCGACCGAGTTCGGGGCGCAACGGCCCGGTGATGTTCGGTAGAAGCCGCGAGGGGCGGACATTGGCGTATTGGTCGAGCCCCTGGCAGATGGCGAGGCGCAGTTCCCACAGCGTGATGTGGTCAGGAATCCCGGGATCGCCGACGGCGCCGAAATAGATGGCGTCGAAGCCACGCAGCGTGTCGACGCCGTCCTCCGGCATCATCGTGCCGACGCGGCGGTAGCGGTCGGAACCCCAGTCGAAGCTCTCGAACTGGAAGCCAAAGCTGCCATTGGCGGCGGCCAGCGCGTCGAGCACACGGCGCCCGGCATGGATGACATCGGAGCCGATGCCGTCTCCGGGGATGAGGGCGATCTTATGCTGCCGCATGACGGGAGTTCTCCATAGCGATGAGGATACCGGCGACCATGTCGGCCTGCGCACCGGTGCCGCGAATGTCGGGGGTACGGGTGGCGGGATCGGCGAGCGCGGTGTCGATGCCGAGCTTCATCAGCGCCGCGGCGCGGCCGGCGGCGGGAATGCCGCGACGGCGGCCGAGCCACTCGATGAGCATGCGGGTCGATTCGATCATGGCGTAGGGATTGGCGACGCCCTTGCCGGCGATGTCGGGCGCCGAGCCATGGGTCGCCTGCGCCATGGCGATGTCGCCGCGGCCGATGCACAGGCCCGGCGCCATGCCGAGCCCGCCCACGAGCCCCGCCGCCTCGTCGGTGAGGATGTCGCCGAACATGTTGGTGGTGACGACGGTGTCGAAGCGCTGCGGCTCGCGCACCAGCTTCATCGCGAAGGTGTCGACGATGACTTCCTCGATGGTCACATCGGGAAAGTCCTTGCCGGCCTCGTAGCACTCCTCGACGAACATGCCGCAACCGAGCTTGAACACGGTGTTCTTGTGCACCACGGTCAGGCGCTTCTCGCGGGCGCGGGCGATCTCCAGCGCGGCGCGGGCGACCTTGCGGCTACCCTCGCGGGTGATGACGCGCACCGAAATTGTGGTGTCGTGGGTGGGCCGGAACTCACCCGAGCCGGCGACGACATTGCGGTCGGGCTGGAAGCCCTCATTGTTCTCCCGCACGATGACGAGATCGATGTCGTCATAGAGGCAGCCGAGCCCCGGATAGGAGCGGGTCGGGCGCACATTGGCGAACAGGTCGAAGCTCTTGCGCAGGATCGGGTGCGGATTGATCGCTTCCGGCACCTTGGGATAGGCCTGATGCCCGATTGGCCCGAGGATGAAACCGTCCAGCGTTCCCAGCGTCTCCAGCGTTCCCGGCGGCATGGTGTGACCGAGCTCGTCGAGCGCCCGCCGGCCGATCGGGATCGGCAGCCAGTCGATGTCGAGGCCCACGGCATGCGCGGCGGTCGCCGCGATGCGTTGCGCCGCCGGCACGATCTCATGGCCGATATCGTCGCCCTCAAGCACGCCGATGCGAAGCGGGGCACTGTTGCTGTCCGGCACGTCTTTCTCCTTCATACGAGACCGCGGGCGATGCCGCCGTCGACATTGATCGCCTGCCCGGTGACGTAGCTGGCGAGCGGGCTGGCGAGCCACGCGACCATCACCGCGACCTCCGGCGCTTCAGCGAAGCGCTTGAGCGGAATCTCCTGCGAGAACTCCTCGAAGATCTCCGCGATGGGCACGCCGCGCTCGGCGGCCATGCGGCTGGCGCGGTTGATCCACAGCGAGGTCTTCGTGCGGCCGGGCCCGACGCTGTTGATGCGGATGCCCTTCGGCCCCAGTTCCAGCGCCAGCGTCTTCACCAGGCCGAGCAGCCCGGCCTTGTGGACGTTGGTCATGACCTGATGCGCATAGGGCATCTTGGCGGCGGCCGCGCCGAGGGTGACGATGGCGGGCGCCCGCCCCTGCTCCAGCAGCGACACGCCCGCGCGCACCACCCGCACGGTCGAGAGCACGTTGAAATGATAGCTGCCGAGCCAGTCCTCGTCGGTCAGATCCGCGAAATCGGCCCGCACGCTGCCACCGACCGCGCTGATCAGAACATCGAGCGCGCCCCAGCGCTGGCGCGCCTCTGCCGCCAGCTCGGTTGCCGCCTCCGCATCGGCGACGACATCGGCGACGAAAACGGCGGGCGCCCGGCCGGTGGCGGCGACGAGGCGCTCCGATGCCGCCCGCAGATTGTCGCGGCTGCGCGAGGCGATGAGGACATCCGCGCCCTCGCGCAGGAGGATCTCGGCGGAGGCTTCGCCGATGCCGTAGCTGCCGCCGACGATGACCGCCCGACGGCCCTCAAACCCCAGATCCATAATGGCCTCTGAGCACGAAGCGGTAGACGCGGAAGACGACGAGGATGGTCGAGGCGATCACCGCTATGCGCACGATGTGGAAGGCCGTCACCAGCTCGGCATCGGCGTGCATCGCCTTGGCGGTGAGCACCATCTCGGTGATGGCGGCCGGCGCGAGCGCGAGAAAGCTGGTGGTCATGGGCAAGCCGGTGGCCAGCGACAGGAACTCGGCGCCGAGGGCAGCCGCGGCGATGAGCAGCAGGCCCACGATCAGGCCACCCGCGGCAACGCGCGGCAGGCGCACGAACAGGTCGCGCCGGAAGCGCATGGCGAGCCAGACGCCGATCATGATCTGGGCGGCGACGATCATCATGCCCGGCACCGCCACGTTGAGCAGGCCCGAGGCGCCGAGCGCCGCGCTCGGAAGCAGCGAGCCGAGCAGCCAGGGATTGGGAATGACAGTCGGCCGCAGCAGCTGCGCGCCGAGATAGGCGATGACGAGCCCCAGCAGCAGCAGCGGCAGGTCGCTGGCCAGATTGGCCTCGCCGGCGCTGACCGTTCCCTGTTCGCCCAGCGCGAACACCAGAAACGGCACCACGCTGACCACCGTCGTCACCCGCAAGGCATGGACGATCGACACCGCATTGGTGTCGCCCCCGCGCGCCGCCGCAACCACGGCCATGTCCGCCATGCCGCCAGCAGCGGTGGCGAAAAATGCCGTCGTCGGATCGATCCGGGCCAGCGGACGCATGAGCAACGCGCCGAGGAACGTCGCCGCGATGATGTAGAGCGTGGCCGCCAGCATCGCCGGCAGAAGCTCCAGCGACACCAGCAGCAGATGCGGCGTGAACCGCATGCCGATGGCAAGACCCACGATCACCTGCCCGATCTCCCGCAGATGCGGGCCCGCCTGCAGCGGCGCACCGGCGACCATGAGCGCGCCGCAGACAAAAAGCGGCCCGAGCATCCAGGGTAGCGGGACATGAAGGCGCGAAGCGATGTAGCCGGCGACCGCCGCCAGCGCATAGGTGGTGGCGACGCGCAGCCACCAACCCATCGACCGGTACGACTTCACGCGCGCGACAACCGTCTCCTCCGGAATGTCGGCCATCAGACGCGAACCCGCCGATGCTTGCCCTTCTCCAGCGCGGAGCCTTCCGCCGGCGATGGACGGCACCGGGCGAGAAACGTGCGAACGGTCATGGCGGCCTCCCTGGCATCCGTCTCGAAGCGACGGAAGTCGCCGGCGGGCACCTTGAGGCGATTGAGGCAGCATTATTGACAACTGTCAACAGATCAAAGGCATCCGATAACGCGCCAAAGATCCCTCCGTCGCCTCAGCCGTTAGCTTCGTTATATTTCAACGCAGTTTGCGTGAGCGTATGGACAACGCCAACCAGACGTACCGTCAATTGACCCGGCAAATCTGTTGACAGTTGACGAATACAGGAACAGTCTGACCCCGCCTAATCCACATGGCCGTCCAGCGCATCGCCGCGGGCCAATCAAACTCAGATGGAACGGCGGGAGGAAAACATGACAGATTTCACACGCAGAGGTGCATTCAAAGTCGCTGCTGGCGGGCTCGCCGTCGCCGGCGGCGTGATTGCTATGCCGTCAGTCCTGCGCGCGGCAACCTACCCTTCACGTCCGATCAACGTCATCGTGCCATTCGCAACGGGTGGGTACAATGACCGGCTTTCGCGCGCCTTCGCGCCCTATCTCGAGAAGGAGCTGGGACAGCCGCTGGTGATCGTGAACAAGCCGGGTGCGGGCACCCAACTCGGCAACTCCTATGCGCTCAACCAGCCGGCGGACGGCTACAGCATCCTGTGCACCTCGGCCGCACCCTACATACCGCTGACCGTTCTGCTGCAGAACGCGCCGTACAAGGTGCAGGACTTCACGATGCTGAACCTGCCGTCCCGCGACTACACGCTCGCGGCGACCTCGGCGGACAGCCCGATCAAGACCTTCGCGCAGGTAATCGAGAAGCTAAAGGCCGACCCGACCAGCCTCAGCATCGGCGTGCAGCCCGCCTCGGCGGACTATGCCAACATGGTGCTCGCCTTCCAGGCGGCGGAAATCGATCCGACCAAGCTGCGTATCGTCACCTATGACGGCGGAGGACCGGCCCGCAATGCCACCGCCGGCGCCCAGGTCGACGTCGGCTTTGTCGGCGGCGAGGGCTTCCTGCCGCTCAAGACCAAGGTCCGTCCGCTCGCCATTTTCGCGGACCAGACGGTCGAATGGTATCCGGAGGCTCCGCTGCTGGCCGCCAGCGGCGTCAAGAGCGACTTCGTCGAGGGTTCGCAGCGCGGCTGGGCCGTCACGACCAAGCTCAAGGAGGAGCAGCCGGAGATCTACAAGACCATCGCCGCCGCGGTCGAGCGCGCGAGCAAGAATCCGAAGGCGATCGAAACCCTCAAACTTCAGGACCTCGCCACCACCTGGTTCGGCCCCGAAGCCTCCAACAAGGCTTATCTCGATAATGCCACCAAGATGGCGAAGTACGTCGACCTGCTGAAGTAATCCGCATCGCCGCGCGGGCGGGACCCCGGTCTCGCCCGCTCTCTCCCCCTTCACGAACGGAGATGATGATGCGTATCGGTCGACACAGATACACCATCGACTATGTTCATCTGGCCCTCATCACGCTCATCGCGGCTGCCGTGTTCTGGTATCTCCTGGACGCCCGCAGCGTGTCGCTCAGCATCAACAATCTGCTTCTGGTCCAGCCGATCGCCCTGTTCGCGCTGGCCATGTACCTATTCATTGTGCCGCAGTGCTTCCACCGCGTGGACGCCGAGGTGGCCACACTGCCCCCGAGGGAACAGGACCCGCTCTCGCCGACGCTGCCGTCGGAACGCTCGGATGTCATCCGCATGGCCGCCCTCGGCCTCTCGCTCGGCCTGCTCGTCATTCTGATCGACGTGATCGGCTTCGACATCGGGATCTTCCTGTTCACCGCGGCGGCGATGGCCATTTGCGGCGAAAGGCGGCCGTTCCACCTGATCGCCTTCTCGCTCGCCGTCACGCTGGTCGGGATCTACGGCTTCCGCGCGCTGATCCCCTTCCCCATGTTCACCACCATCCTTTGAGGCACGAACGTGATCGACATTTCGGCCTTCCAGGAAGCCCTGGGCATCATGTTCTCGTCCGTCGGGTCATGGGGATGGATCGTCCCAGGCCTGATCGTCGGCCTCGTCTTCAGCGCCATTCCCGGCATCTCGATCACCATGGCGATGGCGATCGTGCTGCCGATGTCGCTCTACATGGACTTCTTCTCCGCCATCGTCTTCCTCACCTCGGTCTATACCGGCGCGGGCTTCGGCGGGTCGGTACCGGCGATCCTGATGAACATTCCCGGATCGCCCTCCTCCTTCGCCACGACATTCGACGGTTATGCGATGTCGCAGAAGGGCGAGCACAATGAGGCGCTGGGCTATGCACTGTTCGCGTCCACCATCTGCGGCATCGGCGGCTACCTGCTGCTGCTGCTGGTGGTCGAGCCGCTCGCCGACATCGTGCTGCGCATCGGACCGGTCGAGATGTTCGCGGTGGCGATCTGGGGCATGCTGCTGCTCGGCTCGCTCGGCTCGGCCTATATCAGCCGGGGCCTGCTGGCGGCCGCCCTCGGCATCCTGCTCGGCACGATCGGCATGAACACCGCCGGTTTCACCCGTGGCACGATGGGCCTGCCCGTGCTGCTGGACGGCATCGCGCCGATTCCGGCGATGATCGGTCTGCTTGCCGCCGGCCAGTTGCTCAGCCTTGCCGGACGCGACTACATCATCGAGGCGGAAGGCTCGCGCGAGGTCAGCGTCCGCCGTATCCTGAAGGGCTGCTGGGGCACGCTGAAGTTCCCCGGCGTGCTGCTGCGCGGCTCGATCATCGGCATCATCATCGGTGCCGTGCCCGGCGTAGGCTCATCCATCGGCAACCTCATCGCCTATGCCGAGACCAAGCGCACCGCGAAGGACAGCGCGACCTTCGGCAAGGGCAATCCGAAGGGCGTGGTGGCGGCCGAATCCGCCGTCGCCAGCGCTGAGGGCGGCTCCATGGCGACCATGCTGGCGCTCGGCATTCCCGGCGGCGGCGCCACCGCGATCCTGATCGCGGCCTTCATGATGCACAACATCGTGCCGGGCCCGAGCTTCATCGAGACGCAGAAACCGATGGTCTACGCCATCATCCTCAACAACATCGTCCAGGCCATCGTGCTGCTGGCGGTCGGCATCGGCTTCATTTACGTCGCTAGCAACATCGTGAAGGTGCGCACCCGCTACGTGCTGCCAGCGATCCTTGTCATCGCCACGCTCGGCACCTATGCCGTCACCGGCGAAACGGCGGGACCGATCACGCTGTTCGTCTTCGCCCTGCTCGGTTTCGCCTTGCAGCGCTACCAGTACCCCGTCTCGGCGGTGGTCGTCGGGATCCTGCTCGGGCGCATGCTCGAGACGGAGTTCCTGCGCTCCTACCAGCTCAGCGGCGGCAACCCGCTCTATATTCTCCAGCGCCCCGGCGCGCTCGTCATCGTCGGCGTGATGCTGCTGTCGCTGGGCATGACCGCCTGGGGCAAGCGCAAGCAGAACCGGGCCGAAGCGGCGGAGGAAGCGGCGATGCTGCGCCTCCAGCAGGAAGCAGCAGCGGCACGAGCCGGCTCCAGCAGCTTGAAAAGCTGAGATCCGCGCCAGATCCAGGTCAAGGGCGGGGGTTTCACCCGCCCTTCTCTTTCTGCATCCACCTGTGGCGCAAAACAAATCCCCTCCCGCTTGCCACGGGAGGGGTTTACGTTTCAGACGGAGACGAAGAGCTAGCCGAACACGCCCTGCGGCAACGCGCCGAAGGAGGCGCGCTCGGCCTCGTCGAGCTGGTCGATCAGCCCCATCTCCCAGGCCAGATACTGACGCGAGGCGTCGGCATTGCCGTCGTGCCGATCATGCACGAACCACACGCGGTCGAGTGCCTCGTCGCGTGTCATCCGGCGAGGCGTGGCGTCGACCAGCCAGCCGGCAGCGGCGCAGGCATCGAGATCCGCCGCGATCCAGTCGCAGGCGATGCCGGCTTCGGCGAGGTCGAGCGCGGCAGCCGCAACGCTCGCCGCGTCGCCCTGGAGGAGAACACGGCGAGCGCCTGCCGGCAGCGTGCCAAGGATCGTGCTCCGGCTCGCCCAGCGCGCGCTGGCAAGCCGGCTGCGTTCCCATTCCTGCGAGGGGCGCAGATCGAGCACCGGCACGCCGTCGCGCGCGAAGCCAATGCCCTCCCCGGCGCCCAGCGGCGCCGGCAGCGGCGGAACCCGCAGCCCCGAAGGCGGAACAGCGGGCGCGGCGGCATCCGGCTCGTCGTCGAGCGCGAGCACATGTGTCTCGAAACCGAGCGCGTTGAGGAACAGCGCGGCGAGCGCGGCGCGCAGGCCGGTATCGTCCAGCAGGATCAGCCGGGCATGGCGCACGCCGACATATTGATCGGTCGACTGCACCAGCTGCCCCGCCAGCGCCGGCACTGAGCCAGGCACGGCACGCGCCTCGCGCTCGGAAGCGCTCCGGAGATCGAACAGGAAGGTCGTGCGCCCACCCTCGCCCAGCAGGGACTGAGCGGTTGCGGCGTCGACATTCGAGAGCCTGCCGGAGGCGATGAGCTGCCGGGCGCGCGCCCGGCTGAGAGTCCGCGCCTGCGGGTCAAGTTCGGGAAGGGCATCGGCCACCCCGCCGCGATCCAGCGGGAAGCCGGCCAGCGCCCAGCCCTGCGTGCCGTTCTCCAGCGCCAGCACGGGATTTGGAATGCCGAGCGCCTTGAGCCCGAGCGCGCCGATGATGCCGCGCGTGCGTCCGGCGCAGGTGATCACCACCGGCGTCTCCGCGTCCGGCAGCACGGCGCCGAGCCGGTGGGCGAGTTCGCCATTGGGCAGGCACGACGCGCCCCTGATGCGCATCTTGGCGTATTCCGCCGGCGGACGGGCGTCGAAGAACAGATGGCGCCGCCCCTCATCCTGCCAGCAGGCGAGCGTCGCGGCCTCGATCATCGTGGGATGATGGGCATGCTCCAGCATCTCGCCGAGCGTCTTGCTCGGCACGTTGACACCGGCGAACAGGCCGAATCCCGCCGCACGCCAGGCCGGCACGCCGCCCTCGATCGCGGCAATATCGGTGTAGCCGCAGGCCGCGAGCCGTCGCGCCGCCCGCTCCGCAATACCGTCGCCGCCGCCGATAAGCACGATCGGGCAGTCCCGCCGCGGAACCAACGCAACTGCTGACAGTTCGAGCTGCGAATAGGGGCAGGGAATGGCGAAAAGCGGGTGCCCCTCGCCGAACGCCGCCGGATCGCGAACATCGAGAAAGGCGAGTTCGGAACCGTCATGGAGGCGGCGTTTGGCCGCCTCCGCCGTGATCATCCGCATCATGTCACCGGCTCACCGCGGAAGAAGCGGTAGAAGGCGGAATAGACGAGGTCCGGACGATGCTCGGCCGGATAGTGCCCGGTTGGCACCGGTAGGCCGATGACGTCGTCGGCCCATTCCGACCACGCCTCGACCGGCTTGAAATGCCGGCCGCAATGGCTGTTGGTGCCCCAGATCACCAGCGTCGGGCAGGCGATGCGGCGCTTGCCGTAGTCGGCCGTATCCATGTCGAGGTCGACAGTGACGGTGGCGCGATAATCCTCGCAGACGGCGTGGATCTGCTCCGGCGTCGCACAGCGTATGTACTCGGCGATCGCCTCGGGCGTGAAGATGTCGAGCCCGACGCCCTTCTTGTTGAGCTTGTAACGCATGTAATAGTCGAGGTCGGCGCAGAGCAGGTTTTCCGGGAACGGCGCCTTCTGCGCCATGAAGAACCAGTGATAGCTCTCCCGTGCCCAGCCCAGCGTGATGTTGTTGAGCACGTGATGGGTCGGCACGATGTCGAGCGCGGCGTAGCGCGTGACGCGCTCAGGCTGGTCGAGCGCCATACGGAAGCCGACCCGCGCGCCACGGTCATGCCCGGCGACCGCGAAGGTCTTGTGACCGAGCGCGTCCATCACGTCGAAGGCGTCCTCGCCGATGGAGCGGAACGAATAGCCGGAATGGTCCTCGCCGCCATAGGGCTTCGATGAGTCGCCATAGCCGCGCATGTCGATGGCGACCACGGAGAAGTCGCGCGCCAGCGAGGGCGCGACCTTGTGCCAGCTCACCAGCGTCAGTGGGTTGCCGTGGATCAGCAGCAGCGGGGGACCATCCCCGGCCGTGGCGACGTTGATTTCCGCGCCCCGCGTCTTGATGCGCTGGAGCGTGAAGCCCTCCATCAACCTTGTCGATGGCACGAGCTCCGGTGCGGCTTCTGCTAAGGCCATGGCTGTCCTCCCTGATGCGACTCCGGTTTATCGCACAATTGACAACTGTCAACAATTTTGCAGTGGCAAGGTGCGATGTGTGCGCCACGTCTGGCGCCGGATGTGGGGATGCTACCGAATAGTCCCGCGGCATGGTCCACGGCTCATCTCCAGCGGAAACACTGTTCATAAATTGTCCTACAATCTTCAATTGACATTAGGACGAGAGTGCCGTTGGATCGCCGGCGACGGAGGGGGACATATGCCGACACCCGCGATTGAACTGCTGAAGTCTCGTTCTCTGCCGATGCTCATCGAAGAGGAGATCCAGCGGGTCATTCTCAGCGGCGAATATGCGCCGGGCGACCGCATCAACGAGAAGGAACTGACGCTGCGCTTCGGCACCAGCCGCGGGCCGATCCGCGAGGCGCTGCGCTCGCTCGAGGCCAGCGGGCTGATCGAGCAGATCCCCAATCGGGGCGTGTTCGTCCGCCATCTCTCTCCCGAGCAGGCGGCGCAGATCTATGACGTGCGCGCCTTCCTGTTCGCCCTCGCAGGCCGGCTACTGGCTCTGCGCGCGAGCGACACTGAGATCGCCGCGCTGCGCGGCTTCGTCGCCGCCATGGACGAGGCGATCGCTGCCGACGAGACCGACCGCTACCTGCGTGAGAACTTCGCGCTGCACGAATACATCGTCGCCCACGCCGCCAATCCGGTGCTGGCCAGCCAGTACCTCTCGCTGATCCGGCAGCTGCAGCTCTACCGCGCCCGCAATCTGATGCTCGTCGGCTCCATGCAGGAGTCGAACCGGGAACATCACGCGATGGTGGAGGCCATCGCGGCACACGACGCCGACCGAGCCCAGGCGGCGCACATGGCCCATGTGATGTCGGCCAAGCAGCGCCTGATCGCCAATGCCCGCCTTACCTAACCAATTTCAGGAGTGCTTCATGACTGCTGCCGACACCGGGATCACCAGCCAGGCGCTGCGGTTTGTCGAGACGACGACCTATGCGGACCTTCCCGATGAGGCGCTGCGCATCGGCCGCCGCTGCATCGTCGACGCGGTGGGCCTCTATCTCGCCGGCAGTCAGGAGCCCTCCGTCCGCATCCTGATCGAGGATGCGTTCGACCAGGGCGGGCGCACCGACGCGCCGCTTCCGGCCGCCGGAAGCCGGCGCGTTCCCGCTGCACTCGCCGCCCGCGTCTGGGGCACGGCGGGCCACGCCCATGACTGGGACGACACCCAAGTCTCGCACGACCCTGCCCATGTCTATGGGCTGCTCACCCACCCCACCGTCCCGCCGCTGACGGCGGCTCTGCTGGTTGCCGACATGCTCGGCCAGCGCGATGGACGCGAGGTCATGCTGGCCTTCCAGCTCGGCTTCGAGGTGGAGTGCAAGATCTCCGAATGGATGCTGCCCCGCCATTACCGGCGCGGCCATCATTCCAGCGGCACGGTCGGCACCTTTGGCGCCTGCGTCGCCGCAGCCAAGCTGCTCGGCCTCACCGGCCCGCGCCTCGCCCATGCCTTTGGCATCGCCGCGAGCCTGGCAGCCGGCATAAGGGTGAATTTCGGCACCATGACCAAGCCGCTGCATGTCGGCCGCGCCTGCGAGAACGGCATCACGGCGGCCCTGCTTGCGGCACGCGGCTTCGATGCCGACCCTGCCGCGCTCGATGGGCCCTGGGGCTTCTTCTCGGTGATGGCCGACGGCTTCGATGCCGAGAAGGTCAGGCAGGGCTTCGGCGCGCCGCTGACCATCGACAGCCCCGGTGTGTCGATCAAGCCCTATCCCTCCGGCATCCTGACCCACCAGTCGATGGACGCGATGCTCAAGCTCGTGCTCGACCACGACCTGAGGCCCGAGCAGGTGGAACGCATCCGCTTCTTCGCCGGCAAGAACATCATCGAGCCGATCCGCTACCCCATCGCCCGCAACCATTTGCAGGCCAAGTTCTCCATGCCGGCGCTGCTGGCGATGATCGTGCTGCGCCGCCGCGCCAGCCATCATGAATTCGAGGACGCCTTCGTGGCAGGCCCCGCGATGCAGGATCTTCAGGCCCGCACCGACGTGATCGAGGATCCCGAGATCGACGCGCGCGGCTACGACCTCATCCGCTCGCGCATCGAGGTGAAGACGAAGGACGGCCGGACCCTCATCGAATGGGCGGACGAGCGCTATCGCGGCGGCCCCCTCAACCCGATCAGCGACGCCGATCTCGACGGCAAGTTCTTCATGTGCGCCGAGGGCGTGCTGGAGGATGCGGCGCAAAAGGAAGTCCTGGCGCTCGCCCGCGGCATCGACTCCGGCGCGGATATCCGGCGGCTCATGACGCTGCTGTCCGCCTCCGACACCGGGGAGATAAGAGCCGTCGCGGAATAGCCTGGACGAACAAACCGGCGAGCAACCCGAAGAGGTGCCGCCCTACTGGGAGGAACGAACATGGACTTCAAGGCAGGCTTGACCCGCAGGGCGGGTTTGACGCTGATGCTCGCCGGCGCATTGGCCGGCGGCAGTCTCTTCGCGGAAAGGGCTGCGGCACAACCGGCGCCGTACCCGCAGAAAGTGGTGACGCTGGTCACGCACTCCAGTCCCGGCGGCGGGTCGGATGTGTTCCTGCGCGAACTGACGAAATATCTCGGCAAGTATATCGACGCCACCTTCGTCGTCGAGAACGTGCAGGGCGGCAGCGGCGCGAAGGCCGTCGCCCGCGTCGCCGGATCCCCGCCGGACGGCAGCGTGTTCTACGCCACGACGCCGACCTACATCTACACGTCCCTGCTCTCCAAGCCGCCGAAGACGTACAAGGACCTTGAGCCGCTGGCGAACCTCTTCGCCGACAGTGAGGTGATCTTTACCCGCGCCGACGGCCCCTACAAGTCGCTGCAGGACGTGATCGACAAGGCCAAGAAGGACCGCGGCAAGTGGGGCGCGGCGAATCCCGCCTCGCTGGAGCGCCAGGCCGCCGAGCAGCTCAAGCGCGCGGCCGGCGTGAATGCCGCCATCGTCACCCATGAGGGCGGCGGCGACATGATGCTCAACGTGATGAACGGCACGCTCGACATCGGCATCGGTGAATATCAGGAACTGCGCTCGCAGATCGAGGCCGGCAAGATCATCGTGCTCGCCACCTTCAATCCTGAGCGCCTGCCGCAGAAGCCGGACGTCCCCACTGTGAAGGAAGCCGGCTTCGATGTGCAGCTGGTGAAGTTCCGCGGCCTCGCCGGGCCCAAGGGGCTGCCCGACAACGTGACCAAGGTGTGGGACGAGGCGCTGCAGAAGGTGCTTCAGGACCCCGACTACAAGAAGCAGTACACTGAGGAGGTGCTCGTGGCCCAGTTCATCGGCCACAAGGACTACCCGGCCTTCGTAAATGGCTTCGCGGACACCACCGAGGCGTTCCTGAAAGAGACCGGCGCGATCAAGTAGCGCCGGCGGTTCAACGGGGCCGGTGCGCCATCGCGCCGGTCGCGCCGCAGCTCCGGGAAAGGGCCTGTCATGAACAAAGACGGTTGGAGCGGCATCGTGCTGCTCGCGCTTGCTGGCGCCTATTACTGGGCGTCCGGCACCATCGCCAACAGCACACTGGAAGACGAGGTCGGCGCGGTAGGTCTGCCGCATGCGCTCGCCGTCGCGCTGGCGCTACTCGGGCTTATCCTCGTGGCGCGTGCGGTGCTTGCAGCCCGCGCCGACGCGGGGCTCGCCGGCGGCGGCGAGGAGGACGAGGAGCGCGACGCGAAAATCCCGCGGGCGCTCGGCTTCCTCGCCTTCGGCGCCGCCTATGTGCTGCTCCTGCCCTATGTCGGCTATCTCCTCGGCGTCGCGCTGCTCATCGGCACGGTTGCGCTCTACGAGGGCGCGCCGAGGCGCTGGACGGTTCCAGCCGCCGCGATCGGTGGCGCCCTGCTTTACTGGGCCGTGTTCGTGAAGCTCCTCGGCGTCAACCAGCCGGTCGGCACGCTGTTTCAGGGGCTGTTCTCATGACGACGTTCTGGGACATCGTCCATCTGCTCATCGGCACGCCGCTCATCCTCGTGGCCATCATGGGACTCGTCTGGGGCATACTCGGCGGCGCGCTGCCGGGCATCTCCGCCTCGATCACTATGGCGCTGGTACTGCCCTTCACCTACACGATGGACCCGGCGATGGCGATCGCGCTGCTCGCCTGCGTCTATATCGGCGCCGAATATGGCGGCTCGATCCCGGCAATCCTGATCCGCACGCCCGGCACCAATTCGTCCGCCGCCACGGTCATCGACGGCTATGAGCTCAATCGGCAGGGCCGCGCCGGCGAGGCGCTCGGCATCTCGCTGATGTCCGGCGTGGTCGGCAGCCTGTTCGGTCTCGCCATGCTCATTCTGCTGACCGAGCCGCTGTCCTGGCTGGCGCTGGCCTTCACGCCGCCATCCTATTTCGGCCTCGGCATTCTCGGCCTCAGCGTCATCGCCTCGATGACCGGCGGCTCGCTGGTGAAGGGTCTGGCGGCGGCGGTGATCGGCCTGATGATCGCCACCGTCGGCACCGACCCGATCTCCGGCGTCACCCGCTTCACCTTTGATGTGCCGGACCTGCTCAACGGCGTCGAGCCGGTGCTGGTCATGGTCGGCCTGTTCGCGCTGACCGAACTTATGAGCCAGTCCGGCTCTGTCTCGCTGACCCAGCTCAAGGATTCGGTACGCATCCGCCTGCCCGGCCTCGCGATGATGAACAGGCTGAAGCGCTCGCAGACCATTGGCTGCATCCTCGGCCTGTTCGAGGGACTGACGCCGGGCGGCGGCGGCTCGATCGCGGCCTTCATGTCCTACAATGAGGCGCGGCGCTGGTCGAAGACGCCGGAGAAGTTCGGCAAGGGGTCGGAGGAAGGCGTCGCCGCGCCCGAAGCCGCCAACAACACGGTGGCGAGCACGGCGCTGATCCCGCTGCTGAGCTTCGGCATACCGAGCTCGAACTCGACGGCGGTGCTGCTCGGCGGCCTGCTCATGCACGGCCTGCTCCCCGGCCCGCGCCTGTTCGAGCAGAACCCTCAGGTGATCGACAGTCTCTATGTCGGCTCCCTGGTTGCGATCATCGCGCAGATCGGCGTCGGGGTGGTGCTGCTGCCGGCGGCGGTGTGGCTGGTCAATCGGCCGCGCCCCTTCCGCGCCGCCTTCATCTTCGCGCTGATCCTGTCGGGCATCTACACCCTCAACAACTCGACCTTCGATCTCGGCATCGCACTGGCGCTCGGCGTCGTCGGCTACCTGATGCGCCTTGCCAGGTTTCCGTTCCTGCCGATGATCCTCGGTGTCGTACTGGGGCACATGGTGGAATCGAGCTACCGCCGCTCGCTCGTGCTGTCCGGCGGCGACATGATGGTGTTCCTGCAGGATCCCATCTGCGTCGGCCTGCTGCTCGTCGCCGCCGGCTTCGTCATCTTCTCACTGACGCGCGAGCTGCGCGACGCGCGCAAGGCCCGACAAGCCAAGCTCCAGGAGGCGCACGGATGAACCAGCACAGCATGCCACCCGCCACACCTCTGGCGATGGAGATCGGCGCCTTCGCTACTGGAGCGCAGCCGACACCGGCAGCGACCGGCGTCTGCCGCAACCTGCTCGTCGACATTGCCGGCCTGATCCTCGCCGCACGCGACACCGACTATGTCCGGGCGACGCTGGCGAGCGCGGTGGACGAGGGCCGCTGCACCGCGCTCGGCCATGCCCGCCGGCTCGGCATGTACGACGCCGCGCTGGTCAACGGCACGGCGGCGCATGGCGAGGATTTCGACGACACCTTCGAGGGCGGCCCGGTTCATCCCGGTGCGGTGGTGGTGCCGGCGGCGCTTGCCGCCGCCGAGCAGCACGGGCTCACCGGCGCAGCGGTGATGCGCGGCATCGCCGTCGGCGCGGAGCTGATGTGCCGGCTCAGCCTCGTCGCTCCGCAGGCGACGCACAAGGCCGGCTTCCACCCGACGGCCATCTTCGGCGCGCCGGCCGCCACCGTCGCAGTCGCCGCCGTGCTGGGGCTCGACGCGCCGACAACGGCGCGCGCGCTCGGCATCGCCGGCAGCCTCGCC
The DNA here is from genome assembly GCF_049445835.1 of Ancylobacter sp. VNQ12. Classification (NCBI taxonomy): domain Bacteria; kingdom Pseudomonadati; phylum Pseudomonadota; class Alphaproteobacteria; order Hyphomicrobiales; family Xanthobacteraceae; genus Ancylobacter; species Ancylobacter sp. VNQ12. The sequence continues at coordinate 70,758 of NZ_JBMSDU010000015.1, read as the reverse complement.
TCCGGCATCATTGAATATCTCGCCGACGGCTCCTCCACCAAACGTCTGCACGCCGGAGCGGCGGCACAGGCCGGCCTGCGCGCCGTGCATCTCGCCCGCGCCGGCTTCGCCGGGCCGCTGACCGTGTTCGAGGGAGCGCATGGCATGTTCAGGGCATTCGCGCCCTCGAAGACGCCGGACTTCGCCCGGCTGACCGAGGGTCTCGGCACGCGCTGGGTGATCGAGGGTCTCGCCTTCAAGCCCTATGCCTGCGGAACCATGACCCAGCCCTTCGTCGACTGCGCGCTGAAGCTCGCCGCAGCAGGCGTCAAGGCGGATGACATCGTCTCAATCCGCTGCAAGGTCGGCGAAGGCACGGTCCACCGGCTTTGGGAGCCGCTCGCCTCCAAGCATCACCCGCCGAATGGCTATGCCGGCAAGTTCTCCACACCCTATTGTATGGCGGTCGCCTTCATTGACGGCGCAGCCGGGCTCGGCCAGTTCACCGACGTGCGCTCGCAGGATCCCGCCGTGCGGGCGCTGGCCGCCCGCATCTCCTATGAGATCGATCCGCTGGACGAGTACCCGCGCAACTTCTCCGGCCATCTCGAGGCAATGCTGAAGGACGGCCGGACGCTCAACTTCCGCCAGCCGCATATGCGTGGCGGCGCGCATGAACCGCTGCCCGAGGCGGAGCTGGCCGCCAAGTTCGAGGCCAATCTGCGCTTCGGCGGCATGGAAGACGATGACATCGTCGCGCTGCGACAGGCCCTCGCCACCCTCGCCGCAGGCGGCGCCGTCGATCTCGCACCAGCACGACGGGACGCCTGATGAGCGCGCTGGTTCCCGAAGCCTTCACCTTTTCCGGCAACGAGCTTGCCGGGCGCGTCGCCCTCGTCACCGGCGCCTCGCGCAATATCGGCCGCGCCATCGCCCTCGCCCTTGCCGAAGGCGGCGCGAGCGTCGTGGTCGCCGGGCGGCAGGACCGCGCGGCGGTCGATGCCGTGGTGGCGACGATCACCGCCAGTGGCGGCAGGGCGCTGGGCGTGCTCGGCGACGTCGCTCGTCCCGAGGACGTGACCGCGATGGTCGAGGCCTGCCTCAAGGCCTTCGGCCGACTCGACATTGTCGTCAACAACGCGGCCGTCCGGGGCGAGGCGCCGCTGGCGGAGCTGACCTATGAGCATTGGCGCGCGGTGATGGCGCTCTCGCTCGACGCGCCCTTCCTGATCGCGAAAGCCGCTCTGGAGCCGCTGGCTCGTTCGGGACAAGGCGCCATCGTCAACATAGGCGGGCTCACAGCCTACATCGGCGCGCGCAACCGCGCCCATGTCGTCGCGGCGAAGGCCGGGCTGGACGGACTGACCAAGGCCCTTGCGCATGAGATGGCGGAGCGCGGCGTGACCGTGAACCTCGTCTCGCCCGGCCTGATCGAAACCGTGCGCGAGGGCGGCCATCGGCCCCATCACCACGCCGCCACCGCCAACCTGCTGGGGCGCCGCGGTACCCCGGACGAGGTGGCGGCCATGGTCCGCTTCCTCGTTGGCCCGGCGGCGCGCTACGTCACCGGACAGACGCTGCACGTCAATGGCGGCGCCTATATGTAGAACCGCGCCGAGGTACACCCCTCGCCCACCCGGTGGGCCGACGCCGCGAAGGTGCGATCGACAAGCCTGCCGCATCATCCCCCGTCGGCGGTGAAGCCGGCGGCTTCGATGCCGGAGATAGCCGCCCGTTCGTCATTGTCCGACGTCTCGCCGGACACGCCCACTGCCCCGATCAGTTCTCCCGCCTGGTTGCGAACCAGGACACCGCCGGGCACGGGAACAAGGAAGCCGCCGACCGCATGCGTCACGGCCGCGAGGAAATGCGCCGGACGCCGGGAAAGCTCGCGCGAGCCCATTCCCATAGCCACGGCACCGTGCGCCTTGCCGATGGCCACCTCGGCGCGCTTTATGCTGGTGCCGTCCTCCGTCGCCAACGCCCGGATGGCTCCGCGCGCATCGAGCACCGCGACCGCCAGCGGCTTGAAGTCGGCCTGCCGTGCCGTCTTGAGGGCGGCTGCAAGTATGGTCTGCGCCGTTTCGAGCTGCATGTCGTGACGCCTCGTTGAACCGCTTCAAACTTCTTCCTGAAATGCCTCGACCCGTCCCCGGCTGATCGACGGCAGCAGGACCATCACGATGAGGATCGCGGCGAGAACCAGAAGGGTGCCGCTGATCGGATTGGTGATGAAAGTCAGCGGGTCGCCATGGGACAGCAGCAGCGCCCGCCGCAGATACTCCTCCATCATCGGGCCGAGGATGAAGGCGAGCAGCATCGGTGCCGGCTCCGCGCCGATCTTCCTGAAGAGGTAGCCGAGCAGCCCGAAGACGACCATGACGTAGATGTCGAAGGTGGAGTTGCTGAGGCTGAAGACGCCGATGCAGCAGAACACGAGGATCGTGGGATAGAGAAAGTGGTAGGGCACCGAGATCAACTTCACCCAGAGCCCGACCAGCGGCAGATTCAGCACCAGCAGCATCAGGTTGCCGACCCACATGGACACGATGAGCCCCCAGAAAAGGGCGGGCTGATCCGTCATGACGGAGGGGCCGGGCTGAATTCCCTGAATGATCATCGCGCCGATCATCAATGCCATGACGGCGTTGGAGGGAATGCCAAGCGTGAGCATGGGGATGAAGGAGGTCTGGGCGCCAGCGTTGTTGGCCGACTCCGGCGCCGCGACGCCCTCGATGGCGCCACGCCCGAAATCCCCCGGCGTGCGCGAGAGCTTCTTCTCCAGCGAGTAGGCGCCGAAAGCCGCCAGCATGGCGCCGCCACCCGGTAGAATGCCAAGGATCGAACCGAAGGCGGTGCCGCGAAGGATCGGCTTCACCATGCGCCGGAAATCGGCGCGGCTCGGCATCAGGCTGGAAATCCGATGCGTGCGGACGTCCCGCGTCGCTTCATTGCCGAGATTGCCGATGATCTCGCCGATGCCGAACATTCCCATGGCCAGAATTGCGAAATTGAGGCCGTCGCCGAGTTCCGGTACGTCCCAGCTATAGCGGGCCATACCCGAATTCACGTCCGTGCCGATGAAGCCGAGCAGCAGGCCGAGCAGGATCACGCCGAAGGCGTGCATCAGCGATCCATGCGCCAGCACCACCGAGGCGATGAGGCCCAGGATCATCAGCGAGAAATACTCCGCCGGTCCGAACTCCAGGGCGAGCGCGGCGAGTGGCGGCGCAAACAGCACGATGACCAAGGTCGCGATCGTGCCCGCCACGAAGGATCCGATCGCGGCGGTGGCGAGCGCCACGCCGGCACGCCCCTGCCGTGCCATCTGGTAGCCGTCCAGCGTTGTGACGACGGAGGAGCTTTCACCGGGAAGGTTCACCAGAATGGCGGTGGTCGATCCTCCGTACTGGGCACCATAATAGATGCCGGACAGCATGATGAGGGCCGTGTCGGCCGGCAGGCCGAATGTCAGCGGCAACAGCATGGCGATGGTGGCGACGGGCCCGAGGCCCGGCAGGACGCCGATCGCGGTGCCAAGCAGCACGCCGATGAAACAGTAGAGCAGGTTCGTGGCGCTGAAGGCCGTCTCGACGCCGATGACCAGATGAGAGACGAGTTCCATCTGTCGCTCCTCAGCGGCTGAGCCAGCTGCCGAGCAACGGCAGCGGCACCCCGAGCGCCTTCACGAAGACAAGACAGCAGAGGACCACGAAGGCGACCAGACCGAGTCCCGCCCGCCACTCGAACCGGAACGCACGGCTTCCGGCAGCGCTCATCAGGACCAGGATGAAGATCGAACAGACGAGGCCGACGCGCTCCACCAGCACGGCAAACGCCAATACCCCGCCGAGTACGCACAAGAGCGGCCGGAAGGCGATGGCGCCGATCTCATCGCCTTCGAGCCGTGTCGCCCGCATGAGCGAGACGACGCCGAAGATGATCAGCAGGGCCGATACGAGGCAGGGCAGATAACCCGGTCCCATTCGATCCGCCGTGCCCAGCGGGTAGTCGAGACCGAACCACAGGCCGACGGCTCCGAACGTCAGATAGACGACGCCGAGCCAGAATTCCTTGGGCGCGCGGATCGCGGCATGCATCGCGGATTCCCTGTCTGCAAGAGGGCGAACGGGCGACCGGACCCGTCTCTGCGTCTCCGGTCGCGGCTTGCCGAGGCTCAGTCGAGCTTCGCGCCCGATTCCTTGACGACGGCGCCCCACTTCTCGTAGTCGGCCTTCAGCATGGTCGCGAACTGCTGGGGCGTGCCGCCATAGACATCGCCACCCTCCTGCAGGATCTTCTCGCGGACCTCCGGCATCTTCAGCGCCTCGTTGGCGGCGGCATTGATGGCCTGCACGACCTCGGCCGGCGTGCCCTTGGGAACCAGCAATCCATACCAAGTGCCGGCATTGAATCCGGGATAGCCCTGCTCGCCGATGGTCGGGATGTCGGGAAGCGCAGGGCTGCGCTTGTCGGCGGAAACGGCGATCGGCCGAAGCTTGCCCGCCCGGATCTGCGACAGCGCGGTCGGAACCGAGGACAGCATGACCGGAACACGGCCACCCATGACGTCGGTGAGGGCCGCGGCCGCGCCCTTGTAGGGAACGTGGGTGAACTTGATGCCCGCGGTCTTCTGAAACAGTTCGCCGGTGAGATGAGACACCGTGCCGTTGCCGGGGGTGGCGAGCGCAAGCCCCTTGTTGTCGGCCTTCGCCGCAGCGACGATGTCCGCGAGATTGCGATAGGGCGACTCCTCGTCGACCACCATCACGTTCGGCGCATCGGCCAGCAGCACGACCGGGATGAAGTCGTTCATCGGGTCGAAGGCCAGCTTGGAATAGAGCCATGGATTGATGGCGAAATGCGCGGTCTGGCCGATGAGGATCGTGTAGCCGTCCGCCGGAGACTTTGCGACATAGTCGACGGCGATGTTGCCACCCGCTCCCGCCTTGTTCTCCACGACGACAGGCTGCTTCAGAATGGCGCCGACCTTGTCTCCCACCACGCGGGCGATGACGTCCATGCCGCCGCCGGCCGTGCCGGGAACGACGAGCTTTATCGCCTTGTCGGGATAATTCTGCGCAACGGCCGGCGCGAAAGACACCACAAGGCCCGCCATGAGCGCGCCGGCAATCAGCGTGCGGCGCGTAATGGCGCCACGGTCGAGACGTTCGATTGTCCTATTCATCGTCATCGCTCCCTCCTCGTATTTGTGGTTGTCGTGCAGCTTGGCGTTTCCTCGCGGCGCGTCCTCTAGCGTGACGTCGCCACCTCGACTTCCTTCGGCGGGGCAAGCCCGGTCTCGGTGCCCGACTCCGGCACCGAACTCCCGTACAGCAGCCCCTCCTTGATCCTGGGCACGGTTTGCGCGGGGTTGAGAATCGGCAGCCCGTGGGCCGGCGCGATCGCCCGGACATCGAGTTCGTCGACCAGCCACTCCAGCCGGTCCGCATAGAGATTCATGTCGGTGAACTTGGTCCAGAACAGCGCGCGGTCTGCGAAGACGGCGGACACTTCCGGGATGTTCAGCGACACCGCCTCCTCGGCGTAGAGGCCGCAATGGCCATCCTCGTGATAGTGGCTGTAGGCGAAGCCGTCGCCCGGGAACAGCACGCGCTCCTTGGTATCGAAACCCCACCAGGTGGTTCGCAGGTCGCGAATGACCGGCTCGACCGCGACGAAACGGCGTTCGCCAAGATCGATCTCGTCGCCGCCCTTCATCGGCAGCATGCGCCCTTCCAGATGGGGAAAAGCGAGATGGTAGTCGCACAGGTCACCGCAGAGCAACGCATCGGGATAACGGCTCAGGACCCGGCCGAGCCCGCCGGAATGCGGCGTCTCCTGATGGGTGACGAACAGGTACTTGAGCGGCGGCTTGCCGATAAGAAGTTCACGCAACTGCCTGTCCAGTAACGGAAAATCCTTGGGATGACCGGTCTCGACCAGCATCGAGGCCTCGCGGCCGATCAGCAGATAGGCCGCATTGTAGGTATGATAGATTTTTCCGTTGGCGCGCTGCTCCAGACAGTCGCCGAGCCACCACACACCCTCAGCGAGCTCGCGCGGCAAAGACCTCTTGAGGAGCGGTACATCGTGCGGGCACATGGCGGTCACCTCAGTTCGTCGCGGTCGACATAGCGGGCGCGCACCGCGCTGCGGTCGAGGCCGGCGAGCACCTCGTCGAACATGGCGAACTGGCGTTCGACCAGGTCGCGCCCGCGCAGCACCCGCCCGTAGCCGGGCGCTATGTTCTCGATGTCGTAGCGCTCGATCACGCCCGCGATCTTGCGGCGAAGGGATGCGGTGTCGCCGCCTTCCAGCCACCAATAGCGGGTGTTGAGCAGGAAGCTGCGAATGTGGGCGGCGTCGGTGGTGTTGTCCGAGGCCCATGTGTCCCAGGGGCCATGGGGGCTCGGCGACCATTCGTGCGAGAAGCTGTCGGAGGTGAACAGCGTGCGCGTGGCGGGATCGTAGATCCATCGCGTGCCGATGAGCCGGATGGGTGCCTGGAAGGCATCGATGGCCCGGCTCGCGTCGCGGCCGACATAAAGCGTCTGCTTGCGGGCGACGAGCGTCGTCTTGAGCGTGTAGGGCTTACCTCGGCCTTGCGTGGCGGCATCGGAGCGGCCGCCGAAATCCACCCAGAGCGCCGCGTCGGGATTACCCGAATAGCACTGGACGACGTTGAAGCGCGCGGCGATCGCCTCGACATTGCACACCGACATGTATTCGTTGATGCGCAGCGGATAGACGGAAAGCGTCGCCTCCGGCTCCAGGAGAGTGTCGATCTGCGCCAGCAGTGAGCGCTCATGTGCCGCATAACCGCTGTCGAGCAACACGGCATCGTCGCCTTGCTTGATCAGGTAGCAGTTCGACACGGTGAAGCCGCGGGCATTGGCGGGATAGGAGCTTACGCGCCCGTCCAGCGCGAAGACATTCTGCAGCGCGTAGAGGGCGTCCGGGACGAGGGTGAGGATGGGCCCCATGTCCCGCCTATCCGTTTGCGGACCTGCGGCAGGCCGCATCATGGCGATCGCTGTGTCAGCCATTCAGATATTCCCTGGTCCATCGACGGTAATCCACCTCGCGGGTGAGCCTCTCCACGAGGGAAGCGGGGGCGAGCCCGTCGATTTCGGCCGGGTGCCGCCCCTCGCGCAGCGCGAGCAGTGTGTCGTGCACCGCTTTGAGCGCGGCGCGCAGCGGCAGGTGCCCCTGAAGCCCGATCCGTACCCCCTGCGAGGCGAGGTAGGTCGTGTCCTGCAACTCCGACGAGAGCGCCCCGAGTAGAATGGGCACCCGCATCCGCGCGCCGAGCTTTTCGAGATCCGTGCGGCGCGCGAGGCCGGAGAGAAACACCGCATCGGCGCCAGCTTCCTGATAAGCGAGGCAACGGGCGATCGCGTCGTCGATGCCGGCGATCGCCGCCGCACCGGTGCGTCCTATGACGAGCAGCGAAGGATCGTCCCGTGCCGCAAGCGCGGCTCTGACCTTCGCCGTGCCCTCTTCGACCGTCACCAGCCGCGTGCCGGCGCGGCCATAGCCGACCGGCAGTTCCGTGTCCTCGATGGTGAGGGCCGCAACGCCGGCCGCCTCCAGTTCCTCGACGCTGCGCATCACGTTAAGCGCATTGCCATAACCATGGTCGGCGTCGACGATGAGCGGAATGTCGCAGACCCGGACGATGCGACGGGCCTGTTCGGCAAATTCCGAGAGGGTGACGAGGATCAGGTCCGGCGCGCCAAGCACGGCGAGCGAGGCAACGGAGCCCGCAAGCATCGCCGCCTCGAAGCCGAGATCGGCGGCGATCCGTGCCGAGAGCGGATCATGCACGGAGGCCGGGAGAATGCAGGACGATCCGGACAGAATCGCCCGCAGGCGCTCGCGGCGCGCGGTTGCCTTCACTGGAATTTCCTCCCGCAGGCCCGCCTTCTGTCAGCCGTCGCGTTGCGCGCCGGCCCGAGCGGAACTCATGCTGGGTGGAAAGTAGCCGCAGGCTTCCCACCTGCGTCAAACGAGTTATAGTCCCGGCATTGTGACAAAAACTCAAAACGGCGGCACCATGCGATTGCCACCGCTTAACGCCGTCCGCATTTTCGAGGCGGCCGGGCGCCTCGAAAATTTCAGCAAGGCAGCGGCCGAACTCAGCCTCACACCCGGCGCCGTAAGCCGCCAGGTGCGCAAGCTTGAGGACCATCTCGGCATTCGTCTGTTTCGTCGTGCCGGCACCGAAGTGCACCTGACCGACAAGGGCCGCGCCTATCACGAGACGGTCGAGGACGCCCTGAGCCGCCTGGAGGCGGGCACTCAGCGCATCAGCGCCGAAGGTGATTCCCAGCCCTTGCATATCTGGGGATCACGCTTCTTCATCCGTTTGTGGCTTATCCCGCGTCTGCCCGATTTCCATCAGTATTTCCCCGATCAGGAGGTGCTGATCACCAGCGCATTGCCTACTGATCCGATGCCGGGCAGCTTCGACGTCGCGATCCGCATCGGCTCCGACATGGACCGTCGTACGGGCTATCGCGCGGAGCTCCTGATACCGCGCGCCCTGACGCCGGTGTGCAGCCCGGCCTATCTCAAGGCCAACCCGAATTTGACGCGCCCGCAGGATATGGAACACATGGTCCTGCTCCAGACGCCGCTCGGCGCCGACGACTGGAACCGCTGGTACGCCGTGACGGGCGCGCCTCCCGTGCCCCTCCCCCACAGGATGACGTTCACCAGTTCCGACATGGCCTACAGCGCCGCGCTCGACGGTGTCGGCATCGTGCTCGGCCGACGCGGGTTCTTCGAGACCGATGTACAGAAGGGGACATTGGTCACGCTGTTCGACGACGACTGGTACGAGGCGGGAGACGGCTTCTTCCTGATCTACAGGGATTTACATCCCGCCCCCCGCCGGATCACCCGCTTCCGCGCATGGCTGCGCAACCAGCTGGACCGCCCGCCGGCTGACATCGACGCGGCAGAGACGCCCCTTTGACCCGGAGCGTCACGGCGCGATCAGCACCCCGTCATCGAGGAGCGCGCGGATGGCCGCGGCGAGCCGCGACTCCGCCGCGGCGGATAGTGCGCCGACGGGCGGCAGGGAGCGGCCGATCGGCAGGCCGATGAGCGCGAAGGCGCGCCGCACTGCCTCGGGGAACTGCTCGCTGAACAACGCATCCATCAGCGGATGGAGCCGCTCCTGCAACGCCAGGGCGTCCTTGACCCTCCCCTCCTGCGTGCGCTTTTGCACCTTGTCCCAATAGCCCGGCAACAGCGAGGCCGAGGTGAGGACCCCGCCCTTCGCGCCCAGCATCACCTGCTCGACGAAGAGCGTGTCCTGGCCGGACAGCAGGCAGAACCGGTCGCTGACCAGCCCTGCGGTCTGCGCGAAGTGATAGAGATCGGTGCTTGAGGCCTTCATGCCGACGATGAGCCCCTCCCGCTCGAGCTGGGCGATGGTGGCCGGCAGCGTGACCATGTTCGTGCGGTAGGGGTTGTCGTAGAAGACGATTGGCAACTTGAGCTCGGGCACCAGCGCACGGAAGTAGCGCAGCGTACCCTCCTGATCGGGCCGGGCATAATAGGGCGGGATCACCATCAGCCCGTCGGCACCGGCCTCGCGATAGGCGTGCCCGCTCTCCAGCGCGCCGCCGAGACCGGGGTCGAGCACCCCGGCGATCACCGGCACCCGGCCGGCGGCGGTGGCGACGGTGATCTCGACGACGCGTTTGCGCACCGCGAGGCCGAAGGAATTGGCTTCGCCGGTGCCGCCGACCGGCACGAGGCCGGAGGCCCCGCGCACGATCTGGTAGTCGACGATGGTGGCGAGGTTGGCCTCGTCGAGCGAGCCGTCCTCGTTCAGCGGCGTCGGAAAGGCGGGTATCAGCCCGCGAAACATCAATTCGGCCATTTCCGCCCCCTCAGCCCAGATTGATCCAGGTCGCCTTCAGCTCGGTGTACTTCTCAAGTGCGTGCAGCGACTTGTCACGACCGAAGCCGGACTGCTTGAAGCCGCCGAAGGGCGAGGAAATGTCGCCGTGGTCGAAGCAGTTCACCCACACCACACCGGCCCGCAATGCCGAGGAGGCCTTGAATGCCTTGTTGATGTCGCGCGTCCAGACAGCGGCGGCGAGACCATAGGTGGTGTCGTTGCCAATGCGGATGGCGTCATCGATGTCGCGGGCGGCGATGGTGGCGAGCACCGGGCCGAAGATTTCCTCGCGGGCGATGGTCATGTCGCCGGTCACTCCATCGAACAGGGTGGCCTCGATGAAGCAACCATCCGCAGCGAGGCGCTTGCCGCCCATGCGCAGGCGCGCGCCCTCGCTCACACCTTTTTCGATATAGCCCATGACGCGCTCGGTCTGGCGCTCGTCGACCATGGCGCCCATCTCGGTCGCCGGATCCAGGGGATCGCCGAGCTTGATGGCGCCACCGACCGCCATCACCTTCTCGACCACCTGTTCCTTCACGCTCTCCTCGACCACGAGCCGCGAGCCGGCGTTACAGACCTCGCCCTGATTGTAGAAGATGCCCCAGGCGGCGGAGCTGGCGGCCGCGTCAAGGTCCGGCGCATCGGCGAGGATGATGTTCGGGCTCTTGCCGCCGCATTCGAGGCCGACCCGCTTCATGTTGGATTGGCCGGAGTATTGAAGGAAATATTTGCCAACTTCGGTCGAGCCGGTGAAGGCGACCGCGTCGACGTCCATGTGCAGCCCGAGCGCGCGGCCGGCCGTCTCGCCGAAGCCCGGAAGCACGTTGAACACGCCGTCGGGGATGCCGGCCTCGGCCGCCAGCGCGCCGAGCCGGATGGCCGTGAGTGACGACTGCTCGGCCGGCTTCAGGATCACCGAATTGCCCGCGGCGAGGATCGGGCCGAGCTTCCACGCCGCCATCAGCAGCGGGAAGTTCCACGGCACCACCGCGGCGACGAGGCCGAGGGGTTCGCGGCGGATCAGAGATAGGGCGGTGGGGCCGGTGGGGGCGATCTCGTCATAGACCTTGTCGATGGCCTCGGCGTACCAGTCGATGCACTGCGCCGAGAGCGGCAGGTCGACGGCGAGGCTGTCGCGGATCGGCTTTCCCATGTCCAGCGTTTCGAGCAGCGCCAGTTCTTCCGTATGGGCGGCGATGAGTTCGGCGAAGGCCTTGAGCCGCTTCTTGCGCTCGCGCGGCGCCATGCGCGACCAGGCTCCGCTTTCGAACGCGGCGCGCGCCACCCTCACCGCCTGGTCGACATCCTCGCTGTCGCAGGCGGCGATCGGCGTCAGCACCTTGCCGGTCGCCGGATTGACGCTGTCGAACGTCTTGCCCGAAAGCGCGCCGACATAGCGGCCGCCTATGAAGGCCTGGCCGTTGAGGGCCAGCGCCGCGGCACGCGCGTGCCAGTCGATGGAAGCGGAAGAAGCGGACATGAGAGGAAATCCCGAGAATGCGGCCGGTGAGGCGGACGGCCTTCATGATAGGGCGTCCTTTTCAGCGTCACTACCGAATTTTTGGTTTTCTGAAAAATGAATTGGCATATTCGCGGCGAGCCGCTATCGCTATAGACTGTGAACGCCTGCCGTCACGGCGGGATCGCCGGTCGAATGAAACGGAATTTTCCCCTCCATGTCGCCCATGAAGATCGCTGACGACACCGCCCGCATGCCGACCGGCGTGAGCAATCCCGACGAGGAAACCCAGAAGCTGGGCCAGCGGATTCGCGACCTCCGGCTCAAGGCGAGCATGACACTATCGGATCTCGCCAAGGCGACCGGCGTCTCCATCGGCACGCTCTCGCAGCTCGAACGCGGCCTCGTCTCGCCGACCGTGCGCACGCTTTATACCGTTGCAAACGCCCTCGGCGTCATGCCGGCCTGGCTGATCGATCCCTCGCAGATCAAGAGCAGCACCTCGGAAAGCCGTTATATCGTAAGGGCCGGCAACCGCTCGCGCCTGCTCGACATCGACGGCATCCGCAAGGACATCGCCTCGCCGGCAGCGAGCGAGCGGCTGCGCGGCTTCTTCATGGTGATCCAGCCCAACTGCAACTCCGGCCCCCAGCCCTATTCGCACAAGGGCGAGGAAATCGGCTTCCTGCTGTCGGGCTCGCTCGAATTGCAGATCGACGGCGAGACGTTCAGCCTCAACGAGGGCGACTGCTTCGCCTTCTCCAGCGACAAGCCGCACCATTTCGCGAATCCCGGCTCGCGCCCCGCATCGGTGTTCTGGGTGAACGCGGATATTTAGCGGTTTTAGTTTTCAGAATTTTGAAATTCAACATTGCAGAACTAAAAGTCGGCTGTCATAGTCCCTTCGTGCCCCACGGGGCGAAGCCGAGCCGCCAGGGGCACCGTGTTGCCCGGCCCCGCCCGGAAACCGAAGGACACGCCAGCCTTGGCCAACTCATCCTCCGCATCGGACCTCAGCTCAGGGACGGCCCTCCTCCTGCTGGCTCCGCTGACGGCGGTGATGCTGCTGATCCTGCTCTATCCGCTTGGCCTGACAGTCTGGACCAGTGTCTATGACGGGCAGTTCTCGTTGGCCGCCTACGCCGATCTCGCCACCAGCACGCTGTTCCTCAAAGTGCTGCGCAACAGCTTCGAGATCGCCCTCGGCGGCACGCTGGTGAGCCTCGCCTTCGGCTATCCCGTCGCCCTCCACCTTGCCGCACAGACGCCGCGCCGGCGCACCGCCTATCTCATCATGGTCATGCTGCCGTTCTGGACCAGCATTCTGGTCAAGAGCTTCGCGCTGGTGGCGGTGTTCGGCAATCAGGGCCTGATCAACCAGCTCCTCGGCCTGCTGAGCGGCGGCACGCTCAACCTGCCGATGATGTTCAACCGGGTCGGCGTCATTCTCGGCATGATCAACTTCCTGCTGCCCTTCATGATCCTCTCGATCCTCGGCAGCCTGCTCTCGCTCGACCGCCGCCTCATCCTCGCCGCCGAAACCATGGGCGCCGGGCCGCTGCGGATCTTCCGGAAGATCACCCTGCCGCTTTCCATGCCGGGCGTGATCGCCGGGGTGCTGATCAACATCACCCTGTCGATCGGCATGTACATCACCCCCGCCCTCCTCGGTGGGCGGCAGGACATGATGGTCGCCAATCTCGTCGACTTCTACACGAGGCAGACGCTGGACTGGACCGCCGCCTCGGCGACCGCCGTGGTGCTGCTGCTGCTGTCGGGCGTGCTCGTCGCCCTGCTCGGGCAGGTGCGCGGCGCGCGCGGCCTTGCGGGAGCGGGCGCATGAACGAGCTGTTCGGTTCAAGCCGCCTCGCGCGCGGCCTCGTCTCGTCCGCGGCCTGGACCTGCTATCTGTTCCTGCTGCTGCCGAGCCTGATCGTGATCCCGATCTCCTTCGGCAATCCCGGACAGATCGAGTTCCCGCCGCGCCAGTTCACGCTGGAACTCTACCGCCAGTTCTTCACCGATCCGGCATGGTGGGGCTCCACCGTGCAGAGCCTGCTGGTCGCCAGCATCACGACGGTCGCCGCGCTCGTCCTCGCCGTGCCGGCCGCCTATGCGCTGGCGCGCTCGCGGCTGCCGGGGCGCGGGGGGTTGCAAGGGCTTTTCATGATGCCCATGCTGGTGCCGGTCATCGTGCTCGGCCTCGGCCTTTATCTCCAGTTCTCGAACTGGGGCCTGCTGGACACCACTGCGGGCATCGTCCTCGCGCACATCATGCTGACGACGCCCTACATCATGGTGTCGGTGATGTCCGGCCTGCACCATTCCGATGTGGCGCTGGAAACGGTCGCCTCCATCATGGGTGCCTCGCGTCCCACGATCTTCTTCAAGGTGGTGCTGCCGCAGCTCAAGGCGTCGATCGCCGTGGGCGCGCTGTTCGCCTTCCTGATGTCGCTCGACGAAGTGGTCGTGGCCTATTTCCTCACCGGCACGGACAGCATGACGCTGCCGGTCAAGATGTACTCCTCCATCCGATGGGAACTGACGCCGGTGCTCGCGGCGGTTTCCACGCTGCTTACCGTGCTCTCGCTGCTGATCGCCCTCGGGATCATCGCGATGCAGAGCAAGACCGAGGCCTCCGCATGACCGCCACGCCCGTCCCCGCCATGATCGAGCTTCAGGGCGTCGCCAAGAGCTATGGCGATGTCCACGCCCTGCAACGCACCGACCTGTCCGTCGCCAAGGGCGAGTTCGTCACCCTGCTGGGCCCTTCGGGCTCTGGAAAGTCGACCCTGCTCAACCTCATCGCCGGTATGACCAAGCCCAGCTCGGGCCGCATCGTCATCGACGGTCGCGACGCCACCACGCTGCCGACCAACCAGCGCGGCCTCGGCATGGTGTTCCAGAACTACGCGCTCATGCCGCACATGACCGTGTTCGAGAACATCGCCTTCCCGCTGCAGGTGCGCCGGCTGCCCAAGGCGGAGATCAGGCTCAAGGTCCAGCAGGCGCTGGACCTCATCCAGCTCGGCCATGTCGCCGACCGCCGGCCGCGCGAGCTTTCCGGCGGCCAGCAGCAGCGCATCTCGCTCGCCCGCTGCATCGTCTACAACCCCGCGCTCATCCTCATGGACGAACCGCTGGGCGCCCTCGACAAGAAGCTGCGCGAACAGATGCAGCTGGAAATCAAGCGCCTGCATGCCGAGCTCGGCATCACCATGCTCTATGTGACGCACGATCAGGACGAGGCGCTGACCATGTCCGACCGCATCGTGCTGATGAATGGCGGGCGCATCGAGCAGCAGGGCGCCCCGGATGCGCTCTATTTCAAGCCCGAGACGGTGTTCTCGGCCGAGTTCATCGGCTCGTCGAACCTCATTCCCGGTACCATCGAGATCGACGCCGACGGCGCCTATGCGCTGAACACTGCGCTCGGCCGCTTTCCGGCCCCGGCACCCGCCACCGCGATGAAGGCGGGCGATCGCGCCGTGCTGCTGGTGCGTCCGGAGAACATGGCGCTCACCGCGTCCGGCAACGCGACAAGCATTGCGGGCCGGCTGGAGGATTCCATCCTGCTCGGCGGCGTCGTGCGCCATTTCCTGCGCTGCACCGACGGCACCACCCTCATCGTCCAGGAGCTGAACCAGCCCGGACGCACCGGCGCGCACCGCGGCGACGAAATCCACGCCGCGTGGCTGCCCGCCCATGCCCGCCTGCTTCCACCGGCGCCGGCCGGCTGACCGACGCCCGTCATCACGATAAAAAGAGGGGAAGTGCCTATGTCCAAGACCCTGCTCACCACCTCCCGGCGCGGCCTGCTGCGCGGCGGCGCCGGCCTGCTCGGCCTCATGGCGGCGCCCGCCGTGTTCACCGGCCGCGCGGCGGCTGCCGACACCACGCTGACCGTCACCTCCTGGGGCGGCGACTACAACAAGTCCGTACGCGAGGTTTTCGCCGACCCCTTCACCGCCGAGACCGGCATCAAGGTCGTGCTGGTCGACAATGGCGACATGGCGAAGGTGAAGGCGCAGGTCCAGGGCAACAACGTCCAGTGGGACGTGATCGACGCCCCCGCCGCCTTCGCCACGTCCGGCGCGCGCGACAAGCTCTGGGAAGAGCTGGACATGTCGATCATCAAGCCCGGCCCGCTGGTCTCCCCGCCCGAGCCCGACTACATGCCGATGTATCTCTACAGCGGCGGCATCCTCTGGGACGACAAGCGCACCCCCGACGGCAAGCACCCGACCGACTTCGCCGGCTTCTATGATTTCGAGAAGTTCCCCGGCCGCCGCGTCATGCGCTCGCTCGCCTCCGAGACGCTGGAAGTCGCGCTGGTGGCCGACGGCGTCGCCCCGAAGGACCTTTATCCGCTCGACGTCGACCGGGCCTTCCGCGCGCTCGACCGCATGAAGCCGCACGTCTCCAAATGGGCGGCCACCACGCCCGACCAGGTGAACGCCGTGGTGCAGAATGAGGGCGACTTCTCCTACAGCTACTTCAACCGCGTGAAATCGGCCCAGAAGGCCGGTGCGCCGCTGGCTTTCTCCTTCGAGCAGACGGTGAACTCGCTCGACTATTTCGCCGTCCCCAAGGGCACGAAGAACAAGGAAGCGGCGATGCGCTTCATCAATTTCTGCCTGAAGCCCGACCGGCAGGTCGCCTGGGCGGTGCGCGGCTATTACCTGCCGAACAGCATCGCGGCGATGGACGAGGTGAAGAACTCGCCGGCCAGGGAGTTCCTGCCCGACCTCAACAACGGCAAGAACGTCATCGTCAATTCCAAGTGGTGGGGCGAGAACTACACGACGGTGCAGAAGCGCTACGCCGAGTGGATGCTCACCTGATCCGCCGTTGAACGCGCCCCGCCCCGGTCATCGGGGCGGGGCGTTTCCAGTGCCCCTCCCCCCGCCTGCCCGATCCTCCGGTTCTCCGCCATGTCCCATGCCGCCTTCCTCACCGAACTGACAGCGATCCTCGGCGAGCGCTATGTGCTCACCGACGCCGTCGATACCGCGCTGTTCCTCACCGATCATCGTGGCCGCTATCACGGCAAGGCGCTGGCCGTGGTGCGTCCGGCCTCGACCGAGGAGGTGTCGCGAGTGGTGAGGGCCTGCGCGCAGGCAGGGGTCGTGGTGGTGCCGCAGGGCGGCAATACGGGTCTCTGCGGCGGCGCCACCCCGCTGGAGCCCCGCCCGGCGATCGTCATCCGCCTCGACCGCATGAACCGGATCCGCGCGGTCTCCCCCGCCGAGGAGACGATGGTGGTGGATGCCGGCTGCATCCTCGCCGACATCCAGGCCGCGGCGGCGAAGGAGGGGCTGCTCTTCCCGCTCAGCCTCGGCGCCGAGGGCAGCTGCCAGATCGGCGGCAACATCTCCACCAATGCCGGCGGCATCTCGGTGCTGCGCTATGGCAATACCCGCCAGCTGGTGCTCGGCCTGGAGACCGTGCTGGCCGACGGCACGGTGCTCGACAGCCTGCGGCGCCTGCGCAAGGACAATGCCGGCTACGACCTCAAGCAGCTCTTCATCGGCGCCGAGGGCACACTCGGCATCGTCACCGGCGCGGCGCTGAAGCTGTTCCCCGGCATCCGCTCGCGCTGCGTCGCCATGATGCAGCTTGCCAGCGTCGAGGATGCGCTGGCCATGTTCGCCCGCGCCCGCAAGGTGTTCGGCGAGAACATCTCCAGCTTCGAGATCATCGGCGCGTCCTATATGGACTTCGTGCTGCGCTACGTGCCCGGCACGGCGATGCCCTTCGCACAGAAGGCGCCGTGGTACCTGCTGCTGGAGGCCGGGGATTCCCAGCCCGACGCACCGCTCGCCGACACGATGGAAGCCTTGCTGGCGGAGGCCTTCGAGGCCGGGCTGATCTCGGATGCCATCATCGCCTCCAGCCTCGCGCAGGAAGAAGCCATCTGGAAGCTGCGCCATGGCGTGACCGGCGAATTCAAGCTCGCCGGCAAGACCATGTCGCACGACACCTCGGTCCCGGTCGGCGAGCAGCCCGCTTTCGTCAAGCGGGTCGAGGACGGCGTGCTGGCGGCTTATCCCGATGCCAATGTGATGATGGTTGGCCATATCGGTGATGGCAACATCCACGTCGTGGTGCTGTTCCCGCACGAACGCTTCGCCACGCCTGACGAATTCGAGGCGGCTTCCGACATCATCGACATCATCATCGACGACGTGGCGATGGACCTCGGCGGCTCCATCACCGCCGAGCACGGCGTGGGCACCACCTACCGCAAGCGCCTGGCTCGCACCAAGAACCCGGCGGAACTCGCCTTGATGCGGCAGATCAAGACGATGCTGGATCCGACGGACATGATGAATCCGGGCAAGCTGTTCCTGCCCGCCACCTGACTGCCGGTCGTGCCGCCTGGCCAGAAGCCTCACCCACCACGAAAGACGTGAGCGACCAACGCCTCGCGGAACGGCTCCCCTCCATGACCCTCGTCAGTCCCCTGCCCCCGAACGTCTACCGGCTCGACGCTCCGCCCGCTCCCGCGACGTCCCAGCTCGACGGCTCTCAGCGCACCTCGGTGGCCATCATCGGCGGCGGCATTGTCGGCCTCACCACCGCGCTGCACCTGGCCCAGGCTGGAACCGACGTCGTGGTGCTGGAGGCGAACGAACCGGGCTGGGGCGCCTCCGGCAATAATGGCGGCCAACTCAATCCCGGCCTCAAATTCGATCCCGACACGGTCGAGGAGACCTGGGGTCCAGATCTCGGCCGGCGCATGGTCGCCTTCGCCTGGGATACCCCCAACCGCACTTTCGCGCTGATCGAACGGCTGGGCATCGCCTGCGATGCCCATCGCGGCGGCACGCTGCGCGCCGCCCGCAGCGCCAAGGCACGCGGTGCCGTCGAGACCACCGCCCGCCAGTGCATCGCCCGCGGCCTGCCGGTCACCTGGCTCGACAAGGAAGCGACCCGAGCCGCCACCGGCACTGACGCCTATTACGGCGCGATGCTCGATGCCAGCGGCGGCAATCTCAATCCTCTCGCCTATTCGCGCGGCCTCGCCCGTGCCGCGATCGCCGCCGGCGCGCGCATCCATGGCGGCACCCGTGCCCTGGAACTGTCGCCCATGGCCGGAGGCTGGTCGATCACGACGCCCGCCGGCACGCTCAAGGCGGAAAAAATCCTGATTGCCACCAACGGCTTCACCGATGACCTGTGGAGTGGCCTGCGTCAGACCCTTGTGCCCGTTTACAGCGCCATCGCAGCGACCGAGCCGCTGCGCGAGGACATCCGCGCCAGCTTCATGACGGGAAGACCCTCGGTCTATGAGAGCGGGCGCATCACGGTCTATTACCGCATCGACGCGCGCGGGCGGCTGCTGATGGGCGGGCGCGGGCCGATGCGGGCCATTTCATCGCCGGATGCCATTTCCTATCTCACCGACTATGCGGTCCAGCTCTGGCCGCAGCTCAAGGGCGTGCGCTGGACCCATGGCTGGAACAGCCAGCTTGCCATCACCAAAGATCATTGGCCGCATATCCACGAACCCTCGCCGGATGCGCTGATCTATCTCGGCTGCAACGGGCGCGGCGTGGCTCTGGGCACCGCCATTGCCGAACAACTCGCCGGGCGACTGCTGCATGGAGCCGCATTCGAGCTGGACCTGCCGGTCGTCGCGCCGAAGTCCATCGCCTTCCACGCCTTCTGGCCGCTGGGGGTGCGGGCGGAGGTTCTGCGCGGGCGCATCCTCGACCGGCTGGGCCTCTGACGACGCCGTTCCGGAACATCGGTAGCCGGCCGTTGCGGCCGGAGCCGCTTCGGCATCAGAAGCGCCAGCTCAGCCCGACATTGAGGCCATTGTCGGACATGCCTCCCCCAAAGGCCCCGGAATAGGACACGGCCAGATGCGCGGCCGAGGAGAGCGGCAGCGACAGGCCACCCTCGAGCACCAGCGTGTCCTCGGCCAGTGGCACACCGGCGATCGAGAACGGCGTGCCTCCGGCAAAGCTGAGGGTCGAGGTCGGATCAGTGTCGCCGAACGCATGGCGCCAGCCGGCCATGCCGGTGATCTGGCCGCGCAGCGAGCCGAGGGCGAGGTCGATCGAGGTGCGCAGGCCGAGGGTGGTGAAGGTCACCCCGGCATCGCTCCCCTTGGCCGACAATGCGGCCTCTCCCCCGGCTTCCGTAAAGCCGCCGCTGGAAGCGTTGACATAGGCCAGCCCGGCAAATGGCTCCAGCATCGCGGGGCCGAACGCTATGCGCCATCCCACATCGGCGAACAGCTGTGCCGTGTCGCCGTCATAGTCGCCGCTCAGGCGGTCGGAGAATCCGGGGAAGGCCACCGTACGGGTCGTGTCGAAATCCTGGTGGGTATAGGCCGCGCCGAGGCGCACCCCAAGCGCGCCGAACTGGCCACCGCCATAGATACCCGCATGCACGTCGTCGCTGTCGGCCGAGGCGCCGCCCGAGGCAAGATCATAGCTGCTCTGCCCGAAGCCGGCGAAACCACCGACGCGGAACGCCTCGCCCACCGCGCGGTCGGCGCCGACCAGGAAGCCGCCGATCGTACGGTCGAAGCCGGCGGCGTTCGCCGTGCCGTCGAACGTTCCCCATGACCCGTAAGCCTGCCCCCAGACAGCCATGTCCTGCTCGACGGACGGGAGCGTCATGACCGCACCCGTCGGCGCGACAGCGTCTCCAGACGCCTGCCGCAGGCGACCTAT
The DNA here is from genome assembly GCF_049445835.1 of Ancylobacter sp. VNQ12. NCBI lineage: Bacteria > Pseudomonadati > Pseudomonadota > Alphaproteobacteria > Hyphomicrobiales > Xanthobacteraceae > Ancylobacter > Ancylobacter sp. VNQ12. Next base: position 50,708 of record NZ_JBMSDU010000015.1, on the reverse strand, counting down.
AGCGGCATCGCGCACGAAGCGACTGTCCTCCAGCGCGGCGCTTTGCAGGCTCGGGTAGAGGTCGCCCGACAATTGCGTGAAGGCGAGACGCGCGGCCGCATCGGACATCTGCGAGCCAACGGCGTCATGCAGGAAGCTGCCGGCCGGCAAGTCGTCGAGCGCCACCGCGGTCGCCAGCTGGTTCGGCGTGACGGCGGCGGCAGCGAAGGCCCGATCCTGCATCACGTCGAGATAGACACCCGTTCCGTCCATGACCGCTTCCACAGCGTAGAAAGCGGAGATGGAGTTGTCGCCCACCAGCGTATAGCTCCCGGTTATCCCGCCAGCGGCGGTGAGCACGCTGAAACGGGTGCCCAGAGGCGTGACACCGCCGAGGCCGGTGATGCTGATCTGCGCGCCCTCGGCCAGGGTGGCAGTACCGCCGACGGCGATGAGGTCGGCGGCGGCGCCGGCTACTTCGACCGCGTAGAGGGCGTCCGCCGCCTGAGTGAAATCGCCCGCGACCGTCACCGTGCCCACGGAATTACCCGGCGCGACCGTGGCGCCGGACGCCAGCGCCAGCGCCCCCACACCACCATTGCCGGCGAGCGTGGCGCCATCCGCGACGCGCACGGCCCCGCCCAGCGTTCCCGCCAGCGAGAGCGTGCCCGCGGCGACATTCGTAGTGCCGGTGAAGGCCGTGCCGTCGCCCACGTAAACCAGCGTGCCGGTGCCGGTCTTGACCAGCGCCCCGCTCCCGCTGAGGTCGTTGGCCAGCGTGCCGGATTCCGTCTGGTCGATCACCAGCACGCCCTGATTGAGGATCGATCCGCTGCCGAAGCTGGTGGCGGAACCGATCAGCGTGCCGCCATGGATGTAAGTCCCGCCGGAATAGCTGTTGAAGCCGGCGAGCCGGGTGGTGCCGGCATAGGCATCCACCGTCAGCGCGCCGGAGAGGTCGGCGGCGAACAGGTAGTCGCTCGCCGTGTGGTTCAGCACCAGATGCGCACTCGCGCCCGACTGTACGGTCAGCGCCCTGGTCTCCAGCATGCCCGGCCCTGCCGCCGCACTGCCCGCCGCGCCGCCGATGATGATATCGGCGGAAAGGCCGGCATTGCCCTCGTCATCGACGACACCGACCGAGACCTGATCGGCGGCGAGAGTGCCGCCATCGGACAGCATCAACCGGCTGGGAGTGACCCCACCCAGCAGAAGCGCGCTGCCGGCATCGAGGCGCGACCCGCTGCCGCTCACGGCGATCTCGGACTCGCCGCCCAGTGCGTTGACCAGGGAGGCGGCGACCTGCCCGCCATTCTCCACGTGCAGGGTGCCCTGCCCACCCTCGCTGGCGACCGACAGCTCGCCATTCACGGTCCAGCTCGCGCCGGCGCCGTCGACGCTGACGAACCCCCGCGAGCCCGGCCCGGCGCCGAGCGCCGCCGCACCTGTGGCGAGCGTGCCCGCCGCACCCACCCGCACCTCGCCGCTGCCGCCGAAGCCGACGAAAAACTCGTTCGCCACCACCAGCGAGGCTCCGGAGCCGATGAGGATCTCGCCATGGCCTCCGGGCTCGTAGCCGGTCACGGCAAAATTGGTGCTGACCGTCGCACCATCGCGGACGCTCAGCCCGCCAACGCCCCCTGCCCCGACATAGAGCACTCCCTCATTGCTCCAGCTCGAGCCCGAGCCGGCCACATCGACCACGCCGATGGTGCCGAAGAGGTAGCCGATGACGCCATCCCCTGAGCGCAGCGTGCCGCCATCGGCGACAGCCAGCGTGCCGTTGCCGCCATAGCCCACCACAACCGACTGTGAGGCGACCCAGCTCGATCCGGCGCCCGCCACGGCGACCTGCGCGGGATTGTCGAGGCCGACGCCGATCAGGAGGTTCGCACTCGTCGCAGCCCCGCCATCATAGATGAACACGACGCCGTCGCTCTGGACGCGGACGTCGCCACGACTGTCCCAACGCGCGCCAGCTCCGCCCACCGCCACCAGGCCGGGCGAGAATTCATCGCCCACCACCGCATTGGCGTTGGAGATATGGGCACCGTCCGCGACGACGAGAATGCCACTGCCACCGCCCGTCGCAACGGTGAGGTCTCCGGCGATCGTCCATTGCGCACCCGCGCCCAGCACGGCCGCCTGCCCGGTGCTGTTCGCATTGCCGATCAGCCCGGACGTGGACGTCACCACCGCGCCATCGGCGACCACCAGCGATCCACTCCCCAGGGCGCCGACGGTGATCGCGCCGGCAGCATCCCATCGCGAACCTGCACCGTCGACGGTGACATTGCCGGTGGCCGCGCTGACGCCGTCGCCGATATTGCCATGCCCGGACGTCATCACCGCTCCGTCGAGCACGGAAATCGTGCCGTTGGTGCCGACGGCGAGCGAGCCCTCCACCCGGAACGCCGAACCGGAACCGCTGACCACGACCTCGCCACCGGGCGACAGCAGTCCCGCCACCACCGTGTCGCCTGACGTGACCACGCCTGCGTCCGTGATGGTCAATCGCCCGCTGCCGAAGCCGCCCACGGTCATGCCGCCGGCATTGATCCATGCCGAGCCGGCTCCCGTCACCTCGACCGAACCGATGATGCTGGAGCCCGCCACGCCGAAATCGGCGCCGCCCGAGGTCAGGAGCCCACCCCGCTCGACGAGAATCGTGCCATTCGCATCGAAGCCGATGGAGAGGTTGCCGGAACTGCGCCAGGCGGACCCGGCGCCGGAGATGGTCGCCCCACCCGCCGCAGACTGCCCCACCGTGCCGCTGGCGCCGGATACGGAGGCGCCGGCCAGCACCTCCAGTTCACCCGTGTCGCTGGCGCCGACCACCACGGCGCCGCCGTTCGACAGCGTCGTTGCCGGGTCGGTCACGATGAGCGTCCCGCCGGGGCCGCCCGCTCCGACATAGGTGTTGTCGTAGGACACGCTGGTGCCGTGCGAGAAGCTCACCGTGCCGGTGACCGTCAGGTCCTGCGCGCCGGCGGGCACGGCGCCGTGACCCAGGCTCAACGCCGCGAGGGAGGCGGACGTAGCCAAGGCCACTCGCCCGCGACATGAGGCGGCCTGTCCACGGCATGCCATTTCAATTCTGCGCATCGAGACCTGTCCCTAAGCGTCGCTACGCCATCCGGCGCCGGGTTTCCGCCGTAACAGCTTGAAGGGTCGCGCGTTTGACCGTCCTTGCTATTGGCCTGCGATGATCAGCGGTTGATGCACAGTGACAACAGTGCATTCAAGGCGTGCACGGCACCAGCAGGCTGACGCTGAAGCAGCCCCGCGCGAGCCAGGGCGGGGCACGGTACATCTCATAAGCCGGGGCCTCGCCGAGCGCCCTGCGGTTGCGGGGCAGCCACACCGCACACAGCCCGAAGACCGCTTCCGGAATAAGCTGGTAAGGCCCGTCCACATCGAGCCGGATGAAAGCGGACTCGCGCAGGGACAGGCGCCGCAGCGGGGCCCGGAGATTGGGAAAGGTGGAATATGTGTCCACCACCGTGCAGTCGTAGCGGATCCGGTCGGGAGCGGTGAAGCCGGGATCGTCATAGAGGATGCCCACGGCGGTCATCTGCTCCAGCGGCAGGCCGGCTGCCTGCAAGGCGCTGGCGAAGCTGTGCCAATGGGCAGGCACCTGTGCCAATGGGCCATGGAAGCGCATGCCGATCAGCGGCATGGCGACCTGTCGTACCGGTGTTGCCGGCTCGACAAGGTCGACATGCAGCCGTCGCGGTTGCGGCGCCCGCGCCTGCGCCATGGCCCGCAGACGGTTTGGCGCCATGGCGAACTGTCGCGTGAAAGCGCGCGTGAAGGCGGCCTGGCTACCGTAGCCGCTCCTCAGGGAGGCTTCGATGATGGAGGTGGACGACCGGCAGATCAGCGCCGCGGCATGGGCGAGCCGGGTGCGCCGGACATAGGCGCCGAAGGTCTCGCCCATGAGTTCGGCGAACCGGCGATGAAAATGGAACGGGCTCATGCCCACCCGCGCGGCGGCCGCCTCCACGGTGCGGGGAGCGGAGGTATCGCTCTCGATCCAGTCAAGCGTGGACAACAGGAAGCCGTTTTCCACCAGCGGCGGCGGCGGCGTCAGCGAATCGGCCCCTGCTCCGGGGAGGTCCAGTCGCTGGCTGGCGAGCGGCCGTTCATCCTCGAAGACGGCACGAATGCCGCTGTCAGCGTCCATGGCCACGCGTCATCAAGCCTCATCTGGAATCCGCGGGAGCGCGCCTGCCGGGAGCACAGCTGATGTTCGCACACCAACATTTACTAGCAGCATATGTTATTGAATTGAAACATTCTTTGGACGCCAAACGGAATAGCGTGGGCATGTAGTTGAGTCGGCAGCCTGTAATCCAGCGTGTCCTTCACGACTGGCAATGCTGCTCGCGCAGCCGGGCGGCCTTGCAGTCCCGAGCAGAGGCAACGACACGATTCTGCGCCCCTCATAGCCGAGCGTTCCCCGATCAGCATGCCGGGACTAAACACCTGGCGCCCTCCTCCGCGAAGATCGAGAAGCCCTATCCCGGAAGCATTGGACCGGCCGGATCCGCGCCAGCGCGGCGCCGGAGATCCGCCCATCCAGCGGTAAATTAATGCTATTTCGCGGCGTTTCCGAGCATGTATGATCGCGGAAACACCTGCGGGGGCGCGGATGCTTGACGACGGGGCCATCAGCGTTGCCGGAGCGGCGGAGGTCGCAGAAACTCCCCTGATTTCTGCACGCGCGGCACTGCGCAGGAACGCACGAGGCCTGAGGCGGGGCATGAGCCTCCATGCCTAGCCGGCTCTTGCGTTCTTCGCGTTCGCTCGCCTCGTTCCGGGCTGCCCTGCTCGCCTCCGCGGCGATTTTCGCCGCCTCGCCGGGCTTCGGCCAATCCTTTGACGGCGTCACGAACCCGATCGGCCCCGGCGGCAATGGAACGCCCTATGTCGTCGTGCCCCCCGGCGGCGGCGGTGGCGGCGGCGGCGCGGGAACGACAGGGGGCTCCGGCACCGCCGGTAACTCGCCGCAGTGGTTCACCTATAATGGTGACGGTGGTGCCGGCGGCTTCTTCGTCGGTCTTCCCGGTCAGGACGGCGGAGATGGCCATCTCGGCGGCGCTGGTGGCGGTGGCGGCGGCGGCGCGCACGCCTATTTCGGTACGGGGGCGCCAGGCTTTGCCGCCGTCGGCGGCTTCGGCGGTGACGGCGGCGAGGGCGGCGAGTTCAACACCGATCTTGAAGCGGTCGCCGGTGGCGGCGGCGGTGCCGGCGCCGGCGGCTATGGCGCCGTCATCGAGGCACAGTCGAATCCAACGCCGATCGTCGTTCAATTCGTCATAAGGGGCGGCGATGGCGGCAATGGCGGCAGCGGCGCGTCGTTCACCTGGAATGGCGGCGATTTTCCGGAAATTCTTCGGGGCGGCGCCGGCAATGGCGGAACCGGCGGAACCGGCGTCTATCTGTTGGGCGTGGCCGGGCAGGTGAACATTCAGGCGAACGTCAGCGGCGGCGACGGCGGCATGGGCGGCAACGGCCTCCTGCCGACGGTCGGTGGCCTTGGCGGCAACGGCCTCGAACTCGCGGGAAGCGAGGCCAGTGTACTCATCGCTGCGGGGGCTGTGATGACCGGCGGCGATGGCGGCACCTCCCTGTCGGGACCGGGAACGGGCGGGGTCGGCGGCTACGGCATCCTGATCTCCGGCGACAACAACGTCCTCACCCTCGCCGGCGGAGCGACGGGCGGACTGCAGGGTGCCAACCCCTCCAACCAGTCGGCCGCCATCTCCATCACCGGTAACGGCAACAGCCTCGTCCTCGCACCGACCTCGACCACGAATGGCGGCGTCGTCGCCTCGGGCTGGGGAAACGCGCTCGCGCTCGGCGGCTACACAGGCGCCACCTTCGACGTCAGCCAGATCGGTTCCGAGTTCAGCGGCTTCGCCTATTACGTCGTCACCGACAACGGCTCCTGGACGCTGGTCAATGAATCCTACGACGCGCTGAGCTGGGGCATAGGGCCCGGCACCCTGTCCATCGCGCAGGCTGGATCGCTCGGAGGTGCAGGCAGCCAACTCACCGTTCTCAACTCGGGCGAACTGCAGACCACGGCGAGCCTGATGCTCGATCAGACAATCGGACTGAACGGGGGAACCGGCCCAGGCGCCACGTTCAACGTCGCCAGCGGGACCGTGCTCACCCTCTCGGGCAGCATCGTGAACCCCGGAAACCTGATCGTGACCGGCGGAGGGACGCTCGTCCTTGCCGGAAACAACAGCTTCGGCGGGACGACGACCGTCGCGCAGGGAACGCTCTCCCTCGCCTCCCCCAGCCCGCTCGGATCGGGCCTGCTGGCCTTGAGCAACGGCACGACGCTCGATTTTGCCAGTACGGGCATCAGCATCGGCAGTCCGGTTGGGCTCACGGGAGCGGTGACGGTCACGGTCGCGTCCGGCTCCTCCGGAACTCTCGCCGGAAATGTTGGCGATCTCGGCAGCAGCGGCGGCTTCACCCTGGCCGGTCCGGGCTCGCTCGTGCTTGAGGGCAACAACAGCTTCACCGGCCCCGTCACCATCGCGGCGGGTACGCTGATCGCCGGCTCCGCCACGGCTCTGGGAGGCAACGCGGCCATCACCCTACAGGCCGGCGGAACGCTCACTCTGCAAGCCTCCGTTGCCGCCGGAAGCCTCGCCGGCACCGGCGCCGTCGCGCTCGGCGCCAACGCGCTGACGGTCGGCGCCGACAACACCTCCACCACCTTCGCCGGCAGTTTCTCCGGGACGGGCGGCCTCACCAAAACCGGGCTCGGCGTCTTCACCTTGTCGGATGTCGATGCCGACTTCGGCGCACTGACCATCACAGGTGGAACCGTCGTCCTCAATGCCGGGACGGTGCTTGGTTCGAGCACGGTCGTCGGCTTTTCCGGCGGCGCCTCGTCGGAACTCCAGCTGAATTCAAGCCAGGCCATTGCCGGCCTTACCGGCGACGGCAGCCTCCAACTCGGCAGCGCGCAGCTCACCGTCGACATGGACGGCGGCCCCTCTACCTTCTCGGGCGGGATTAACGGCGCCGGCGGCAGCCTGGTGAAGGCCGGCTCGGGCGCCCTGACGCTCGCCGGCACCAATACCTATACCGGGCAGACCAGCATCATCGGCGGAACGCTGGCGCTCGCCGGCGGCGCCGCCATCGCCGATTCCAGTGCCGTCACCATGAGCGGCGGCGCGCAACTGGTGCTGATGGCAAGCGAGGTCGTCGGCTCCCTCGCCGGCACCGGAACGCTCACCCTCGGCGGCAACACGCTAACGCTGGGCGGCAACGGCGCGAGCACGAACTTCTCCGGCTCGGCCAGCGGCGGCAGCCTGGTCAAGCAAGGCGGCGGCACGGCGATCTTCACCGGAAGCTACGATCTCGCCAGCCTGACGATCTCTGGCGGCGTGGCGCAGATCGGCGACGGCACCACGGCGACGAGTTTCCAGGGCGCGATCATCGACAATGGCGCCCTCGTGCTGACTCCCGCACAGGAACTGGTGCTCGCCGGCGCCATCTCCGGCACCGGCAGCGTCACGGTCAACGCCTTCAACGCTCCGGTCACCCTGACGGCGGCCAATTCCTACACCGGCGGCACCACCATCGCCTCCGGCACGCTCAATCTGGGCAGCGGCACGACCGCCGGCTCGCTTGTGGGGCCCGTGGTTAACAATGGCACGCTCGCCTTCAACTCCAGCCAGACGCAGAGCTTTGCCGGTCTCGTCTCGGGCACGGGAGGGGTTGCGCTCACGGGCGGCGGTATGGTCACGCTATCCGGCGCCAACACCTATGCCGGCGGCACGTTGGTCGCCAATGGCTCGACCCTCGCGGTCGGCAGCGACGGCAATCTCGGCACACCGGCAGGAGCGGTCACCCTCGCCAACGGCACCCTCGCCGCCACCGCCTCCTTCACCAGCGCACGCGCCGTGCTGCTCCGGGGACCGGGCGGCGTGGACGTTGCGGCGGGCGCCACGCTGACGCTGAGCGGCACCATCTCCGAGACCGCACCGGCCCAGTTGACCAAGTCGGGCAGCGGTGTGCTCGCCCTGACCGGAACCAACCGCTATTCCGGCGGCACGCTCGTCTCGGCCGGCACGCTGGCCGTCGGCTCCGATGCCAATCTCGGTGCGGCAATAGGCGGAGTGACGCTGAATGGCGGAACGCTCGCCGCAACCGCGAGTTTCTCCTCCGAGCGCAGCATCACGCTGGGCGCGGCGGGCGGCACTTTCGACGTCGGGGTTGGCAACACTCTGACGCTGGCCGGGGCGATCGGCGGCAGCGGCAGCCTGGCAAAGGCCGGAGCCGGCACACTCGCGCTGTCGGGGGCGAGCACCTATACAGGCGCCACGGCGGTGAGCGGCGGCACGCTCGCGCTTTATGGCGCCTCGCTGGCGACCGGCTCCGTCAGCATCGAGAATGGCGGCACGCTGGAGGGCTTCGGCGCCATTTCCGGCACGGTGTCCGTTCTCGCCGGCGGAACGCTGGCGGGCGGCGTCACCGATCAGCCGAACCCCACGCACAGCGCCCTGGCCACCGGCGCCCTCTCCATCGCCGGCGCCGCCGATGTGGCACTGACGCTGGGCGACGCCGGCAACACCGGTGTGGCCGAAGCGCAGGGCAATCTCGCTCTCGGCGGCACACTCAGTGTGTCGGGAGAGGCGATACACGGCGCCGGCCTCTACCGCGTCTTCACCTATACCGGCACCAGCAGCGGCAGCTTCGCGACGGTGGATCTCTCCGGCCTCGTCGATTCGGCCTCCTATATCGGCTCCATCGACAGCGGCAATCCGGGACAGGTGAACCTGCTGCTGCGCGATTCCAGCCCGATCCAGCTCTGGACCACAGATAACGGGACGAGCTTCGGCGGATCGGGAACCTGGTCGTCGACCGGAGATAACTGGTATCTCGCCTCCACCGGCAGCACGATCCCCTGGGGCGGGCAGGTCGGCATCTTCACGGGAACCGCCGGCACGATCACCGTCAGCGGCGAACAGACATTCCAGAAATTGGAGTTCGTCACCGACGGCTTCCATCTGGAAGCCGACGCCGGCGACCCGGATTCGCGCCTGCACGTCAGCGGCGGCGGCGTGCTGTGGGTGGAAGGGCACGACGTCACCGCGACGATCAGCGCGCCGATCGGCGGCACGGGCGGGCTCGAGAAGATCGGCACCGGCACGCTCGTCCTCAGCGGCATCAACAGCTATGTCGGGGGAACGAAAGTCTCGGGCGGCTTTCTCAGCGTCGCGAACGCCGCCGCCCTGGGCGATGCCGGCAACGTGTTGACGCTTTCCGGCGGCGGCCTTGAAACCACCGGCTCCTTTACCCTCGGCAGCGCCGTGGTGCTCGATGGCTTCGGCAGCCTCAAGCCGGCATCGGGCGAAACGCTCGGCCTTTCCGGCATCGTCTCCGGCACCGGAACGCTCCGCAAGGAGGGCCTCGGCACGCTCGTCCTGAGCGGCGCCAACACCTATAGCGGCATGACGGTGATCGCCGAGGGCACGCTGGAGACCCAGAGCGGCGCGGCCATTCCCGATGCGTCCGCCGTGCGGATCGAGGCCGCCGGCAACCTGCGGCTCGATGCGAATGAAGGCATCGGCTCGCTGTCCGGCAGCGGCGCGGTAAATCTGCAAGGTCACACATTGCGGGTGGGTTACGACGCCAGCAGTTCGGTGTTCTCGGGCACCATCTCCGGCACGGGCGGGCTGGTGAAGCTGGGGGCGGGAGCCCTCGTCCTTGCCGGGACGAACAACTATTCCGGCGGTACCCTCATCGCCGAAGGCGGGCTCGTCATCGGCAATGGCGGCACATCCGGCAGCATCGTCGGCGATGTCGTGAACCAGGGCACCCTGTCGTTCTATCGCTCCGACACGCTCGCCTTCGCCGGGCGCATCAGCGGCTCGGGGGCGGTCGCGCAGATCGGCACCGGCACCTTGATCCTGTCCGGCGCCAACAGCTATTCCGGCGGCACCCTGATCTCGCACGGCACGATTCAGGTCGGCGCCGAGGCCAATCTCGGGCAGGTGTCGGGCGCGGTGCTGATCGAGGCGGGCACCCTGTCCACCATGGCGAGCTTCAGCACCCCGCGCGCGATCATGCTCGCGGGCGGCGGCACCATCGGCGTTGCCACCGGCACGACGCTGGAGCTCACCACGCCGGTGAGCGGTGATGGCGGCCTGACGAAATCCGGCGACGGCACGCTGATCCTCGCAGCCGACAACAGCTATGGCGGCGTGACGACGATCCGTTCCGGCGTGCTCCAGCTGGGAAATGGCGGCACGACGGGCTCGGTCGGCGGCCCGATCGTCAACGACGCCACGCTCGCCTTCAACCGGCACGACAGCTTCGCCGTCAGCAACAACGTTTCCGGCAGCGGGACCGTGGTCCAGGCGGGAACCGGCACGCTGGTGGTGCTGGGAGACATTCATACGCTCGGCGGTCTGCGGATCGACCAGGGTACGGTGCAGATCGGCAATGGCGGCACATCGGGCATGGTCTCCGGTCCCGTGGTCGACAATGGCACGCTGGTGTTCGCCCGCGCCGATTCCGTCACCTTCGCTCACGCCATCTCGGGCAGCGGGCGCGTCGTGCAGCTCGGCGGCGGAGAACTGACGCTGACCGGCACCAACAGCTATGCCGGCGGCACCGTCATTGGCTCGGGCAGCGCCATACGCGTCGCGGCGGACGCCGCCCTCGGCGCGGCGGCGGGCGCGGTGACGCTGCTCGACGGCACGCTCTTCGTCGACCAGAGCTTCGCCAGCACGCGCACGGTGGCGCTCTCCGGCGGCGGCACGATCGGTGTGGCCGACGCGGCAATCTTCACCCTGTCCGGCGGTGTCAGCGGGGATGGCGGCCTCAGGAAATCCGGCAACGGCACGCTGGTGCTCGGCGGGGACAATAGCTATGGCGGCGGCACCGTCATCGAGGGCGGCACGCTGCAGGTCGGCGCCGGCGGCACGTCTGGCTCCATAACGGGAGACGTGTCGACGGCCGGCACGCTCCGCTTCGACCGCTCCGACGACATCCGGTTTGCCGGCGCCATCTCCGGTTCCGGCTCGCTGATACAGGCCGGCAGCGGGACGCTGGTGCTGACCGGGGCGAGCAGCTTCACCGGCGGCACCCGCGTCACCGCCGGCACGCTGATGCTGGGCGACGGCGGCAGTTCCGGTTCCATCCTCGGCAATGTGACCGACAATGGCACCCTCGCCTTCAACCGCTCCGACGCGGTGAGCTTCAATGGTATCATCTCCGGCAGCGGCGGCGTGGTGCAGATGGGCACCGGCACGCTCACCCTTGCCGGTGCCAACACCTATGCCGGCGGCACGGTGATCGGCGCCGGCTCCACCCTGCAGGTCGCTTCCGACGGCAATCTCGGCGCCGCGACCGGCAGCGTCACGCTCGCCGGCGGTACTTTCACTCCGACCGCCTCTTTCGCCAGCGCGCGTGCCGTTTCGCTTCAGGGCAGCGGCTCTTTCGATCTCGCGAGCGGCATCGCGCTGACGCTTTCCGGTCCGATCAGCGGCGATGGTGCGCTTGTGCTCGGCGGCGGCGGCACGCTGGCGCTGACCGGGGTGAGTTCCTATAGCGGCGGCACCTTCGTGACGGGTTCAACGCTGGCGGCGGCTTCGGATGCCAGCCTTGGCCAGTCCAGCGGCGTGCTGTCGCTGAACGGGGCCACGCTGAACGTGCTCCACAGCTTCGCCGCCGCGCGCGAGGTCACGCTCGGCGCGGCGGGCGGCGTGTTCGAGGTGCCCACCGGCCTGTTCCTCACCCTGTCCGGCACCGTCGACGGGCCCGGCATGCTCACGAAAAGCGGTGCGGGTCTCCTCACCCTCACCGGCACGAACGGCTATGCCGGCCTTGCCATCAATGCCGGCACGGTCGTCGGCACCAGCGCCAGCGTTCAGGGCGACGTGCTGAACAACGGCGCCCTCGTCTTCGCGCAGTCCTCCACCGGCACCTTCGCCGGCACGATCGCCGGCTCCGGCAGCCTGACCGTCGAGGGCGCGGGCTCCCTGATCCTGACCGGCACGGCGGCGCATATGGGCGGAACGACCATCGACGGCGGCACGCTTCAGATCGGCAATGGCGGCACGTCCGGCTGGGTTTATGGCTCCATCGTCAATGAAGGCACGCTCATCTACGACCTGTCCGGGCGCTACATCTTCCCGGCCGCCCTCACCGGCATGGGCGAGGTGATGCTGCAGGGCGGCGGCACGGTCGACTTCACCGGCACCAGCTACACCGGCATCATCCACATGACCGACACCCATGTCGTTCTGGCGCGCGGGGTCGTCACCGATGCGAGCTTCAGCGTCGGTCAGGGCAGCGTGCTCAGCGGCGCAGGATCCATCGGCTCGCTCGACGTGCTGAGCGGCGGCATCGTCGCGCCCGGCTATTCGCCGGGAACGCTTCAGGTCAGCGGCAATGCGTATTTCGGCGCCGGCTCGGTCTACCGGGTGGACCTCTCCCCCGGCCGCGGCAGCGATCTCATCCTCGCCGACGGCTCCGTCAGCATAAGCTATGGCAGCGCGATCGAGGTGAAGGCCGAGCGCGGTTCCTATGCCAGCTATAGCAGCTTCACCGTCATCACCGGCATGGATGGTGTGCATGGCGTCTTCGACTCCGTGACCACCAACTTCGCCTTCCTCGACGCGCTGCCGAGCTATGACGGCAATAACGTCGTCCTGAATCTCGTTCGCAACGACACTCCTTTCTGGCGCGAGGCCCATACGCCGAACCAGATTTCCACCGCGATCGGCACCGAGACGCTCGGGGCCGGCAACGAGGTCTATGACGCGGTGGCCTCGCAGCTGACATCCGAAGCCTTCGCGGCGTTCGACGCTCTTTCGGGCGAGATCTACGCCACGACGGCGGCGGTCATCCAGCAGCAATCCGTGCTCACCCGCGACGCCGTCAGCTCGCGGCTGCGGCAGGTGTTCGGGGAGGCCGGCGGCACACCGCTCGCCTATGCCGCCGACGGGCCGCAGGTCGCCGGCTTCGGCTCCGACATCGCCGCCGTCATGTGGATGCAGGGTTTCGGCGCCTGGGGCGATATCGGCTCGAACGGCAATGCCGCCGCCGTATCGGATTCCATCGGCGGCGTCATTGGCGGCTTCGACGCGGCCTTCGGCGAGGATTGGCGCTTCGGCGCCTATGGCGGCTACAGCCGCTCCTGGCTCGACGTCGCGGATCGCGGATCGTCCGGCTCCATGGACAATTACGACCTCGGCCTCTACGGCGCGGCGCAATACGGTGCCATCGCCCTGCGGCTCGGAGCCGGTTACGCCTGGCACGACGTGTCGATCTCGCGCACGGTCGCCTTTGCCGGCTATGCCGGCAGCAACAGCAGCGACTCCATGGCCGGTTCGACGCAACTCTTCGGCGAACTCGGCTACGACATGCCCGTCGGCGATATCGACCTCGAACCCTTCGTCGGCCTCGCCTATCTGCATTTCGACGGCGGGCTGGCGGTGGAAACCGGCTCCAGCTCGGCCCTCGCCGCGGATGGCGGGACCATGGATACGCTCTACTCGACGCTCGGCCTGCGCGGCGGCAAGGCGATCACGGTAAACGGCCTGGCACTCACCACCAGCTTCACCCTGGGCTGGCAGCACGCCTTTGGCGACACCATGCCGGAAGCCGTCATGACCTTCGCCACCGGCTCCGCGCCCTTCGCCATCGAGGGCACCCCGATCGCCACCGACACCTTCATCGTCGGCGCGGGGCTTTCCTACGACCTGAACGCGATTGCCCGCCTGAGTGTCCGGTATGACGGGCAGCTCGCCTCCGGCGCTCAGCAGAACGCGGTGACCGGGCAGCTACAGATCCGATTCTGAAATTCCGTTCGACCGGCGCGGGCATCTCCCGACCGTCCAGGGATGCCACCTCTACACCCGTCTGCCGACCGTCTCGATCCGATCCAGCACGTCGGAAATCTCCACGTCGGTTACGGTCAAGGGCAGGGACAGGCCGATGGCGGAGCCGCCCTTGGCGGTGGTGGAGAGGCCCTGCGCCAAGCAGGTCGCGACCAGATGCTCGGCGAAGGTCGCGCCCGGCGCCTGCCCACAGCGGGCCGCGTCGAATTCGACGGCCAGCAGCAGGCCCATTCCGCGCACCCCGGTCACGCTCGGCACGCGCGTCGCGATGTCGGCCACGCCGGAAGCGAGCCGGCCGCCGGCCTCACGGGCCCGAGAGACGAGATCGTCGCGCGCGAGGATCTCCAGCATCGTCAGCGCCGCCCGGGTGGTGAGCGGGTTTTTCTCATGGGTGTAATGCCCGAGCTCCAGCTCCGGCGCGACATTGAGCCCGGCATCGCCGATCACCGCCGCGATCGGCACCATGCCGCCGCCCAGCGCCTTGCCGAGCACCACCATGTCCGGCGTCGCGCCAAAATGCTCGAAGGCGAAGAAGCGCCCGGTCTTGCCGAGGCCGGAGGGGATTTCGTCGAAGATCAGTTTCGTCCCATGGGCGTCGCACAGCGCTCGCACCTGCGGCCACAGATCCATGGGGGGCACATGGCAGTTGGAGCGCATCGGTTCGGCGATCACTGCCGCGATACGGCCGGTGGCGAGAAGCCCGGCGATCTCTTCCAGCATCCGTGCCGGCCCGCCCTCGCCCGCCCAATAGGGCGTGACGTGATGGCGCCCGGGGAGGAAGCCACCGAGGCGCGGATCGGGCGCGGCCTGCGACAGGCCGAAAGCACCGAAGCCATGGCCGTGATACGAGCCCTCTAGCGAAACCGTCTCCTGCCGGCAGGTGGCGACCCGCGCCAGCTTGAGGGCGATCTCGATGGCGTCGGAGCCGCCGGTGGCGAACAGCACCCGCGCCGGTGGCCCCGGCCAGCGCGCCAGCAGCGCTTCCGCCAGCGCCACGGCCGGCTCATTGGTGAAGCGGCGCGGCGAGAAGGCCAGTTCGTCGAGTTGCCGCTTCAGCGCCGCCACGATCTCCGGGTGGCCATGGCCGAGATGATGCACGGTGTTGCCGTGCAGATCGATCAATCGGCGGCCGGCCATATCCTCCAGCCAGATCCCCCGCGCCGCGCGCAGGGCGCCGATGCAGGGGCTGGAGCCGTGCTGGTGGAAGAAGGCCGCCGCGTCGCGGGCGGTCAGGTCGTGGGAATCGGTCATGGCTTCACCAATGCGGGGTCGATCAGCCGGGCACGGGACGAGGCGCGGCGAACGTCGAGCTTGCGGTTCTCCACCAGCCAGACCAGCCCCATGGCCACGAGCGCGAAGCCAAGCAAGGCGAGGCTCTTGGCGGCGGCGTAGCCATAATCGCCCGAGGTGGCGTGGTTGAAGATCGCCACCGAGGCAAGCTTGTGATTGCCGGAGACGAGGAAGATGACCGAGGACAGCGTGGTCAGCCCGTCGATGAAGACATAGAGCATGCCGAGCAGCAGCGCCGGCCGCAGCATGGGCAGCGTCACCCGGAAGAAGCGGGCGACGAGGCCGGCGCCCAGGCTCTCCGCCGCCTCGTCCACCGAGCGGTCGAGCCGCTGCAGCGCCGCGCGGGCGGCGAGCGCGCCGACGAACAGGTTGGAGAACAGGATGTTGATGACCAGGATCGCCGAGGTTCCGGTCAGGGAAAGCTCGGGGAAGCCGAACGGCACGTTGAAGGCGACGATGTAGCCGATGCCGAAGATGATGCCGGGCAGGATCGCCGGCACCAGCGCCAGGAACATGATGAGATGGGCGCCGGGCGGGCGCAGGCGCTCCACCACATAGGCGATGACGACCGCGAACAGCCCGCCGATCGGCCCGGCGATGCCGGAGAGGCGCACGCTGTCCCAGACGAGGTCCAGCCCGCGCTCGGAGGAGCCATAGCCGGAACCGGCGAGGCCGACATCGACGCCGGCCCCGGTGAAATAACCAAGTGTCAGGCTCCAGTCGATGCCCCAGACCCGCGTCACCGCGCCGAGCGCCATGGTGCCGTAGACCGCGAAGACCAGCGCCGCGACAACGCCCGCCGTCAGCGTCAACCCGGCGCGCGCCATGGCCGGCACCGGCAGCTCGGAACGCGGGCCCGCCGCCACCGTGTAGGATTTGCGCCGGCCGAACGCCTCCAGCGCGAGATAGAGCAGCAGCGAGGGCAGGATCAGCCACACGCACAGCGCCGCCGCCAGCGGCGTGTTGCGATAGGCGGTGATCTCGTCATAGACCACGCCGGCCAGCACCGGTGTGTCGCGCCCGAGAACCATCGGGTTGCCGAAATCGGTCAGGCTCAGGATGAACACCAGCACAATGGCGCGCTTGATGCCCGGCCACGCCATGGGCAGCGTCACCTGGAAGAAGCTGCGCAGCGGCTGGGCGCCGAGCCCGGCGGCGGCCTCGTCGATGCGGCCATCCTGCTTGCGCAGGCTGTTGTCGAACACGATCAGCGCGGCCGGCACGAAGGAGAGCGTCTGCGCCAGCACGACGCCGAGCAGGCCGTAGAGATTGGTCTCGTCGGCATCGATCAGGCCCAACCCGTTGTCGAGCAGGGTGTGCGTCACCAGTCCGCGCCGGCCGAACAGCATGATGGTGGCGGTGGCGATCAGCACCGGCGGCGCCACCAGCGGCATCAGCAGTACAACGCGGGTGAGCGAGGGCCACGGAATGGCGCCGGCATTGATGCCATAGGCGAGCGCGAAAGCGAGGGTGACGGTGAACGCCACCGAGAGCGCCGCCAGTGAAAGGCTGTTGAGTGCTGCCGCGCGTAGATAGGGCTCCTCGAACACTCTGAAATAATGGTCGAAGCCCCAGCGGACATCAGTGCCGTTGCGCAGCGCGTCGAAGCGCTGCGGGCCAAGCGTATCCTTCACCTTGAAGGCGAGCGCCGTGCGCTTGTGCAGCATGATGTGGGCGACGGCGAGATTATTCTCGACGGCATCCCGGCTCGCTTCCGGCAGCTCGCGCAGCGCCGCCGCCATCGCCACGCTCTGGTCGGAATAGGCGGCCTTGCGGTCCCAGCCCACGGAAACGCCGGCGAGCGTGAAGGCGGCAGCGGTGGCCTCCACCTTCTCGGCCTCGGTGGCGCCGGACATCCAGCGCTGCACCAGCGTTTCCCGCTCGGCGGCCGGCACCGCGTCGAGCGCCGCGCTCGTCGCCGCCTTCAGCTTGGCCGGCGGCATCGGGCCGGAAATCACGAAGCTCTCCACCAGCACCGCACCGATCGGGTAGGCGATGAACAGCGCCAGCACCAGCGCCACTGCGGCGCTGAGCAGCAGGCCCGGCAGATGGCGCAGCGACAGTGTCATACCACGCGCTCATTGCCGACGAGGGCGGCGCGCAGCGGGTCGGGCTTGAGCTTCACCACCGTGCCTCGCCGCCATTGCCCGCCGGCCTCGAAGGAGGGACGGTCGACGATGACAAGGCGACCGGAGCCGAGCCGAAGGTTCAGCCGCACATGCGAACCGAGGAAGGCGGCGCTTTCCACCGTCGCGGGAATGCCGCCGCCTTCGCTGGCGAGCCCGACATGTTCGGGCCGGTAGACCGCCGTCACGGTCGCTCCGGGCATCATGCCGCCGGGCAGCGCCAGCGGCCAGACCACGCCCTCCGCCTCAACGCCGCCGGCCACCGCCCGGCCTTCGATCAGGTTCGAGATGCCGATGAACCCGGCGACGAAGCGGGTGGCCGGGCGATGATAGACATCGGCCGGGCTGCCGATCTGCTCGATGCGCCCGTGGCGCATCACCGCCACCCGGTCGGAGAGCGCCAGTGCCTCCTCTTGGTCATGCGTCACGTAGAGCGTGGTGATGCCCAGCCGGTCGACCAGCGCGCGCAGTTCCCCACGCAGCTTCACCCGGATGCGGGCGTCGAGCGCCGACATAGGCTCGTCGAGCAGCAGCACCTCGGGATCCGAGGCCAGCGCCCGTGCCAGCGCCACCCGCTGTTGCTGGCCGCCGGAAAGCTCGTGCGGGTAGCGCGCCAGCAGCGCATCGATCTCGACAAGCTGCGCCAGCTCCTCGATGCGGCGCGCACGGGCGGTACGCGGGCCGACGAGTGCGAAGCCGATATTCTGCGCCACGGTCTTGGTGGGGAACAACGCATAGGACTGGAACACGAAGCCCATGCGGCGGCGGGCCGGCGCCATGTCGGTCACATCCTCGCCCTCGCGCAGCACCTGCCCGGCATCGGGACGGGCGAAGCCGGCGATCATGCGCAGCAGCGTGGTCTTGCCGCAGCCGGAATCCCCGAGCAGCGTAACGAACTCGCCTCTGGCGAGATCGAAGGAGACCGCGTCCACTGCGCGATGACCCTTATAGGCCTTGCTCACGGCGCGCACGGCCAGATGCGGCCGGCCCACCTGCGGAGCCGGCCGCGCCGGGGCGCGCGTGAAGGAGGCGTCGTTCACTGCTTCAGGATGCGGCTGGCGAAGTCGCGGCGGAAGGCCGCGATATCGACCGGGCGGCGCATCTGCCACAGGGTGATCTGGGTCAGATCGACCAGCCCGTGGCCGGGAACGGCGGTGGCGCCGACGACCTTCCCGAGCACCTGCGCCGCCTCCTCGCTGGCCATGAAATCGAGGAAGATCTTGCCTTCCGCCGGGTTCGGCCCGCCAGCCACGAGGCCGCCGCCTTCCGACACGTTGGGGGTGATGCGGCCATAGACGATGTCCACCGGCTTGCCGGAGGATTTGGTCTCGAAGCAGGTGGTGTCGAAGGTGAGGCCGATGGCGACCTCCCCCGCGCCGGCCAGCGCCGCACCGCCGGAGCCGCCGTCGGAATATTGGTAGACGTTCTCGTTGAGGTTCTCGACGAAGGGCCAGCCGAAGGCGTCGACGAAGGTGGTCAGGATGGCCCCGCCCGTGCCGGACTTCAGCGGCGAGGGTAGCGCAATTTCCTTGACATAGACGGGCTTGATCAGGTCTTCCCAGGTCGTCGGCATGGGCAGTTTCTTCTGCGCCAGCCGATCCTTGTTCACCACCATGCACATCGTGGTGGCGAAATACTTGTTGTAGAAATCATCCGGGTCGCGGAAGGCCGGGGCGATCTTCGAGTCCTTGGGCGCGTAGGGCTCGAACACGCCGGCCTGCTTGAGCTGCTCAAGCGCGACATTGTTGACGAGATAGACCACATCCGCCTGCGGCTTGCCCTTCTCGGCAATCGCCCGCTCGGTGATCGGACCGGTGGAGCCGGACACGAACTTCACCTCGATTTCCGGATGCGCCTTCTTGAAGGCGGCGACCAGCGCGGTGTTGACGCTGTCGGAAGCGTTGTAGAGCACGACTTCCCTCGCGAGAGAGGGCGTCACCCCGAGCGTCGCAAGGGCGGCGGCAAGCCCGAGGGCTTTCAGTGAATCGATGAGCATTTGGGGGGTCTCCGGCGGCGTGGAGGAGCGATGTCGTGATATAAGTGTCGTTAAAGTGTGTGACATACGAATGAAGCCACACTTATGATGCAGAACCTTTCGCCGAGACCTGCCGCCATGAACTTCGCCCAGCTCCGCGCCTTCCAGGCCATCGCCACCCACCGCACCTTTTCGGAAGCGGCGCAGGCGCTGGGGGTGAGCCAGCCGGCCATCACCCAGCATGTGAAGGCGCTGGAGGAGTCGGTCGGCGCGCGGCTGTTCCTGCGCACCGGGGCGGGCATCGAGCTCACCGCCGATGCGCGCGACCTGCTGCCCCGCGTGCGGCAGGTGATGCTGATGCTCGATGACATCGGCGCCCGCATGGATGAGGGTCGTGCACTGAGCACCGGCTATCTCGCGCTTGGCCTATGCGCTCCCTATGTGGCCATGCCGATCCTGGAGCGCTTCGCCGCGCTCCATCCCGGCGTCCGGCTCGATGTGCGGCTGGAGAACTCCAGCGTGCTGCTCGATCTGGTGGCGCAGCACCGCGTGGATGCCGCCATCGCCACACTCGAAGCGCCGCACCCGGATTTGGCCTGTGACCGCCTGCTCTCACAGGAAGTGATGGTGCTGGTCCATGACACCCACCCCTGGTGGGGACGCAGAGAGGTCGCACTCGAGGAATTGAGGGATCAGCGCTTCGTGCTGCGTGAAGCCGGCTCGATGACGCGGCATCTTTTCGAGGCGGCACTGGCCAAGCACGGCATCGCCGTCTCCGCGCATCTGGTGCTCGGCAGCCGCGAGGCGGTGAAAGAGGCCGTGGCAGCCAAGATCGGCCTCGGCATCGTGCTCAACCGCGAACTCGGCTGCGACCCGCGCCTGCATGCGGTCGCGATCGCGGGCGCGCCCGCACGGGCCGACGAATATCTCGTCACCCGCCGCGAAACCCGCCACCTCGGCACCGTCGCAGCCTTCGCGGCCGTGGCGACGACGATGTTCGGCACCGCTCCCTAGTGCGAGGCAAGTGCCTCTCTGCACAGACGGGGAAGAACGCCGTCGCGCGATTTGACGTTGGGATCGGCGACCGGGCGCCAGAAGGGCCTGCCCCTCGAAAGCCCACCCGGCACGCCACAATGACCAGCTCTATGGAAAGACGAAAAATCGTTTTCTGTCAAAGCGATACGACACGATCGAGCGCGATCGAAAGCCAGGACCGGAAGATTGTGTACGAAGATATGGCGACTGTCCGTGGTTGCAAAGTTCGGCAATGTCGGGCAATGGCGCAGACGCCAGAAGCCGGGGGCAGTGCGTGCGATATCGGGCGGATATTGATGGGCTTCGCGCTCTCGCGGTTCTTCCCGTGCTGCTGTTCCATCTCGGCGTGCCGGCCTTCTCCGGCGGGTTCGTCGGCGTCGACGTGTTCTTCGTCATTTCCGGCTTCCTGATCACCTCGATCATCCTGCCCGACATCAACGCCGACCGCTTCTCCATCCTCGCCTTTTATGAACGGCGCTGCCGGCGGCTTTTCCCGGCGCTGTTCGTCGTCTTCACCTTCAGCACCATCGCCGGCATCGCCCTGATGATGCCCTACGAGCTGAAGAAGTTCGCCGAATCCCTCGCCGCCAGCGTGCTGTTCTTCTCCAACATCGTCTTCGCGCTGCAGACCGGCTATTTCGACAGTGCCGCACAGACAAAGCCGCTACTGCACACCTGGTCGCTCGCGGTCGAGGAACAGTTCTACATCTTCTACCCGCTGGTCCTGCTGACGCTCCACCGCTACGCGCCGCGTTTCATCGCCGTCGGCGTGGCCGCATTGGCGCTGCTGTCGCTGGGGGTGAGCATCGAGGCGACCGAGAGCGGCCGGCGCGGGACCTATTTCCTGCTGCACACGCGCGCCTTCGAACTCCTCATCGGGGCGCTGATCGTGGTCGTTCCCCTGCCCCGCGCCAATAACGGCGCCCTTCGCGCCGCGCTGTCGATCGCTGGGCTCGGGCTCATCGGCTGGGCGGTGTTCCGCTTCACGCCGGCCACGCCGTTTCCCGGAGCGGCGGCGCTCGTTCCCTCGCTTGGGACGGGCCTGCTGATCTTCGCCGGGCTGGCCGGCGACGGATGGGTGCAGCGCTGCGTCGGGGCGCCGCCGCTGGTGGCGCTCGGGCGCATCTCCTATCCGATCTATCTCTGGCACTGGCCGCTGATCGTCTTCACCCTGATGGTGATCGACCGGCCGCTCGATGGAACGGACCAGGCGGCACTGGCGCTGGCGACCGTGCTGCTGGCGGCTCTCACCTGGAAATTTGTCGAGCAGCCGGTGCAGCGGCGGCGCTGGTGGCCGACCCGCCCGCAGCTGATGAAGGTTGCGATCTCGGGCTCGGCGGCGCTGGTCATTGCCGGCTGCGCGCTCTCGCTGCTGAACGGGTTGCCGCAGCGCCTGCCGGTCGAGGCGCGGATCGCCGAGGAATACCGTCTCTCGCGCGCGCAGCTATGGGAGCAGTGCCCACGCCCCGCCAGCCTGACGCGGGACGTGGTTGCCTGCGCGGTGGGCGACCTCGGGCGGGATCGATATGACTTTGCCATCCTTGGCGATTCACATGCCGCGGCGATGGCGGCGGCCATTGGCGAGCGCGCCCGGCATTTCGGCCTCAAGGGGCTGGTACTGCTGCGTGAGGGCTGCGCCGGGCTGGCCGGCGTGTTCTATTCGATCCAGGTCAACGCCCATTGCGAGGCGTTCATGGATTTCGCCGTCGGCCGCATTGCCGATGACGGCATCAGGACCGTCCTGCTGGTCTCGCGCTGGAGCCTCTATGCCGACGTCGACGCCACGCAGGCGCACGGACCGGACGGGCGGCTTCTCACCGCCGTGGCGGCGCTCCGCGAAGGCTTCGAACGGACGCGCCGCGCGCTGCCGGGGGCGAATTTCGTCGCCCTCAAGACCGTGCCGCATTTCGAGTACGCCCCACCGGCGGCGGTGGCGCGGGCGATCTATTTCGGACGCCCCATCCCCGCCGGCATCAGCGCCGCCGAGTATGAACGGCAAGAGGCGCACGCAACGGAGTTCCTCTCGGCCCTGTCCGCCGAGGGGGTGACGGTGCTCGACCCCGAACCGCTCCTGTGCCCGGACGGGCAGTGCCGCCTGACGAGAGGCCGCGACCTGATCTATTTCGACGACGATCATGTGAGCCGCTTCGGCGCGAAGATGCTCGCCCCGCTGTTCGATCCGGTGCTGGAGAACCTGGCGCGGTCGCAGGCGCATTCCGCCGCCGACTGAGATGTACCTGCCCCGCGCGACGAACCGCGAAAATCATCCGCAAACGCCGTTGCGCGACGCCGCGCGTTCGGATTAAACAAACCCTTGAAGGCGCGACGTTTTCTCATATCCGGCGCGCGGCGGACAACCTTCCGGCAGAGAAGGTGTCCTTGGGACTGGAAACACTGAGCGAGGCAGGATGGCGGTCAGGCTGTCGACCCACGAATTGCACAACACACTGCGCGACCGGCCGCGCCTGCCCTTCAGCGAGGCCGAGCTCTCGGCAATCCGGCTCGCTACGCCGGCCATTGCCCAGAAGCTCGTCCCCCGCTTCGAGCCGGCCGACGGGTTGCTCTATCTCGTGGCCGACAGCCTGCACATGGACTTCGTGCTCTCCAAGACGCTGCGACATAAAACGATTTTCGGCGCCGCCAAGCCACGCTTTACCGTGTGGATGGGCTTCGAGCACGGCGAGTTCTGGGAGGAAGGCCCGTCGGTGAACAATATCCGCGGCGCCGCCTATGTGTTCCAGCGCATGCAGGCCGCCGACAACTGGCTCGACAGTGAATACGGCCGCAAGCGCTGAGCGGGGCGGCCGTCGCTTGGCGCCTCACGCCGCCTGCAGCTTGAGCCCGACGATGCCGACGAGGATGGCGCCGACCGAAAGCAGCTTGAAGATGGTGAGCGGCTCGTTGAACAGCGCCGCGCCGAGCACCACCGTGCCGAGCATGCCGACCGCCGCCCAGGCGGGATAGGCGATGCTCATCGGCAGCGTCCGCATCGCCAGCGACAGGAAGATCAGGCTGACCAGGCCCGTCGCCACGGTGAGCAGGCTGGGTACCAGCCGCGTGAAGCCCTCCGCATATTTCAGCGAGAAGGTGAAAAGCACCTCGAACAACGAGGCGACCGCGAGCAGCACCCAAGGCATCTCATGTCTCCGCCGATGCGCGCATCGGACATATGAAGTCGATTGACTCACTCACTGGCGATGGCCAGCCGAGGGCGTTTATATTCAGGCGACTGCGCTCGCGGCAAACGCGCATTTCTCATGCGACGGATGAATTTGGTTCAGCCATAAACGCTCATGCGCTCCCTCCCCTCCCTCGGTTCCCTGCGTGCCTTCGAGGCTGCCGCCCGGCTTGAAAGCTTCAAGCGCGCGGCGGCCGAGCTGGCCGTCACCCCCACGGCGATCAGCCATCAGGTCCGGCAGCTGGAGGCCGAGCTCGGGCTGGCGCTGTTCCTGCGGCAGACCCGCCGTGTCGTGCTGACCGATGAGGGACGCACCCTGTTCATCGCCGTGCGCCAGGGATTCGACGGCATGGAGGCGGCGGTGCTGTCGCTTCGGCGCCGCGCCTCCCGTCAGGTCGCGACGCTGTCGGCCACCGTCGCCTTCACCGCGCGTATCCTGGTGCCGCGTGCCGCGCGTTTCCGCGCCCGCTTTCCCGGCTGGGATCTGCGCCTTCATGCCGCCGACGATCCCGTCGACCTCGCGGCCGGCGAGGCGGACGCGGCAATCCGCTACGGCGCCGGCCCCTATCCCGGCTTCGACGCGGTGATGCTGATGTCGGACCGCTTCGCCCCGGTCTGCGCGCCACGCCTCGGCATCCATGTGCCGGAGGATCTCGCCCATGCCGCGCTGATCCATACCGAGACGCTGCCCTTCGCCCCGCAGGCGAGCGTGCCGAGTTGGAGCCGCTTCGCCGCCGAGGCGGGATTGGGCTGGCTCGACACTTCGGCCGGCATCTCGCTCAACGATGAAAGCAGCGCCATACAGGCGGCGATCGCCGGGCAGGGAATCGCCCTGGTCAGCCTCGCGCTGGTCGCGCCGGAACTGGCCGGCGGCATGCTGCTACAGCCCTTCGGCCCGACGCTGGAGGGGTTGAGCTACCGCTTTCTCGCGCCCGCCGGCCGCGCGGCGAGCCCGGCCGCCGCCGTATTGCGGCAATGGGTGACGGAGGAATTCGGAATTTCGAACTAGTTTCTGTTTGTAGTGCGCCTATCGCATTGCCTTCACGGGTCCGTCGGGCAAAGACTTCCCCTGCGCCATTCGGAATCGGCGTGCCAACGGGAACCTGCTCCATGCTCACCGCGCGCCTTCTCCTCGCCTTCGCAGCTGCCTGCGTGCTTGCCGCGACGCCGTCGCTCGCCAAGGACCGCCGTGTCGATATCGTGAACGCCTCCGGCTACACCATCACCAGCTTCTTCGCTTCCGCCGTCGATGAGGACAGCTGGGAGGAAGACATGCTGGACAACGACACGCTGAAGAACGGCGAGACGCTCGAAGCCGATATCGACGACGGCTCGGACGCCTGCGTCTACGACTTCAAGGCCGTGTTCTCGGACGGCACTGTGCTGGTGAAGCGCAAGGTGAATGTCTGCGAGATCGGCACCTTCACCTTCAAGCCCTGAGCACGCCACGGCACTTCTTTATGCGCGCCTTAGCGGCCCGCACCATTTTCCCGATCGCGATCTTACGCCGACCTCACCAAGTCTCCATGCGAGGGCCAGAAGGGCCCGGAACCATGGAGACCATGATGTTCATCTCGGCTTTGATAAAACGGATCGTCGATGCCTTCAGGGGCATCGACGATCGCCTCACCGACGCGGCCTTCCAGCACGGGCGCTATTGCGTCAGCGATGCGAAGCTGCCGCGAGGCCGCCTCAGCCCAGTTGCAGTGCAGGCGGGCGGCCATTCACCAGCAAAAGGTCGCTCTCGTCCTTGAGGCTCACCCCGGTCAGCTGCCGCGCCAGCGCCTGCCGGATCAGCCAAGCCAGCTTGAACGCCGCGTGGCCATGCGAGAGCCCCTCGCCGCGCACATTGGAAATGCAGTTGCGCTCGGCGTCCAAACGCCCGCGCTTGGGCGCGAAGGTGAGATAAAGGCCGAGACTGTCGGGCGATGAGAGCCCAGGCCGCTCGCCAATCAGCACCACCACCGCGCGCGCCTTCAGGAGTTCGCCCACCTCGTCGCCCAACGCCACCCGCGCCTGGCTGGCCACCGCCACCGGGGCAACGCTCCATCCGGCCTCGCGAATGCGCGCCCGCAGCTCGATGAGGAAGGGTATGGCCTGCGTGTGAATGGCGGTGGAGGACAGCCCGTCCGCGACCACGATGGCGAGGTCGACCGGCTCGCCGGCGGTCTCGCGCAGCAAGGTGCGGCTTTCCTCGGACAGGCGACGGCCAAGGTCCGGCCGACGGAGATAGGCATCGCGGGCGGGGGCCGCCGAGGCCACCTCGATGATTTCGAAGCCCAGCGCGGCGATCTCCCCGGCCATGCGGGCGGCTTCGAAGGGTGTCTGCACCGCGTCGCGTGCCTGCGCATGCGCCAGCGCGAAGCGCAGCACCTCGCGCGTGGGCAGCCCCGCCCCTACCCGCCCGAGCGCGATGCGGGCGGGCGTGATGCCGGCAAGCCTGCGCCAGCTATCCTCGATCACCGCATCCTCGACCACGGGGTCGGCGGGCATCCCCTTGTCACCGTCGCCAGCACCCGCGCTCATGCCGCCAGTTCCGGGGCGGCGGCGAGCAGCGGATGACTGCCGCGATGGGTCTTCAGCCGTCCGTCCGGCCCGGTGATGCCCATGGTCTGCAACCACGCCTCGAATTCCGGCGCACGCTTCAGCCCCAGCACCTCCCGCAGATAGAGCTGATCATGGAAGGAGGTGGACTGGTAGTTCAGCATCACGTCGTCCGAGCCGGGAATGCCCATGATGTAGGTCACGCCGGCCGCGCCCAGCAGCGTCATCAGCGTGTCCATGTCGTCCTGGTCGGCCTCGGCATGGTTGGTATAGCAGACGTCGCAGCCCAGCGGCACGCCCATCAGCTTGCCGCAGAAATGGTCTTCCAGCCCGGCGCGGATGATCTGCTTTCCGTCATAGAGATATTCCGGCCCGATGAAGCCGACCACCGTATTCACCAGCAGCGGCTTGAACGGCCGGCACACCGCATAGGCCCGCGCTTCCAGCGTCTGCTGGTCGACGCCGTGATGCGCATTGGCGGAAAGCGCCGAGCCCTGCCCGGTCTCGAAATACATGACATTGTCGCCAAGCGTGCCGCGCTTCAGCGACAGCGCAGCCTCGCGCCCTTCCTTCAGCACGGCGAGGTCGATGCCGAAGGAGGCGTTGGCCGCCTGCGTTCCCGCCACCGACTGGAACACCAGATCCACCGGCACGCCGCGATTGATCACTTCGGTCGAGGTGGTCACATGGGTGAGCACGCAGGCCTGCGTCGGAATCTCGAAGCGCTGGATGATGCCGTCGATCAGCTTCAACAGCTCGCTCAGCACTGGCAGGCTGTCGGAGGCCGGATTGATGCCGATCACCGCATCGCCGCAGCCATAGAGCAGCCCGTCGAGGATGGAGGCGGTGACGCCGGCGGGGTCGTCGGTCGGGTGGTTGGGTTGCAGGCGCACCGCCATCGTGCCGGGCAGGCCGATGGTGTTGCGGAACTTCGTCACCACGCGGCACTTCTTGGCGACCGCGATCAGATCCTGGTTGCGCATCAGCTTGGACACCGCCGCCGCCATCTCCGGCGTCACGCCGGGCGCGATGGCGGCCAGAACCTCGCTGGTGGCGAGGCCGGACAGCAGGAAGTCGCGGAAATCGCCGACATTCATGTGCGCGATCGGCCGGAAGGCAACCGCGTCATGCGTGTCGATGATCAGCCGCGTGACCTCGTCTTGCTCATAGGGCACCAGCGCCTCTTGCAGGAACGTCGCGAGCGGCACATCGGCGAGGCACATGCGCGCGGCGACATTCTCCTCCGCCGAGGTGGCAGCCACCCCCGCCAGCATGTCGCCGGAGCGCAGCGGCGTCGCCTTCGCCATCAGTTCCCTGAGGTCGGCGAACACATAAGTCTGCGGCCCGACAATGTGACGATACGGCATGTCCGCTGAACCCCTGACGACGCCACTGCTCAATTCGGCGCCATGTCGAAAATGTACCCCGGCCCGCCACAGGGGGAAAGGGCGACTTCTGGTATGCCAGGCTGGACGATCGCCCCGTCAGGAGCTAAACGCCCGCCGAAGCACGGAGGAAATGCGCCATGGCCACGTTCATTCTCATCCACGGTTCCTGGCACTGGGGCGGGTGCTTCCAGAAGGTGGCGAACCTCCTTGGCGCGGCGGGCCATGCGGTGATCGCGCCGGACCTCGCCAGCCACGGCTTCGACCCCACCCCGACCGCCGCCGTCACCGACCTCACCATCTATGCCGCTCCGGCGCGCGCCGCGCTGGAGCAGATCGAGGGCAAGGCCATTCTGGTCGGCCATTCGGTCGGCGGGGCGACCTGCACCTGGCTCGGCGAGGAAATGCCCGAGCGGATCGAGGCGCTGGTCTACCTCACCGGCTTCATGGCGCCGAACGGCAAGACCGCCCGCGACTTCGTCATGACGCCGGCCTATCTGAAGGACCCGGCCATCGTCGAGACGCAGGGCATGCTGCGTCTCGGCAAGGAAGGGCTTGGCCTCGACCTGGCAAAGCGCGACCTCATCGCGCGCTCGCTCTATTCCGACTGCACGGCACATGACGTCGAGCGCGCCTTCCCCAATCTCGTGCGCGTCACCCCGCATGCGCCGTTCACTGCGGTCTCGGCGATTACGCCGCATCGCTATGGCAAGCTGCGTCGGCACTATATCGAGTGCCTCGAGGACCGCGGCCTGCCGCTCGCCGTGCAGCGGGAAATGCAGGCAGCCGTTCCCGGCGCACATCTGCACCAGTTGAACACCGGCCACTCGCCCTTCCTCAGCGCGCCGGAGGATGTGGCGGATATCCTGCTCGACATCGCCGGCTAGCTGCGCCTCGTGCGCCACACCTTGCGTCATCCGACGAAGGACGGCGGGAGAGCGGGTACAAGCCCTCTCCCGCTCATCATGCGGGCCGGATAGGTTAGCTGCACTTCCAGACCTATGAGGCGAAAATGTCCGATCAGGAAAAGCTCGAGCAGCTCCGCGCGAAGTACGGCTCCATTCAGGGTGGGGTGATCTTCGATCCGACCTTCAAGCGGGTGGCCGAGCTTCAGTTCAAGGGCGGCGACCGGCGCGTATGGCCGTGGGCCAATGCGGCGACGCTGCTCGACGCGCCCTACCGCCCCGACGTGCAGGAACTGCCGGATTTCGGCGGCCTCGACGTGGCGCTCATCGGCGTGCCGATGGACCTCGGCGTGACCAACCGCGCCGGCGCCCGCCTCGGGCCGCGCGCGGTGCGCGCCATCGAGCGGGTCGGGCCGTATGAGCACGTGCTCGGCATGGTGCCCGCCTCCGACGCCAAGGTGGCCGATATCGGCGACGTGCCCTTTACCAGCCGCTTCAGCCTGGAGAGCTGCCACGCCGACATCGAAGCCTTCTACAAGAAGGTCGTGGCGGCCGGCGTCATCCCGCTGTCGGTCGGCGGCGACCATTCGATCACCGGCTCGATCCTCAAGGCCGTGGGCGAAAAGCGGCCGGTGGGCATGCTGCACATCGACGCCCATTGCGACACCTCGGGCGTTTATGAAGGCTCGAAGTTCCATCATGGCGGCCCGTTCCGCAAGGCAGTGCTGGACGGCACGCTCGACCCGGCGCGCACCATCCAGATCGGCATTCGCGGCGGCGCCGAGTTCCTGTGGGAGTTCTCCTATGAGAGCGGCATGACGGTGATCCATGCCGAGGAGGTCACCGGCATGGGCGTGCCCGCCATCGTCGAGAAGGCGAAGACGATTCTCGGCACCGGCCCGGTCTATGTCTCCTTCGACGTCGACAGCCTCGATCCCGCCTTCGCGCCCGGCACCGGCACGCCGGAAATCGGCGGCCTCACCTCGCGCGAAGTGCTGGAGATATTGCGCGGTCTCAACGGCCTCGACGTGATCGGCGGCGACGTGGTCGAGGTGGCCCCGCAATATGATCCGACCTCCAACACCGCCCACGCGGCGGCTCAGGTACTGTTCGAGATCTTCTGCATGTCGGTGACGGCGCTGAAGGCGCGGCGAGGCGGCTGATGCGGATCGCGCTCTTGCAGACGGCGGGCGATCCTCAGAATCGCCCCGCCGCCAATCTCGACCGGCTGGAGGAGGCGGCCGCCCGCGCGGCCGTCGATGGCGCGCGCCTGCTGGTGGCTCCGGAAATGTTCCTTTCCGGCTACAACATCGGCGCGCAAGCCGCTGTAGCAGTTGCCGAATCGGCAAATGGCCCCAGTGTCGCCCGCGTGGCCGACATGGCCCGCCGGCACGGCATCGCGATCTGCTACGGCTATCCGGAGCGTGGCGAAGACGGGGCGGTCTACAATTCCGCTGTGCTCATCGACCGTGACGGGACCACGCTGCTGAACTTCCGCAAGACCCACCTTTTCGGCGACCTCGACCGGGCGATGTTCGCACCCGGTCCTGGCGCGGCGGAGCTTGCCGAGATCGACGGCTACAAAGTGGGAATCCTCATCTGCTACGATGTCGAATTCCCCGAAGCCGTGCGCGCTCTCGCGCTCGGCGGCGCCGATCTCGTGATCGTGCCGACCGCCAACATGAAGCCCTATGACGCGGTCTCGTTGTTCGTGGTGCCGGCCCGCGCCTTCGAGAGCGAGCTCTATGTCGCCTATGCCAATCGCTGCGGCAGCGAGGGTGAGCTCGACTATATGGGCCTCAGCTGCGTCGGCGACCCCAATGGCGGCAATCTCGTGCTCGCCGGCGACGGCGAGGAGCTCGTCTTCGCCGACCTCGATCCCGAAAAGCTGAAGCAGGCCCGCGTGCTCAACACCCACATGCGCGACCGCCGGCCGGAGGTGTATGGGCGGTGAGCCGTTAGGCGTCATCCCCGCCGAAAGCGAAGACGCAGAGCCGGGATCGCTCTCCACTCACAAGACGATCCCGGATCGGCCTTTCGGCCGTCCGGGATGACAACAGTTCGTCTATGCGGAAGTTCAGTGCGCGTGCGACTCGCGGCCCGCAGGCGCCGCCGTCATGCTCTCCGCCTCGATGGCCGTGCGGGCGATGAAGCGGCCGCGCAACGGTTTCAGCACGAATATGGCGAGGAACGCCGCCGTCGCGTTGAGGCCGACCGCGATGGCGAACACGGCGTACCAGCCATATTTCGCCGCCACGATGCTGGCGAGCGGCACCAGCAGCGCCGCCGTGCCCTTGGCGGTGTAGAGCATGCCGGCATTGGTCGCGGCGAATTTCGAGCCGAACGTGTCGCCGGCGGTGGCCGGGAACAGCGAGTAGATTTCGCCGAACACGCCGAAGAAGCAGGCCGTCGCCAGCACGAACACCAGCGGGTTCGAGCCGTGATAGACCAGCATCAGCAGCGCCGCCGCCGCCGTGCCGAAGGCGATGAACATGGTGTTCTCGCGGCCGATGCGGTCGGAGACATAGCCAAACAGCGGGCGACCGAAGCCGTCGAAGATGCGGTCGAGCGAGATGGCCAGCGTCAGCGCCGCCGCCTGCAGGCCGATGAGGTTCACCGGCACGTCCGCCACGCCGAGATCATGCGCGATGGGGCCGATCTGCGCCGCCGCCATCAGGCCGCCCGAGGCGACCATGACGAACATCAGGTAGAGCAGCCAGAACACCGGCTTCGAGATGGTCTGCGCCGGCTTGAAGTCGACCTTGCTCTGCGGCAGCTTGCTGGCCTTCTTCGGCGCCGCGATCTTGAACTTCGGCGCATAGAGGAACATCGACATCAGGCAGACGATGGCGCCCTGCCCGAGGCCGAACCAGAAGAACGCCGCCTCATAGCCGCGCGTGGCGATCATCGCCGCGATCGGGACCACGGTCAGCGCCGCGCCGGCACCGAAGCCCGCCGCGGTCGCGCCAGCGGCAAGGCCGCGACGATAGGGGAACCACTTCAGCGCGTTGCCGACGCAGGTGCCATAGACCGCACCCGAGCCGATGCCGCCGAGCACGGAGCCGAGATAGAGCAACGGCAGCGAGGTGGCGTAGGAGTTCACCGTCCAGGCCAGCGCGATGGTCACGCCGCCGAACAGGATGACGACACGCGGGCCGTAGCGGTCGACGAACCATGCCTCGATCGGCACCAGCCACGTCTCGGTGAGCACGAACAGGGTGAAGGCCAGCTGGATGGCCGCACGGCCCCACTGGTGCTTGGCGTCGATCGGGTCGACGAACAGCGTCCAGCCATATTGAAGATTGGCGATCATCGCCATGCAGACGATACCGCACGCCAGCTGGAACCAGGGCTCCCAGGCGCGCGCACCGGTCTGCGGAGTTGCAGTGCTCGCTTGCATTGAGGTTTCCTCGACCTGTTGCCACCACGCGGCTCTTTCCGACCGCTTCGGCGGGGGCGCTCACGCGCCCATCTACTGAAAGTAAGTCGATGATGCATGGTGCGGTCGAGCCAAGGCACCCCTCATGCTCGACTACATTACTTTACCGAGGGTCATT
The DNA here is from genome assembly GCF_049445835.1 of Ancylobacter sp. VNQ12. Taxonomy (NCBI): domain Bacteria; kingdom Pseudomonadati; phylum Pseudomonadota; class Alphaproteobacteria; order Hyphomicrobiales; family Xanthobacteraceae; genus Ancylobacter; species Ancylobacter sp. VNQ12. The sequence goes on along the minus strand of NZ_JBMSDU010000015.1, from coordinate 18,851 downwards.
CAATGACGTTCGGTCAAGCACCAAACCACGACAACATACGCCATCAACTGTGTATTGATAGATATCATCTATTCATCGAGATTCAACATCCATTATACCACGGTATGTTTACCTAGAGACATCTATTCTCCGCCGAACATACCTAGGTATAGTCGACGTACGGGAACCTCCAACACACGGAATACGTCACAGTTGATTTCACGCGGACGTTGGGGTGCCGAAAGTCATGCCCGAAGTCACGCCGTCCCACTTCCGCAGCGGCGTGCCCGAACCTTGTCACGGACCTTCTTGCCGCACCGCCTCCCGGGCGCCCCACCGCCGCACGGTGCTGAGTTCCCGTTTCGTAAGCCGGCAATCCATTCTTGCCGGGAACCAGTCACCGTCGACCGCGTTCAATTACCACTAGCCGGCGGATATAGCCGGCCTGCGACGGCAACGGGGTTGCCGGAAAAGGGGATTGATCATGAACAGAACCATTCTCGGCGCGCTGGTCGTGGTGCTGGCCGTCGTCGCCGGCATCTTCGCCTACCAGGCCTATGAGCGAGACAAGAACTCGCTGCAGATCGAAGTCGGGCCGCAGGGCGTCAAGGTCGATCCGCCGGGCTGACGCCTGGCACTCCGGGGCGGCGGGCCTAAAGTATTAGGCCGGCAGGCTGCAACGACGCGGATCATGCTCTAAAAGGGCGACCAGAGTAATATTCGGTCGCCTGACGCCCTTCGGCGCGTCCCGCCGCCTTCGGAGCATTCATTCGATGTCGTCTACGCTTGCCGCCGCGCCCGTCGGCGTTGCCGTCGCCAATCCGCGCTCCCGTGTCATCCTCGCGAGCCTGATCGGCACCACCATCGAGTTCTATGATTTCTACGTCTATGCCACCGCCGCCGTGCTGGTGTTCCCGCATCTGTTCTTCCCGGTCGGCAACGACACCACCGCCCTGCTCGCCTCCTTCGCCGTCTTCGGCGCCGCCATGGTGGCCCGTCCGCTCGGCGCCGTCTTCTTCGGCCATCTCGGCGACAAGCGCGGGCGCAAGGCGACCCTGGTTGGCGCGCTGCTCACCATGGGCATCGCCACCTTTCTCATCGGCGCACTGCCGACCTTCCATCAGGTGGGCTGGCTCGCCCCCGCGCTGCTGGTGGTGATGCGGCTGGCGCAGGGCTTTGCGCTCGGCGGCGAGTGGAGCGGTGCAGCGCTGGTCGCCACCGAGAACGCCCCGCCCGGCAAGCGCGCGCTTTACGGCACCTTCCCGCAGCTCGGCGCGCCGCTCGGCTTCATCATCGCCAACGGCCTGTTCCTGATCATTGCCGCCTGGTTGCCCTCCGAGGATCCCTCGCGCCCGTCGGAAGCGTTCCTCAGCTGGGGTTGGCGCATTCCGTTCCTGTTTTCGATCGTGATGGTCATCGTCGGCCTGTGGGTGCGGCTCAACCTCGTCGAGAGCAGGGCGTTCGAGAAGACCGTCAAGGCCGGCAAGGTGCACAATGTGCCGCTGGTCTCGGTGTTCCGCACCCATACGCGCCAGCTGGTGCTCGGCACCTTCTACATGCTGGCCACCTATGTGCTGTTCTACCTGATGACCACCTTCTCGCTGAGCTATGGCCGCGCCGCCAGCACGGCCGCCCTGCCCGGCCTCGGCTACGACTACCGCACCTTCGTGCTGCTGATGATCTTCGGCGTCATCTTCTTCGGCATCTTCACCATGCTCTCGGGCCCCTGGGCCGACCGCTGGGGACGCCGCCGCACCCTGATCGGCGTCACCAGCGCGATCATCGTGTTCGGTCTCGTCTGGGTGCCGTTCCTCTCCGCCGGCACGGTCGGCGTCGTTGCCTGGCTGGTCGTCGGCTTCAGCCTGATGGGCATGACCTTCGGTCCGATGGGCGCGCTGCTGCCGGAGCTCTTCCCGGCCAATGTGCGCTACACCGGCTCGGGCATCGCCTACAACGTGTCCTCGATCCTCGGCGCGGCGGTGGCCCCGTTCATCGCCGTGGCGCTGTGGAGCTGGGGCGGCGGCAGCCCGTTCTGGGTCGGCGTCTATCTCTCCGCCATGGCCGGCCTGACGCTGATCGCGCTCATCCTCGGTGCGGAAACGCGCGACGTCGACATCGAGGCGTGAACGGCGCGCCGGCACGCTTCGGTACCGCACCGGCGGACAACACAAATCCTCGCGGATTCCGCCGCGTTCCTTTAGGCCTTAGCTTCCACGCCGGCGCGGATTCGCCAGCGTGCGATCCGTCCCGTCGTTGCAGATTTCCAGGGGGCATGGAGGCCTCTGCCGCGAGCCATGGCCACCAAGCGCGAAAAGATCCTCGTGATCGGGAAATACTACGCGCCGTTCAATGGCGGGATCGAGCTTGTCACGCGGCAATATGCGGAGCGTCTGGCCCAGCGCTTCGATGTCGACGTTCTCGTCAGCGCGCATGACAGGGACAGCGGTATCGTCGAGATCGACGGCGTGCGCGTCATCCGCGTCGCCACGCAGCTGACGCTGTTCTCCCAACCCCTGTCGTTCGGCATGCTTACGCGGATCCGGCCGGGCGACTACGCGGCGGTGCAGTTCCACGCGCCCAACCCGTTCGTTTCGTCGATCCTGTGGGCGAAGATGACGCTACAGGGCTTCCGCACGCCGGTCATGATCTTCCACCATATGGAGATTGTGGGACGACAGGCGCTGCGGCGGCTGCTCACGCCCGCCTATCGGCATCTCGCACGCAAGGCTGCGTGGGTCTCCGTCACCTCGCCGCGAAACTACGCGATTTCGCAGGACCTTCCGCGGGATGCCAATGTGGTGACCCTGCCCCTCTTCGTCGATTGCACGGACTACCCGGATGGTGCCGCATTCCGGACGGCGGCGGCGGACTGGCGGCGGCAGAATTACGGAGAAGCGCCGCTCATCGGTTTCATCGGGCGGCATGCCTATTACAAGGGCCTCGACGTGCTCGTCCGCGCATTGGCGAAGCTGCCGGATGTCCGGGCGGTGATCGCCGGCGACGGTCCCTTCCGGGCGCCGACCATGGCGCTCGCGCGCGAACTCGGCGTCGCCGACCGCATCGATTTTCCCGGCGGGATCAGCCATGGCGACAAGTGCCGGCTGCTGGCGGCCATCGATGTGTTCGCCTTTCCCTCGACGGGTCAGACCGAGGCGTTCGGTCTTTCGCAGCTCGAAGCGATGCTGCTCGGCGCCGTCGTGGTGGCGAGCGATCTGCCGACCGGCGTGACCGACGTCTCGGTCGACGAAGAGACAGCGCTGCTCGCGCGGCCCGGCGATGCCGATCATCTGGCGGCACAGCTCGGCCGTGCGCTATCCGACACCGCGTTGCGCGCGCGGCTCCGCGCCAATGCCTTGCGTCATGTCGAGCAGCACTTTTCGCGCGAGCGCGTGCTGGCGGACCTTGAGCGCCTGACCAGTGAGGCAATCGGCGCGCGCGGGGCGACGTGATGGCGCCCCGGATATTGGCCTCCGCCTGGGCGCAGCTGCGTCATCGCCTACACTCCCAGTCAGGCAAGGGGCTGATTGCCGCCGCGATCTGGCAGCTCGCCAACTACGCCATTCCGCTGCTCACCTTTCCCTATCTCGCGCGCGTGCTGGGCGTGGAGGGCTTCGGGCTGATCGGACTGGCGGGAGCGATCCTCGGCTATGCCGGCCTGGTCGTCGACTGGGGCTTCGGGTTTTCGGGAACGCGGGACATTGCCCGCCACAAGGACGATCCCGCAGAGGTGCGGCGCATCCTGTGGAGCATCGTTCTCGCCAAGGCGACGCTCGCGGCGATCTGCATGCTCGCCATTGTCGTCGGCGCAACCTTCGTGTCGGCGTCGCTGCGCCCGGTGCTCCTCGCCTCGACGATCTATCTCGTGACCCTGCCGTTCAATCTCGAATGGGTGCTGCGGGGTGTCGAACGGCTCGGCAAGTTCGCCAAGGGCTCGATCATCGGCCGGCTCGCGGCGGTGCCGCTCGTCTACCTGCTGGTGAGAGAACCCGACGATGTCGCCATCGCCGTCATCGCCAGCGGCATGGGCGGCGTTTTCGTGGCGATCATCTATGGGATCGAACTGCAGAAACTCGGGCTCCTTGGACGGCCGTCCTTCGACGTCACCCAGTCGTGGCTGTCCTTCAGGGAGAGTTTTCACCTGTTCCTGTCGACGGTCGCCATCTCCCTCTACACCAGTTCCATCATGGTGGTGCTCGGCGTCATGTCAGGTCCGGCGCAGGTCGGACTCTACGCCGCCGCGACGCGAATCCAGACCCCGGTTCGCGGACTTCTGTCGCCGATCTCGATGGTGTTTTTCCCGCGCATGAGCGCGCTGGGCGTCTCCGATCCGGAGCGGGCCTCGCATCTCGCGCGCCGGCTTCTGCTGGCGCAGGGCGGGTTCGCGCTGCTGCTCACGCTTGCGCTCACCTTCGCGGCCCCGCTGCTGGTCACCCTATTGCTGGGGCCGGGATTTGAAGACGCCGTGCCGGTGCTGCGCGTGCTGGCGTGGCTGATCCTGCTGACCGGCATCAGCAATGTGACGGGCATCATGCTGATGATCCCGTTCGACATGAAGCGTCAGTTCACCTGGTGCCTCGTGCTGGGGGCGGTCGTCGGAACGACCATCGTCTTCCCGCTGACCCATTTCCACGGCGCACTCGGCGCGGCCTTCGCGGCGCTGGCGAGCGAATTCGTCGTGACCACCAGCATGCTGCTGGTGGTGCGGCGCCGCTTCAGCTGGATGCGGCTGCGGAAAAAGCCAACCGACCCGACAGGGACGATCTGAGACGACCTCGACGATTACCGCGACAACGCCGCGTTGATCGCCTTGTCGATGTTGAGAACGTAGTCGCGAACGCCGAACGTCTCGCGCGCATGGCTTGCCCCCTGCTCGGCCATGCGGCTGGCTTCGACGGGATCGGCCAGGAACTGCCGAAGCGCCTCGGCCAGCGCACCGGCATCGCCGGGCGCCACCAGCACGCCGGTTTCACCGTCGCGGATCAGCTCCACCGCCCCGCCGGCGCGCATCGCGACCACGGGCTTTCCCGCCAGCATGCCTTCGATGATCACGCGACCGAAGGGCTCGGCGGCGGTCGAGGTGTGCGCGACGATGTCCACGCCCTTCATCAGGACCGGAACGTCGCGGCGGAACCCGAGCAGGCGAACCCGGTCCTCCAGCCCCGCGGCCGCGATGTCCGAGCGCAGCTGCGCCTCATAGGCATCCTCGCCGAACAGCGCGCCTCCTACGATGACGGCCTGCAGGTCCGGAACACTCTTCAACGCTTCGACCAGCACGTGCTGGCCCTTCCAGCGGGCCAGCCGGCTGAAGACGCCGACGATGGGGCGATCTCCCGCCAGACGGGTCTCGGACAAGAGTCGCGCTCGCGCCTCGGCGGCGTCGATCGCGTCGAAGGCAGCGGGATCGATGCCATTATAGACGACCTCTACGGGAGAGCGGCCGCCGATCCGGCGATAGGCTTCCGCCGTCGCCTGCGAATTGGCGATGACGCGGCGGATCGCGAAGGCCGGCAGCAGCGAACAGCACATCCGCAGGCCGGCGCTGAAATGCTCGGCGGTCAGCAGATCGCGAAGATGCCAGATCACCGGCCGCCGATGCAGCGGATAGGATAGCGCCGCCAGCACGATTGCCTTCATCGTGTTGGCGTAGACGACGTCGTGCCTGCGGGCATGGCTGGCAAAACCGCGCAAGATCCTCAGCAGGGCGGGAATCGCCCCTGCGGCCGCCGCCAATCCGTCGTCGCGCCGGACGTTGAGAATGCCGGAAGCATCGACGAGGACCGTCGGCACCGAGAACTCGCGCAGTCGCTCGGCGAAGGGACCGGGCTGCATCAGGCATACCGTCTGCGGACCCTTCCGCCAGCGCACGATATCGATCAGCGAGAGCTCGGCGCCGCCGATCTCCGCGGCCTGATCGACGAAGAGTACCGATGGTGACGGGGACATCTCATCTCGTCATCTTGAGTAGGTCGACCATCGGCGCGACACGACCTCGTCAGGATGACAAGGCCTCCCGGTAAGCTGCTGTGACACGAGCGGCGATGATCGGCCAGTCAAATGTGGCGGCATAGCTCCGGCAGGCCGCGGCGTCGGGAATGCCGCGGCCACCGAGAGCGTCCAGCAATCCGGCGGCCATCGCCTCCGGCCCCTTGCCCTCGAATACGAGACCGGGCGCCAGCGGCGCCGTCACCTCGGGCAGACCACCGACGGGCGTGACGATCGCCGGCGTTCCCGCCGCAAGCGACTCCAGCGCAATGAGCCCAAATCCCTCAAGGGCCTGGGTCGAAACGACGCTCAGGTCCGCCGCGCGATAGGCTCGCGGCAGATCCTCGTCGGAGACAAATCCGAGCAGCCGGACGTTGCGTTCGAGCCCGAGCGCGTGGATCTGAGCGAGCAATTCGTCGCGCAAGGGGCCGCGCCCGGCGATCATGAGCAGCGCATCGGGATGATGGCGGACGACCTCGGTCATGGCCTCGACGAGGTATTCGAGCCCCATGCGGCGCACGAGGCGGCGCACCGCCAGCAGGATCGGCCGATCCGTCGGCCAGCCGAGACGCTCACGCGCCTCGGCGCGCGTCTCGGCGATGTCGAACCGTTTGAAGTCCACACCGCCGGGGATGATGCGAATGCGCTCGCGGGGGACGCCGTATGCCCCGTGCAGCACGTCGGCGAATGCCTGCGAGAGCACGATGAACAGCCGGCCGCGCCGGTAGACCGCGACCTCCATCGTCCGCTTCAGGCGGACGCGCAGGCCCGCATCGCCCTCTACGGCGCTCTCGCCGGCCCAGGGGCCGTGAAAGTGGACGGCCAACGGCCCCTTGATCAGATCCAGCACCGGCAGGGTGGAAAGCGCGAAATGCGAGACCGTTAGCTCGGGCGTGCCCTCTCTCAGCAACTCAGCATAGGTGCGCCGGGCGCCGCGAAATTTCCGCAGATAGCTGTCGGAACTTGCGGCATAGCTGCGAATGCGCCCGCCGGTCTCCACGGCGACATTCGCCGAGCCGATCACCATGCCGCGCGCGTCCGTCAGATGCGGCGTGGTGTTCAACAGATCGAAGAAATAGCGCGGCAGGCCGCCGGCGCGCTCGGAAAACCACTCCAGTCCCAGCTGGATGGTCCTCATATCCCGCGCTCCCCGGCGACGCGCGCGCACAGTTTCAGATAGTCGCCGGCCATCCTCGACCAATCATGCTGCTCGGCGACCTCGCGCGCCTGCGCCGGCATCGTCCGGCTCGTGCGCAGATCAGCCATCACGACGCGCATGGCGTCCGCGACGGCCCCGACATCGTTCGGCTCCGCAACCACCACGCCGCACCCCTCCCCCACGAGTTCGGCCGCGCCGGCCGTCCGGCACGTCACCACCGGCAAGCCCGACGCCATGGCTTCCAGCACGACGAGGCCGAAGGGCTCATAGCGCGAGGGGAAGACGAAAAAGTCACTGGCCCGCATTATGGCAGCGACATCGCGGCGGAATCCGAGGAAATGCACCCGGCGATCCACGCCGAGTTGTTGCGCGAGCCGCGGGTAGGACGTGCCTTCATGCGCCCCCACGACGGCGAGATGCAGATCCGGAACCTCGACCAACGCCCGAAGCACCGTATCCAGATTCTTGCGCGGCGTGCCGAGCCCGCCGACGAACAGCGCTACGACGGAACGCTCCGGCAGGCCATAAGCGGCACGCGCCACGGTGCCGGGCGAGAATTCGAGCGTATCGACACCGTTGGCGATCACCTCGATCTTCTCCGGCGGCTGCCCGGCGGCAACCAGCTCACCAGCGACCTGCGACGACACGGCGACGAGATATCGCGATGCCCGGAAGGCGAGCCGCTCCAGAACGACATTCAACCCCGTGTAGAAGCGCTGATAGAGGCCGCGCAATCCGCGCCCGGCCTCGTAGAACGGCGACGCTCCCCAACCGCGATGCACGAAATGCACCGCGTTGATATCGCTCGATCCCAGCGCTATCGCGCCGTTGAGGAGAACCACATCTCCGGCCGAGCGCAGCTTGCGCAATATGATGCCGGCGTGAAGGCCGAACCAGAAATTCCGCAACAGGGCGATGCGCAACGGCCCATGCGACGCCAGCGTGTAGTCGATGCCCTCCATCTCGCGCAGTTCAGGTGCGACTTCTTCTGCGATCAGATGAACGGCATGGCCGGACATCGCGGCATGCCGCGCCAGTTCATAGTTCACGCGCCCCTGCCCGTCGGTACGGGTGAGCTTGTGCGTGACGATGATGATCCGCATGTCGATGCAGCTTATCGCGCGAAGGCACGCTGGACCGGAAACGCGGTCTGCCGTCGCGGAGCGGAGACTTTCCAGCTGACCACGATGGCCACGAACGGGAAGATGCACATACCGCCAAACCCGACCAACGCGTTGGAAAAGACGATCTGCGACAAGACACCGACCGCTATGGCCGCGGATACGCGCGAATAGTCATCAAACGATCCATTCTTGATGGCGGTGTAGATCATCGCCGCCAGAGAAAATACGATGATCAAGGCCATCAGGCCGAAATTGTAGAAAAGGTCCAGGACGCCGTTATCGAACACCCTCATCGCATCCGAGTTCTCGCCGCCCAGTTTCGTACCGAGGCCGGAAATCCCGAGACCGTTACCCAACACCAGTGAATCGACCTGGCTCAGAATCGTGTCGCTGAAGCTCAATCGGGCATTGTAGCTGTTGTCTTCCGCGAGGTTCACGATGCTGGCGAGACGCCCGAAAAACACCTCCGAGATCGGCTCATAGCTCAGCAGGGGAAGAGCCAGGATTGTGGCTACCAGGCCGATCAAGACATATCTCAGGCGCTGGAACCCCTGCCCCACGACGAGCAGCACCAGAAGGCCGATGGCGAGACCACCCCAGGCCGAGCGCACGAGCGTGAGCGCCAGGGATACGAGCGCCAGAGGAGGCGTGATCCAGCGCAGGCGCGAGGACGACGAGAACATCGCGAGAAGCCCGACGAGCAGCAACACGGCAAAATGCCCAGGCGAGTTCAACGTACTGAAAAGCCTGAACATCTGGGGAATCGGGAGACCGGCGGAGCTGAACTCGGACGCAGTCAGCCAGTAGGCATCCCAGGGTCGCAGATTAAAATACTGATCTATGGCATAGAGCGACAATACGAAGGTGCCGTATATAAATGTCCTCAGCATCGTTCCGGCAATTTCCCGAGAACGATCCGCATAGGTCAGTATATAGCAACCGAATATAACCGGTGATACGAGTGTCGCCAACGTATACAAGGCCGGAATAGGCTGCCCCTGGAATATTCCCAACAGCGCGCCGTAGGCATACACGATTATGATCGCCGTGAACGGCGCATACGACCAGAAGGATTTGCGGTTGGCGCGCCCGATGGCGAGCAGGGAAACGGCAAGCGGCGCCACAATGATGAGGCTGAGCGGATTAAATCCGCTGCTCCAGTCCGCCAGGCGGCGGACCAGCGGTGCGAGCATCCATATCCAAAGACAGAATGAGACGTAGTCGCGGGTCGGTGAACGCAGATACAGGATCAGCGCGACCGCTGCCGCCAATGGCAGGAAGGCGAGATTGAGGACGCCGCCCGCCCCTGCCGCCGCCAGAGCGAGGGTCGCGGCAGCCAGCGCCAGCTGCAGCCAGATCTCCCATCGGAACCATGAACGGACCGCCTTCATCGCTATGTCCGCCGCGCGGCGCGGGATCGCCCGGCGAGGTCGGGATCAAGGTCGTCTGCCGCCCTCCGGACCATGACCGCGCCGCATTCTCCATCGATCGGCCATTGCCGAAACGCGGAAGCTGCCACGATCAAAACGCCAACGTCCCTCAAGCGATCACACTCCCGACCAAAGCGACATCATAGCCAAGCCCCCTCGCCCCCGCGAATCGCCGTGTGTCGAAGGCGGATAGAACCACAGCCGGCGGCACCTTGCGCTTCATTCGGCCCCGGCAACCGCCCGCCACCACGTCTTCACAGCCGCCCCTCGCCCCTCGAGGCTGGCGCGCAACCGCGCGATAGCGTGCGGCTCGCCCAGCGCCGACAGTCGAAAGGCCTGCAGCAGGCCGGGCGAAGCGCGCGTTCCCATCGCATACGCCCACGCGAGGAAGACCGGCCGACGCCAGGCCGGGAGAGCATCGAGCAAAGCCAGCGTCTCATTATGCACGGCATTGTATTGTGCGACGGGGGAGAAGGTGTTGCGTGCGTCCTCATCGTGCCGGACGGCCGGAAAGTGATCGACAAGGACTGCCGGGTCATAGAGCAGCCGCCAGCCCTTGCGGCGGATGGCGGCGCAGATTCCCACCTCATTGCAAACCTGCGCGCCGCTACCCAGCAGACGGCCATCGAAGCGCGCGCCCGCCAGCGCGGCGGCCCGGAAGCTGATATTGGCGCCCTTCAGGACGTGCACCTCCCGAGCCTCGCCATAACCGACATGATGATTGCCGATTATGCGCCCCTGGAACTGGATGATGCCGACTATCCTCTCCGAAGCCGGGATGGTCGTGTCGCCGACATGTATGACATCCCGCCCGCCGAGCCCTCCCAGGGCAGCGTCGGCCGCATAGTGCCGCTCGATCCGCTCCAGCCAGTCCGCAGCAGGGGCCGTGTCATCGTCAATGATCGCGATGATGTCACCCTTGGCGGCATCAAGGCCTGCGTTCATGGCCGCGACCTGACCGGGCCTGGCAACCGTGGCGAGTTCGATCCCGACGTCGCCGCGCGACGACACCGCGGCATGGCTGTCGACGTCATTGTCCCTGCAGACAACGATGATCTGATCCGCCGGCCGGCGTTGACGATCAAGGGCAGCCAGGCATCGCAGGAGATCCGGCACCCGCCGATAGGTCGGAACGACGACTGAAATCATCGACATCAATGACAACCACGACAGCTGAAAACCGGACGAGCACTCTCATACACACGCGACCGGTCCTAATGGAAACGGCGTTTCCATATGGCCGCAACCTCATTGCCCGCCGCCGACCGTCAGGCGGGGTCATGCCGCATTCGTCGACAGTGACGCCGCGCCGGCCCGGTCACTCTCCATCGTGATGCGCTCGCGGTCTTCCTTGAACAACACGATGATCCGGCAGGCACGGCATCTCCTCCGCCACCGATACACCGTCCGCTCCCTGCTTCAGGATGAATGCCTTCTGCGTGTCCGAAAACTTCGATGCCTTCATTGCCCGCCACACTCCCGCCGGGGGATTTTGGCGCGGAGTAACTCCGGCTTCAAACGGTCCAGTTTTCTGGGATCAGATCAACGGGAGTTCAGGCACTCTCTTCGGAAGGGCTCCATCGAACGCCTCGATGTAGGGATCGTCAGTGGCGTTGCCGGACCGGGAGAAGTCCAGCATGAGCTTTTCGGATCGGCTGACAGATCGAGGCCGTTGAAGCATGCCCGGTTGACCTTGCTTAGCGCGTAACAGATGCCCGCTCACAGCCGACGGCGCAAGCGGCGCGCCACAACTCCCGCGATGCCTTCCCGGAACAGCAGCACGCAGGCGACGAAGATCGTACCCTGCACCACCGTCACCCAGGCGCCCAAATGCGCTAGGTAGTTCTGCATGGTGACGATTACCGCCGCACCAACGATGGGACCGAAAACCGTGCCCATTCCGCCAACCAGCGTCATCAGCACAACTTCACCTGACATCGTCCAGTGGACGTCGGTAAGCGTGGCGAGCTGGAACACCAGCGCTTTCATGCCTCCTGCTACACCTGCGATGGTGCTGGAAATCACGAACACGGCGAGTTTGTAGCGCGGGGTGTTGTAGCCCAGCGATATGGCTCGTGGCTCGTTCTCGCGGATCGCCTTCAGCACCTGCCCAAACGGCGAATGGATGACGCGGAAGATGCCGAGCAGCCCGGCCAGGAACACCGCCAGCACCACGTAGTAAAGGACACGGTCGTTGGAGAGGTCGATCAGCCCGAACAGGTGGCCGCGCGGAATCGCCTGGATGCCGTCCTCGCCATGTGTGAACTTCGCCTGCAGGCAGAAGAAGAACACCATCTGTGCGAGCGCAAGCGTGATCATTGAGAAGTAGATGCCCTGCCGGCGGATCGCCAGCGCACCGAAGACGAGGCCGAGGCCGCCTCCGGTCAGGGCGCCGAGCAGTACTGACAACTCAGGCCCCAGCCCCCACACCTTCGCGGCGTGGCCTGTGACATAAGCCGCCATGCCGAAATACGCGGCGTGGCCGAAGGAGAGGAGACCGCCAAAGCCGAGCAGAAGATTGAACGCGCAGGCGAACAGCGCGAAGCACAGCAGCGTCATGAGGAACATCGGGTAGAGCGCCAGCGGCGCCACCAGCAGCACCGCCGTCAGAGCGATGAAGAGCCTGCCATAGAGCGCTGTCTGGTCTGCGGCGCGGACGGGTGGCGCGGTAGACTTGGCCAGCCGCGCCGGCGAGATGTCCTGTACCATGGTCATGCGGTCCTCCCGAACAGTCCGGCGGGCTTAACGAGGAGAACGATGGCCATGATCACGAAGATCACGGTGGTCGACGCCTCCGGATAGAATACCTTGGTCAAACCCTCGATAAGGCCGAGTGCGAAGCCCGAAGCGATGGCGCCGAGGATCGAGCCCATGCCGCCGATCACCACCACCGCGAACACCACGATGATGATGTCGGCTCCCATGTTGGGGTTGACCGAATAGATCGGCGCCGCCAGCACTCCGGCGAGCGCTGCGAGGCCGACGCCGAAGCCGTAGGTCAGCGTAACCAGCAGCGGCACATTGATGCCGAAAGCCTGGGTTAAGCTGGGATTCTCCGTCGCCGCACGTAGATAGGCGCCAAGCCGGGTGCGCTCGATCAGTAGCCAAGTGCCGAGGCAGACGATGATGGAGGCGATGATCACCCAGGCGCGGTAGTTGGGAAGGAACATGAAGCTCAGCCGCTGTCCGCCCGCCAGTTCCGGCGGTATGGCGTAGGGCATGCCCGAGGCGCCGTACTGGTTGCGCAGCAGTCCCTGCATGATCAGGGCGATGCCGAAGGTCAGCAGCAGCCCGTAGATATGGTCGAGCTTGTAGAGCCGGCTGATGAGCAGGCGCTCGATCACCACGCCGCTGGCGCCGACCATAAGGGGCGCGAGCAGCAGCGCCCACCAGTAGCCGATGCCGAGATAGTTCAGCAGCATCCAGGCGACGAAGGCACCCAGCATGTACTGCGCGCCGTGGGTGAAGTTGATGATGTTGAGCAGGCCGAAGATGACCGCGAGCCCGAGGCTCAGCAACGCGTAGAACGAGCCGTTGATCAGGCCAAGCAGCAACTGGCCGAACAGCGCCTGCACGGGAATGTCCAGGAACGGGATCATGGCTCACACTCCCAGATAGCGGTTGAGCTTTGGCAGGCTGGCGTCCATCTCGTCATTCTCGATTCGGTCGACGATGCGGCCCTGCTCCACGATGTAGTGGCGGTCGGCGATGCCCTGTGCGAAGCGGAAATTGCTTTCCACCAGCAGGATGGTGAAGCCGCTCTCGCGCAGCGTGCGGAGCGTGGCGCCGATCTGCTGGACGATTACCGGGGCGAGGCCTTCGGTAAGTTCGTCGCACAGCAGGAAGCGCGCGCCGGTGCGCAGGATGCGCGCCAGCGCCAGCATCTGCTGTTCGCCGCCCGAGAGCTTGGAGCCGTAGCTGGTCAATCGTTCTCGGATATTGGGGAACAGTTCGAAGATCTGTTCATCGCTCAATCCACCCGGGCGCACGCGCGGTGGCAGATTGAGGTTTTCCTTCACGGTCAGGCTGGCATAGATGCCGCGCTCTTCCGGCACATAGCCGACGCCGAGCCTCGCGACCTGCCTCGAAGCGTAACCGATGGTCTCGGTATCTGCGATGCGCACCGATCCGGTGCGGCGTCCGACCATGCCCATGATCGAGCGCAGCGTCGTTGTCTTGCCCGCGCCATTGCGTCCGAGCAGGGTGATGACCTCGCCCTCGGAAATATCGAGGTTGATGCCGTGCAGGATGTGGGATTCGCCGTACCACGCCTCGAGGTGACGGACTGCCATCAGCGATTTGGTGGGGGAGCGCTCAAGCATGGCCGGCTCCGATATAGGCTTCGATCACGCGGGGATCGTCGGACACGGTCGCGTAATCGCCTTCGGCGAGAATACGTCCGCGCGCCAGAACGGTGATGCGGTCGCACAGATTGGCGACGACGGAGAGGTTGTGTTCCACCATCAGGATGGTACGGCCCACCGATGCCTTGCGGATCAGCGCGCTGATGCGGTCGATGTCCTCATGACCCATCCCGGCCATCGGCTCGTCGAGCAGCATCATGTCGGGTTCGAGCGCCAGCGTGGTCGCCAGTTCCAGCGCGCGCTTGCGACCATAGGACAGGTCGCTGGCATTGCGGTCGGAGTCCGTGGCCAGCCCGACCTCGTCGAGCAGTTCCAGCGCGCGCGCATCGTAGCCGCGCAGCACCTTCTCGGAGCGCCAGAAGTCGAAAGAGAAGCCGCGCTGGCGTTGCAGCGCGACGCGCACGTTCTCCAGCACGGTCAGGTGCGGGAACACGGCTGAGATCTGGAACGAGCGGACGAGACCGAACTGGGCGATGCCGGCCGACGACACGCCGGTGATGTCGCGGCCATTGTAGTGAATGGTACCCCTGGTCGGCACCAGGAACTTGGTCAGCAGGTTGAAGCAGGTGGTTTTGCCCGCTCCATTCGGCCCTATCAGCGCGTGGATCGCGCCGCGCCGCACCTTGAGATTCACATCCGACACGGCGTTGAAGCCGCCGAAGCTTTTCGAAAGTCCTTCCGTCGCGAGGATGTAGTCCTCGTGCATTGGCGTTTTCCTCCTAGGTTCGGCGCTGCCCGCGGTTCTTGTTGCGAACCTTCGAACAGCCCCGTCCGTCAATCGGGGCAGTTGCCGGCACGGGCCGCGTTTTGCGGCGCCGCTGCCGGCTCTGCTCTCTCAACCCGGCAATTTGATCCGATGCAGCGGGCGACCGCCAATCCCCAGTGCGAGAATAACCACCGCTTCATCGGCGCGGGGCGCGTCGGGGATGGTGATTTCGGCGGCGTCCATCTGGTCGAAGTCCCAGATCGACGTCTTGCCGGTCAGCGGGAAGGTGATCGCCGCACCCGGCGCGCCAATCTTCTTGGTGGAGGGAATGATGTCCTTGCCAGCGACGGCCGAGCGTACCGGGGCGCCGAACCTCGGATGCAGCAGCGCCGCGGCGTGCTCGATCTCTCCGTCGGTGCCGATGATCGCGGCCTTGCCGTAGTTCTGCACGGCATCCGCGCCGACGCCGAGAGCATCGAGGCCACGTTGCGCGAGCAGGGCCGAGACTTCCGCGCCGAGGTCGTAGAGCGGCGCGAGTTCCTCGACATGCCGACCCGCGAACGGGTTGGCGATGACGGCGGCGATGGTCACCTTGCGCGAGGGCGGCGAGACCGCCTGACCGACGTCGCTATGGGTTTCCTCGACCTGCACGACGATTTTGCGCACCTGCATGGCAGACATGGTAGCTCCGTAATGGCGATGAAAAGGGCGCCGGCGACACACAATGTGCCGGCGCAAGGAGACCGCGAAGGGTCAGGGGACTGCGAGGGTCAGGCGACGCGTAAGGCCGGTTCAGTTAGCCACGAGGGGACAGCCGCCCTGGTCGAGCGGGCGGAAGGCTTCCGCCGCCGGAATGGTGGTGCGCAGGGTATAATAGTCCCACGCTCCCTTGCTGTCGGCCGGCTTCTTGACCTCGAAAAGATACATGTCGTGGATCTTGCGTCCGTCAACGCGGATCTGGCCCTTGCCCATGGCGATGTCCTCGGTGGACATGGACTTCATCTTGGCGACCACCGCCGCGCCGTCCTTGGAGTCGCCGAGCGCTTCCACCGCCTTGAGGTAGTGCACGACGGAACTGTAGACGCCGGCCTGCACCATGCTCGGCTTGCGCCCGTTCATCGCCTTGGCGAAGCGCTCGGAGAAGGCGCGCGAACCGTCATTGAGGTCCCAGTAAAACGCCGATTCCAGGATCAGGCCCTGAGCGATCGGCAGGCCGGCAGCATGGACGTCGGTAATGTAGACTAGCAGCCCGGCGAGCTTCTGCCCGCCCTCGACGATGCCGAATTCGGCTGCCTGCTTGATCGAGTTGCTGGTGTCGACGCCGGAATTGGCGAGACCGACGATCTTGGCCCCGGAGCTCTGCGCCTGCAGCAGGAAGGAGGAGAAGTCCGCCGTGTTCAGCGGGGTCAGCACCTTGCCCAGAACCTTGCCGCCGCTCTTCAGCACCACCGCCTCGGTGTCGCGCTCCAGCGCATGACCGAAGGCATAGTCGGCGGTCATGAAGAACCAGGTGTCGCCGCCGGTCTGGACAATGGCCTTGCCGGTGCCGTTGGCCAGTGCCCAAGTATCGTGGGTCCAGTGGATGGTGTTGGGCGAGCATGCCTTACCGGTCAGTTCAGAGGTGGCGGCTCCGGAGACCAGCTCGACCTTGTTCTTCTCGCGGGCAAGTTGGCTCAGCGCCAGCGCGACAGCCGAATTGGTCACGTCGGTGATTACGTCGACGCCGTCGACGTCGAACCAGCGGCGCGCAACGTTCGAGGCGACATCCGGCTTGTTCTGGTGGTCGGCGCCGACTACCTCGATCTTCCAGCCTTTCTCCAGAAGGCCGGAATCCTCCACCGCCAGCTTGGCAGCGGCCACCGAGCCCAGGCCCCCCATGTCGGCGTAGAGACCGGACTGGTCGTTCAACACGCCGATCTTCAGCGTCTTCTCCTGCGCGGAGCCGGGAACGGCGGCGCAGATCACGAGTGCGGCGACCGCGCACGCGGTTACGAGCCTCATCTTAATTCCTCCTGCTTGGCGTTTCCTCGTTAGGCTTTCTTGTCTTGTGCGGCGCGCGTCGTTGCGTGCGCCGTTTCGGCTAGGCTCTTGCGCTATTCCCCCGCCTGGGCCAGCGGCGCGTCGGCATCGGACAGGAAGCGAATGATGCCGGCATAGTCGACGCCGCGGCCGCCCTCGCCGATGAAGCGCTCATAAAGTGCGGAGGCGGCATGGCCGAGGGGCGTCGTCGCCCCGGCGAAGCGTGCGCATTCCTGAGAGAGCCTGAGGTCTTTCGCCATCAGTTCGGCGGCGAAACCTGGCTTGTAGCCGCGACTGGCAGCCGAAGTAGGCACCGGACCGGGGACAGGACAATGGGTGGTGAGCGCGTAGCACTGGCCCGAGGCGCTAGAGGCGACATCGAACAGCGCCTGCCGCGACAAGCCGAGCCCGTCCGCAAGCAGGAAGGCCTCGCTGACCGCAATCATGCTGATGCCGAGGATCATGTTGTTGCAGATCTTCGCCGCCTCGCCGGTGCCGGCCTCACCGCAATGGACGATGCGGCGTCCAAGTGCTTCGAGAAATGGGCGTCCTGCCGCAAATGCGGCCTCGTCGCCGCCGACCATGAAAGTCAGCGTACCTGCGGTCGCGCCTTCGACGCCGCCGGAGACCGGTGCATCGAGTGATAGCCGGCCGGCCTCGCGGGCCTGTGCATGGGCACGGCGCGAGCTTTCAACGTCGATGGTCGAGCAATCGATGATAAGGCCACCTAGCTTCATGGCGGGGAGAGCTCGCGCCCAGACGTCGATGACCGCCGGGCCGGCGTTCAGCATGGAGAGCACGATATCGGCATCTCGGGCCGCCTCAGCGAGCTCTTGCGAGGCCTCAATTCCCTGCCGGGCTGCAAGAGCGCGGCGTTCGGCAGAAATGTCAAATCCGCGAACGATATGTCCGGCTTTCACGGCATTGGCGGCCATGGGCCCTCCCATATTGCCCAAGCCAATAAAGGCGACGACTGCCACGACGCTTCCCCTGTGATTTATGTTCGTTGCCCTAGGGATAGCCTCTCGATTGCTGGACAAACATACCCAAATTTCGGCCACCTATTGTGCATAATTGCATAAGCACGCTAGCCTAACGCCGAGCGCGTGACACCCGCCACGCGCAACATGATGAGTGCAGCAGGATGAGCACGACGCCGAACTGGGAGCATCTGCGTGCCTTGCTGGCCGTGGCACGGGCAGGCACGCTGTCTGGCGCGGCGGTCGCGCTCGGCGTCAAGCATTCGACCGTTGGCCGCCATCTCACCGCACTTGAGGAGGCTGCGCGCACCAAGATCGTTGAGCGCAGCCCGTCCGGTATCACACTGACCGCTGCCGGTGAGCGGCTGATGGAGGCCGCCGAGATTGTCGAGAACCAGATACTGCTGGCGCAGGAAGAGATCGGCGGGCGAGACCTTTCGGCCGGCGGCACGGTGCGCATCGGCGCGCCGGATGGCGTGGGGGCCTTCTTCCTCGCTCGCCAGCTAAAGCCGCTGCTGGACTCCTACCCGAACCTGACGGTGCAACTCGTCGCCATGCCGCGCTTGTTCAACCTGACCAAGCATGAGGCCGATCTCGCGATCGTGCTGACGATGCCCACTCAAGGGCGGCTCGCCACCCGCAAGCTCACCGACTACACGCTGGGTCTCTATGCGAGCCCCGCCTATCTCGCCTCGACGCCAACGATCCATGAGGCCAACGACCTGAAGCGCCACCGGTTCATCAACTATATCGACGACCTGATTTTCACTGCTGAGCTCGACTATCTCGATGAAGCCGTACGCGGAGCACGGGCGACATTCCAGAGCTCCAGTATCATCGCGCAGATGAATGCCGCGCGGGCGGGTGTGGGGCTGGCGGTGCTGCCCCATTTCCTAGGTTCGCAATTCCCAGATCTTGTCTCCGTGTTGCCGGCTGCGGTGCGGCTGCAACGTAGCTGGTGGCTGGTGGTCCATGAATCGCAACGCGACATTGCGCGCGTGCGCATCGTGATGGATTTCATCAGCGGGCTCTTTCAGGCCCACCGTAGCCATTTCAACGCTTGACGCCTGTCTCAGGCAGGGCCACGGGGGTGGAACTTCGCCGGTAA
>NZ_JBMSDU010000014.1:0-133995 GCF_049445835.1 Ancylobacter sp. VNQ12 | reverse complement strand
GCGGGGCGGGCATTCTCGCCCACCACCAGCACATGCACCGGCGCGCCCAGCGCGAGCGCCGCCGTCAGCGCCCTGGCGGTGACCGGGTTCAGATGGGTGTCGTCATGTTCGGCGAACAGCAGCGTCGGCAGATTGTCGCTCATCGTCAAAGCACTCCCGCCGTCTTGAGATGGGCCACCAGTTCGGCGGCGGAGGAAACCTTGATGCCGGCCGTGCGGCCCGCCGGCTCGGTGGTGGAGATCACCTCCAGATGCGGCGTGAGGTCGACGCCGAGATCGGCGGCGCTCTTCTCCTCGATCGGCTTCTTCTTCGCCTTCATGATGTTGGGCAGCGAGGCGTAGCGCGGCTCGTTCAGCCGAAGGTCCGTGGTCAGCACCGCCGGCAGCGCCAGCTCCAGCGTCTGCAGCCCGCCATCGATCTCGCGGGTGACGGTGAGGCTGCCCTCACCGGCCTTCACTTTCGAGGCGAAAGTCGCCTGCGGCCAGCCCAAAAGCGCCGCGAGCATCTGGCCGGTCTGGTTGCAATCGTCGTCGATCGCCTGCTTGCCGAGGATCACGAGGCCCGGCTGCTCCTGCGCCACCAAGGCTTTCAGGATCTTCGCCACGGTGAGCGGTTCGACACCCGCCTCGTCCGTCTTCACCCAGATGCCGCGATCCGCACCCATGGCGAGCGCCGTGCGGATGGTCTCATCCGTCTTCACCGGCCCGACCGATACCGCGATCACCTCGCAAGCCTTACCCCCCTCCTTCAGCCGCAGTGCCTCTTCAACCGCGATCTCGTCAAACGGGTTCATCGACATCTTGATGTTCGACAGCTCGACGCCCGAACCATCCGCCCGCACACGGATCTTCACGTTGTAATCGACAACCCGCTTAACGGGCACCAGGATCTTCATCACCAACCTCCCGCCCGGCGGACGGGTGAGGTCCGTCGTGGGCAGCCGCATCTGGGGAGGGCGATGCCGTTGGAGCCCTTCAGGGCTCGAAATCCCTGAATCTGGACGGGTTCGGGCGGCATCGGCCCGCGAAAAGCGGGGCGAACCTATGGGCCGTCCGGAGGAGTGTCAACGCCGCAAGACGTCGTGCCCCGCCTTAGACCGGCGGGTTTCCCTCGGGCGTTCCGTCGCGGGTCATCACCCAGAGCGGGACACCCTTGCGCCGCAGGAAGATCACCAGCACCGCCCCGGTGAGCAGGCCGCCAATATGCGCCCACCAGGCGGTATCCTGATCGCCGGCGGTGGCAAGGCTCCAGATCTGGAAGGCGATCCACGCGCCCAGCGGCCAGATGGCGGGAATGCGCACCGGCACGCGCATGAACATCAGCACCCAGATGCGCACATTGGGATGCAGCATGAGATAGGCGCCGACGAGCCCTGATATGCCGGCCGAGGCGCCGACCAGCGGCGCGGCGGAATCGGGCATGGCGAGCGCATGGGCGAGCCCGCCGGCGACGCCGCAGACGAGATAGAAGGCGAGGAAGCGGACATGGCCCAGCGCGTCCTCGACATTGTCGCCGAATACCCAGAGGAACGCCATGTTGCCGGCAAGGTGCAGCCAGCCACCATGCAGGAACATGTAGGAGACGAGGGTGAGCTCAGCCGGCAGGCGCTCATATTCCACCGGCAGCACGGCGGCATGCGTCACCACCGCGGGAATCGCGCCATAGCCGAAGGCGGAGGCGACATCGATCTCCGGCTTGTAGCCCTGCTGCAGCAGCACGAAGACGGCGATGTTCACCGCGATCAGCGCCCAGGTGACATAGGCGTGGGTGATGCCCTCGAGCGGGTTGTCGTCATTGATGGGCAGCAGCATGGCTCGCCCCTCACTCGCCCCGGCCAGCGGCAGGGACCCAGAGCACGTCGCCGCCGGTGGGGCCTTCCGCCCGCGCATTGGCCGCACGGCTCATGACGAAGAGCAGGTCCGAGAGACGGTTGAGGTACTTCACCGCCGCCGGCGAGACGATCTCGCCCGGCGTCTGCGACAGTTCCACCACCAGTCGCTCGGCGCGTCGGCACACCGTGCGCGCGACATGCAGATGCGCCGCCGCCGGCGTGCCGGCCGGCAGCACGAAGGAGCGCAGCGGCTTCAAGGGCGCGTTCAGCAGGTCGATGTCGCGCTCGATTCCGTCGACCTGGGAGGCGACGATGCGCAGCGGCTCGTAGCCCGGATCCTCGCCGGTATCGGGTGTGGCAAGGTCGGCGCCGAGGTCGAACAGGTCGTTCTGCACCCGCGCCAGCACCGCATCGATGTCGGCGAGGTCGTCGCGCCCGCCGGTGTGCAGTCGGGCAACGCCGATGGTGGCGTTGGTCTCGTCCACCGTGCCGTAGGCGGTGACGCGCAGATCGTATTTTGGCCGGCGCTCGCCGGTGCCCAGTGCAGTCGAGCCGTCGTCGCCGGTGCGGGTATAGATGCGGTTGAGGACGACCATGAGGGATGCGTTGCCTCGCCGCTTCAGCCCTGATGCATCAGGATGATGGTGAGGAGAACGAAGCACAACGCCACCGCCTGCAACAGCACACGCCACTGCATCAGCTTCTGCGAGCGCAGCGGCGAGCCGCCCTTCGCCAGATTGGCGAGGCCGAGCACAAGCACCAGCGCCACCGCGCCCAGGGCGATCGGCAGGACAATGAATTTGGCGATGGTGACGGGATCCATCGGGTTCTCCGGCGGCCCCTGTCGAAGCCGGCTTTCAGTTCAGGACGACAATGGCAGCATTCAATGCCGCCGCATAGGATACCCACGCCAGATAGGGTGCCAGCAGCCACGCCGCTATGCGGTCGATGCGCGCGCTGGCGAGAATCGTACCGGCGATGGCCAGCCAGAGCACCCCGATGATGGCGAGCGCGGCGCCCGGCGCCTCCATGCCGAAGAACACCGGCGACCAGATCGCGTTCAGCACCAGCTGCGCGAACCAAAGGCCGACCGCCCGCCGCCGCTCGGGTGACGGCGCATGCAGCTGCCAGAGCCGCCACAGCGCCACCGCCATCAGCACGTAGAGCGTGGTCCAGACGATGGGAAACGCCGCGTCCGGCGGCGTCCAGCCGGGCTTGGCGAGGGCCGCGTACCAGGTCGGGATCTTCGGCGCCGTCGCCAGCGAACCCACGGCGCCGACGGCGAGGCACAGCCCGACGGAGATCACCAGGCGGAAGAAGGAAAGCGTCTTCATCGGCTCCTCCAAGGGCGGGGCGTCGTCTGATTCTGTCTTTATACGACGAGACCGCCGGGCGGATGCATCTTCCGCGGCGGACGGTCGCCCGCTCAGGTCGCCTGCGGGCGCACAGGACGGGCGCCAAGCTCACGGAAAGCACGCGAGGCCTCGTCGAGCCGCGCCGTCCAGGCGGGATCGGGCATCTGGCCACGCGTCGCAATTTCATAGGCCTGCAGCAGCGAGGCGATGGAGACCGGCTCGATCAGCGCCGCTTTCAAGGCCCAGGCGGCGACGAAGGCGAACACGACGCCGAAGGCCGTCCAGCCGCCCGGCAGCGCATAGGCCAGGCCGAGCGCCGGCCCGAGCAGGAAGACGAAGATCAGTGCCGCCAACACATATTCGAACAGGGTTATCCAGACCGCGTTGCGCACCAGCGCGCCCGCGTTCTGCGCATAGAGCACCAGCCCGTCGCGCGCCGCCGCGGCGGGCAGAAGCCCCTCATGGCGGATGATGTAGGCGAGGATGACCTCGTCGACGAGGCCGAGCGCCACCCGCAGCACCGCCTCGACAAAGGCGTTTAGCGTGCGCATGCCGGGGATCCAGTTGGTCAGCAGTCCGAGAATCCCGACAAAGGCGCGTACCGTGCCGCGGATCAGGAGGTCGACGCCGAACAGGACGTTCACCTCGAGGAAGCGGTGCTTCACCATCTGCGTGGCGTACTCGATCTGCGAGCGCCCGCCGGGAATGTCGCCGCCGCGCAGCAGCGCGTCCATCGCTGCGACATGGCCGGCCTTGACCAGATAGAGGAAATACTGGCGCACCCACCACAGCACGCCGAGCACCAGACCGAGCCCCACAAAGCCGCCAATCAGCGCGCCGCCGATCTCACCGTCGCCGCCGAAGGCGAGGCCGATGCCCCAGCCGACGCCCACCCCGATGCCGGTGCCGAACGCCATGCCGAGGGCGGCGAGCGCATAGACCACCAGCCGCAGCAGCACGAAGGGCCAAGTGCGCGCCACCAGTCCCAGCGACGCGCCGATCGAGAAGTCCCACATGGCTGCCCCCGGCTGCCCCGCGACCGGACAGCCGGTGCGCGAGGCAGGTTAAGACGGCATCGGGTAAAAGGAAATCAGGCTTTGCGTGCCGCCCGAGGGGTCGCTGCGTGAGTGCCGATGCGCAACCAGTAAGGCTCTCTTTCCTCTCCCATCGGGGAGAGGTGGCCCGCGCAGCGGGTCGGTGAGGGGCGACAATATTGCGGAGCGGAAAGCCCCCTCACCCCAACCCTCTCCCCCTCGGGGAGAGGGGGAAAGCTGCTGCGAGAAGCGAGCCGGCGTCAGGCGGCGAGGTGCTTCTCGATCTCGTAGACCGGCAGCTTGACCATGTCGCGATCGACCTCGGCGGCGATCGCCTCGGCCAGCGGACGACTGTAGAGCGGACGCAGCACGCCGAGCGCGCGCGGTGCGGCGACCACGACGACGGATTTGGCCTCGCCGGCCGCCACTGCCCGATCGAGCCGCGCGGCGAGCTTGCGCAGAAAGTCATGCTCGGCCTCGTCGTGCCAGTCCGTCCCCTCGACAGAGGAGCGTGCGGGGCTCGCCGACTGATGCACGCGGCCAGGCGCATCCGTGCCCTGCGCGGCGGCCGGCGGGTTCTCCTGTTCGTGCACCTCATGCGTGCGCAGGTTCGGAAACGCTGCGTCTCCCTGATTGACGAGGATGAGGGCCTTGCGACCGTCGCAGACTACGACCCACGCGCCGGCCTCGATCTTCATCTTGTTATAGTTGGTGCTCATGCACGCCTCCTTCACTTGATGGCGACGCCATTGCGCGCACCGCGCAACGCTTCGCGCCTTGACCTTGGTCAAGACGGCAGGGGCGGCGTGGGTTCCAGACCCGCGCAAGCCATCTCAGTCGACGCGCCGGGCCACCATCACCTGCATGCGGCCACGCCGGCGGAAGCCGATTGTTTCGTACACGCCGATCGCGGCGCGGTTGCCGGCATAGGCGTGCAGATAAGGGATATCGCCACGCGCGCGAATCTGCGCCGTCACGAATAGCGACAGCGCTCGCCCGAGGCCGCGCCCGCGCAGATCGGGATGCGAGCAGACCCCGCTCAGCTCGGTGAAGCCGGGCTGGCGCAGCCGCTCGCCGGCCATCGCCACGAGGCGGCCGTCCTGGCGGATACCCCAGAAGCGCCCGAGGTCCAGCGCCCTGAGGCTGAAGGGGCCCGGGCGGGTGAGCGTGGCCAGTGCCAGCATCTCCGCCGCGTCGGCAGCGGTGAGCGGGGCGATGCGCGGATCGTCCGGCGGCGGCAGGGGCGCTTCGGCGATCATCTGCACGGCCTCGGCGACGGACACCGGCGACAGGGCGTCGGGCAACACGATGTCGTCCGCCTCCACCAGCACGACGGTTTCGCTGGGTACGACGAGCGCCGCGAGGGCGCGCAGCGCGCCGGCGCCAGCATCGCGCGCGGCGGCGAAGGGAACGATCTCGGCGGCATAGCGCCTGGCGAGCGGCCCACCCTGCGCCAGCGGCGCGTGGCCGCCCGCCAGCGCCGACCAGATCGGGCGGTCAAGAAGATGCGCGTTCATCGGCCCGCCTCCCGCCTGCGGCTGGACTCGTTCCCAGCCCCCGTTGTCTGGCGACGCGCCGGGGCAACGGTTCGGCGGCAAGCCGGTCCTCGATCGCCGCCAGCTGGGCAAGCAACCCGCCGTCGAGACCGGCGCAGAGCTCGGTGACGGCAGCGTCGATCTGCGGCCACAGCTCGCCTTTCGCCGCCTCGACCAGCGCCCGCCCGGCGGGGGCGAGCGAGACGACCTTCTGCCGCTGGTCCGCCGGACCCGGCTTTGCCTCGACCAGCCCGGCCTCGGCGAGCCGCGCCACCGTACGGGTCACCCCCGGCTGGGACGCGCCGAGCGCCTGCGCCAGCTCGCCGACCGTCAGCGGCCCCAGCATGTCGAGGGCGGCGAGGAAGGGGTGCTGGCCGGAGGGCAGGCCGGCGTCGAGCGCATCGACCACATGCTGGGTTTCGGTCTGCAACTGCTCGCCGAGCCGTTTCAGCCGGCTGCCGAGCGCGAGATGGCCGAGCCGGCGGAGAAAGTCGTCCATTGCGACACGCCTCCATTTACATATGATGTTATATAATATGATATGCAAATACTTGGCAAGGCGATCGGCAGGGCTCGCGTCTATAGGCGCCCCTCGCGGGCACGCCGTATCGCCGCGTTGAGTTCGCCGCCATACACGAAGATCGAGGCGGTGGTGTAGAGAAACACCAGCGCGATCATCACCGAGGCAAGACCCGCATAGGTAGTGACGTAGTTGTTGGCGAATTCGGCGAGATAGCGGCCGAAGGCGGCGCCGGCGGCGAGCCAGAGCGCCAGCGTCACCAATATGCCCGGCGCCACGTCCGACATCCGGCGCCGCCCCGCCGGCAGCCACATATGCGCCACCACCAGCGCGACGATGAGGATCACCGAGGTGGCGGCATAGCGCAGTAAGGTGATGACCCAGCCGAAGGGCGCCAGCGCCGGCACCCAGCGCACTGCGGCGAGCCACAGCACGGGGCCGAGCACGACGAGGAAGGACAGCGCCAGGAGGCCCGCCGCGCCGACCACGACATAGCCGATGGATTCGAGCCGCAGCCAGTACCAGGAGCGGCTCTCGCGCACCCCATAGGCGCGGTTGAGGCCGATGCGCAGGCTCTCGATGCCGTTGGACGAGAAGTAGATGGCGAGCACCACACCGATGGTCAGGACGTCGGTACGCACCTGCGTCAGCACGTTGCGGATCTCGCTGCCGATGGGCGCCGCCACCTGGGCCGGCCACGCTTCCAGCATCAGCTGCACGGTCTCGTCGGCGAGGTTCTTGAAATCGAAGAAGGCCGCGAGCGCCGTGACGAAGATCAGGAAGGGAAACAGCGACATCAGCGCCGACAGCGCGATATGGCTCGAGATCGCCCAGCCGTCGTCTTCGACGAAGCGCCAGAAGGCATCCCAGGCGATGTCGAAGGCACGCAGCAAGGCGCCCGGTCTCCCTGATCGAAGCGAACGGCAGGACCTCACATCGGACGTTGCGCCGCAAATGGCAAGACGTGATGCCGCGCTCCCCCGCCGCATGCTTAATGGCGCGGCCGGCATGGCGGTGCCGTCTCACGAATCGTTTTGGCACCCCCGGCCGCGATTGTGGTAGATAGGGCGCCCTTATCGCGACCCCTGCATGAAGCCGGGGCAGGGCCATCTTTCACCGAGTATCCGTCATGTCCGCTACCTCTTCGCTTCGCGCCGTTCCCGCCACCGAGACCCGTCTCGGCGCGCCGGCGCCGCAGCAGGACGTGCCGGCGCTGATGCTCGACATCGGCCGCCGCGCCCGTGCCGCCGCCCGCACGCTGGCGATCGCGCCGGCACAGGCCAAGCGCGCCGGGCTTCTCGCCGCCGCCGCCGCCATCCGGGCCCATACGCCGGAAATCCTCGCCGCCAATGCCGAGGACGTCGCGGCCGCGACCATCGCCGGCATGAGCGCTTCCATGCTGGACCGCCTGACGCTGAACGAGGCGCGGCTGGAAGCCACCGCGCGCGGCGTCGAGGAGATCGCCGAGCTGGCCGATCCGGTCGGCAAGGTGATGGAGAGCTGGGAGCGGCCCAACGGCCTCAAGCTGGAGCGCGTGCGCACCCCGCTCGGCGTGATCGGCGTGATCTATGAAAGCCGCCCCAATGTGACGGCGGATGCCGGCAGCCTCGGCCTCAAGGCCGGCAATGCGGTGATCCTGCGCGGCGGCTCCGACAGCTTCAATTCCTCGCGCGCCATCCACGCCGCCCTCGTCGAGGGGTTGATGAGTGCCGGCCTGCCGGCGGACGCCATCCAGCTGGTACCCACCCGCGACCGCGCGGCGGTGGGCGAGATGCTGGCCGGGCTCGGCGGCAATGTCGACGTCATCGTGCCGCGCGGCGGCAAGAGCCTCGTCGCGCGCGTGCAGAGCGAGGCGCGCGTGCCGGTGTTCGCCCATCTCGAAGGGATCGTGCACATCTATGTCGACCGCAAGGCCGACCTCGCCAAGGCGCTGAACGTGGTGCGCAACGCCAAGCTGCGCCGCACCAGCGTGTGCGGGGCGGCGGAAACCCTTCTGGTCGACAGCGCCGGCGCGCGGACCCTGCTGGCGCCGCTGGTCACCATGCTGCTGGCGGAGGGCTGCGAGGTGCGCGGCGACGCGGCCGCCCAGACCATCGATGCGCGGGTGAAGCCGGCGACCGAGGAGGACTGGCGCACCGAATATCTCGACGCCATCATTTCGGTGAAGCTGGTGGACGGCCTCGATGCGGCCATCGACCACATCGAGGCCTATGGCTCGCACCACACCGACGCCATCCTCACCGAGGACGACGCCGCGGCGGAAAAATTCCTCGCCGAGGTGGATTCCGCCATCGTGGTGCACAACGCCTCCACCCAGTTCGCCGATGGCGGCGAATTCGGCTTCGGC
Organism: Ancylobacter sp. VNQ12; assembly: GCF_049445835.1. Classification (NCBI taxonomy): domain Bacteria; kingdom Pseudomonadati; phylum Pseudomonadota; class Alphaproteobacteria; order Hyphomicrobiales; family Xanthobacteraceae; genus Ancylobacter; species Ancylobacter sp. VNQ12. The sequence goes on along the minus strand of NZ_JBMSDU010000014.1, from coordinate 125,373 downwards.
GGAGAGATCGGCATCGCCACCGGGCGCATGCATGCGCGCGGGCCGGTCGGCGCGGAGCAGCTCACCTCGTTCAAATATCGGGTGCGCGGCACCGGCCAGATCCGGCCCTGACCGGCGCAGCAAGGCTTGCGGACCTGCGCACGGCCACGGATATGACCATGAGCGCGCGGGGGCGCAGCCATGTGCTTATGTTTCTTGCGCCCCTCGGAACGGTGCGCTAGGGGAGGGCCGCGGGCCAAACCACATGCCCTGCGCGGAGACCGGATGAATGACCTACGTCGTCACGGAGAATTGCATCAAGTGCAAGTACACCGACTGCGTGTCGGTGTGCCCTGTCGACTGCTTCTATGAAGGCGAGAACTTCCTCGTCATCCATCCGGACGAGTGCATCGACTGCGGCGTGTGCGAGCCAGAATGCCCGGCGGAAGCCATCAAGCCGGACACCGAGCCGGGCCTCGACAAGTGGCTGACCATCAACGCCGACTACGCCAAGGTGTGGCCGAACATCACCGATCGCAAGGACCCGCTGCCCGAGGCGAAGGAGTGGGACGGTGTAGCCGACAAGCTACAGTATCTCTCCGCCGAACCGGGTAAGCAGGACTGACCGCACCGCGCCGCCCCCTTCCCTTGGGAAGCCAAGCGCGATAAGCATAGACCGCCGCGACATGGCTCGCGAGCGCGGTCGCGCGCGCGTTGCATCGCAACACTATTTTGATTTCTGCATATTTTGTGTTATAAGCTGCTCGTGCAGTCGATTGGGTTTGCCATGGTGCAACGCTCCCGGACCGGAGCGCCCTTCCCGGAATTGATGTCGGGTTTCCATCCAGCGTGCGGTCGCGCGCCGGACTTCCCTGAGTTTTCCGTCGACGGCTGAAAGTACGGTTCCGGCATCCGCTGGAGCCGGGGTGTTTCTTGTCCCCGCGAGCTGAGCTCCCGGGGCGACGGCGGGCCGAGGTGGCGCGTCGCCGAAGGACCGAGACCCAGGAGCAGGCACGCAATGACGTCGACGAAGAAGCCGTCCAACAACATCCGCCAGGGTTTCAAGACGGGAGAACACATCGTCTATCCGTCCCACGGCGTCGGACGCATCACGGCGATCGAGGAACAGGAAGTCGCGGGTTTCAAGCTTGAGCTTTTCGTCATCCATTTCGAAAAGGACAAGATGACGCTGCGCGTGCCCGTGCCGAAGATCGCTACCGTCGGCATGCGCAAACTCTCCGAGCCCACCATCATGAAGAAGGCGCTGGAGACCCTGAAGGGCCGCGCCCGCGTGAAGCGCACCATGTGGAGCCGCCGCGCGCAGGAATATGAGGCCAAGATCAATTCCGGCGACCTCGTCGCCATCGCCGAGGTGGTGCGCGACCTCTACCGCTCCGAGGCGCAGCCCGAGCAGTCCTACAGCGAGCGCCAGCTCTATGAGGCCGCGCTCGACCGCATGGCCCGCGAGCTCGGCGCCGTCGACAATCTGACCGAGACCGAAGCGATCAAGGTCATCGAGGCGAACCTGCTCAAGGGCCCGCGCCGCGTTGGCAAGGGCGAGGCGGAAGCCGAGATCGAGGCCGGCGACGAAGAATCCGAGGAAGCCGCCGCCTGAGGCGCCGCGCCCCCTTATCGAACCACGCAAAGCCCGGCCTCGCGCCGGGCTTTTTGTTTGCCCGAGCCTGCGTCTGCGCCGGGGAACCCGGAGCACACCCGCCGCGTTACGTTCCTGGTACGCCGTCGTCCATGAAGCGTTCGGGAGCAGCGCATGAGCGAGCCGGCCGACAGCCATTCCCGGCTGGCGCGAGAGGCCATGAGGATTCCCCTGCTCGATCGCGAGCAGGAGTACCAGTTGGCGCGCCGCTGGGCCGAGACCCATGACGAGGCGGCGCTGCATGTGCTGGTGCGCGCGCATATGCGCCTCGCCATCGCCATTGCCCGTCGCTTCCGCAATTACGGCCTGCCCATGTCCGACCTCGTGCAGGAGGGTCATATCGGCCTGCTGGAGGCGGCGGCGCGCTTCGAGACCGCCCACGAGGTCCGCTTCTCGACCTATGCAAGCTGGTGGATCCGCGCGGCGATCCAGGATTACGTGCTGCGCAACTGGTCCATCGTGCGCGGCGGCACCTCCTCCGGGCAGAAGGCGCTGTTCTTCAATCTGCGCCGCATGCGCGCCCGGCTGGAGCGCTCCAATGAGAACGGCACCTTCCTGCCGCGCGAAGAGATGCACGCCACCATCGCCCGCAGCCTTGGCGTCAATCCGGTCGAAGTCGCCCGCATGGATGCGCGGCTGAACATTCCCGACCTGTCGCTCAACGCCCCGCTGGTGAACGACGACGAGGCAGGTGGCGAGCGGCTCGACCAGCTGGTGGCGACCGATCCGCTGCCGGACGAGCAGGCCTCGATCGAGATCGACGGCGAGCGGCGCCGCCGCTGGCTGCGGCGCGCCCTGCGCGCGCTGAACGAGCGCGAGATCCGCATCATCCAGGCCCGCCGCCTGAACGAGGACAGCGAGACGCTGGAAACGCTGGGCGCCCGGCTTGGCATTTCCAAGGAACGTGTCCGCCAGATCGAGAGCCGGGCACTGGAAAAGCTGCGCATCGCCCTGACGCAAGGCCCCGACGTGCCGCGCGGCGCGTTCGGACCAGCCTAGGCGACCCGCCCGAGCCTACTCAGCGATGATCTTGTACTGCTCGCCATAGGCGAGCTTGTCGCCCTTCTCCAGCCCGTTGAGCACGAGGAAGCGCTCCAGCGCGCGGTCCTGCACGTCCATCTTGCCCGCCAGCTTCTCGGAGGTGTCGGTGATCCCCGCCTTGACGATGCGGATGCGCAGCGGCTTGACGTTCTCCGCCTCCTCGATCGACACGCGCCGGAAGGTCTCGGCCGCCTCGCGGAACTGCGCGTCGAGCTCGGGCGTGAGTTCGCGCGCCGCGAAGATGAGCCGGTAGACATCGCTGCCGAAGCGGATGGCGAACATGCGGAACGACCATTGCTCGCCGCGCGCCACCGCCGTCGCCGCCGGGAAGCCGTTCAGCACCAGGCTTTCGACGGACGAGACCTCCACGCCGTCGATCCAGCCGGAGGACAGGTACTGGGCCAAGCTCTGGTCGCCGCCCACCCGCACGGCATCGAGCCGCAGCGCCTCGCGACCGGTGGCGGTGGCGCCGAGCACGGCCTGCGAGGTGTTCTCCAGCGTGAAGCCCTCGGGCGCAGTGAAGGTGAAGCCGAGCTTGGGATGGAAGAACCGCCGACCGCGGATGAAACCTTCCTTGGGATCGTCGCCGAACACCAGCCCGTCGATCGCGCCGAGATACTGCGTCCGGTCGCGCTCGCCGGGCTTGGCGGGCGAGGCGTATTCACGCGCATTCGCCATCACGATGGAGATGCGCTCGGGGGTCGCCGGATGGCTGGCGAGGAAGTCGCTCTGCTGGTCGTTGTTGGCGTTCGGCCCGGTGGCGGTAGACTTGAGGCTCGCCTGCCGACCCATGGTGGTGAGGAAGCGCTCGGCGCCATAGGGATCGAAACCGGCGCGCGCGCTGATGCCCACCCCGATGGCGTCCGCCTCCAGCTCCTGCCCGCGCGAGAAGCTGGCGAGCGAGATGCGGCTCTTCGCCAGCGCCAGCGCGCCGAGATCGGAATCGTTCACCACATCGGAGATGACGCGGCTGACCAGCACCGCCTGCTTCATCTGGTCCTCGCGCGTCGCCGCGTGGTTGGCGATCACATGCGCCATCTCATGCGCCAGCACGGAGGCGAGCTCGGAATTGTCGGAAGCGAGCGCCAGCAACCCGCGCGTGACATAGAGCGAGCCGTTCGGCAGGGCGAAGGCATTGATCGCCGGCGAGTTGAGGATGGTGACGCGGTAATGCAGGTCCGGCCGCTCGGAGGCCGCCACCAGCCGGGTGACGATCTGCTGGATCTCCGCCTGCAGCTTCGGATCGTTGTAGGCACCGCCATAGGAGGCGACGAGCCGCTCGTGCTCCTTGCGCTGCGACGGCGTCATGGTGTCTTCGAGCGAAGGCGCGGATGTGGCCGCCTTGGCGTCGGCGGTGGCCGGCTCCTGGAGACCGGCACAGGCCGACAGCCCGACCGACAGCACAAGCAGACCCGCCAGCCCCAACAGCCGCAGCCATTGTGCCTTGCCCGGCGCCCCCATCTTCCCCGGCGTCCTCACCCGTTTCCCGCCTGCTCTCGTCCCATCATCGCGCGCCGACCAGCTCCAGCTGTTCGATCCATCGCACGTCGATCGCCGGCCCACCCGCCTCGACCACGACGCCGCGTACCGCAAGCCACTGCCCCGACAGCGACTCCAGCGGCACGCCGGCCTGTGCAAGGGCGGCACGCACCGGCTTTCCCAGCCTCACCGTGGAATCTTGCCGCCAAACCGGGCCGAAATTGAGGTAATCCACCTGCTTTCCGTTTCCAACCGAAAGCACGCGTCCTGCGAGAATTGTGAACTGCCCCACGCGCGCGCCGGCGCTTGCCTCATCGCGGGCCGCGACCGGCAGTTCCGCCCAGAGCCCGCGCCTGCCACGGCGCGCCGGCGCTTCGGCGGCGAGGAGCGCGTCCATGCAGCCGAGATAGCCTGGTTCGGGCCGCGCCAGCGCCAGCCCCTCGCTGAGCAGCGCGGCCTGCAGCGTCGTCGTCTGGTCGGCAATCCGCACCAGTGCGGCGCTACGGCCGTAGCGGTCCTTGCCCGTCTCGGCCCGCGCGAGAACCGCATCGCGACCGAGCGCGGCCTCGCGGAGCGCCGCCGTTCGGCGCAACTCGGCCGCGTCCCCGCCGGATGCCGAAAGCCCGGCGAGCCGGACGATCGAACCGTCCGCCAGCGCGAGATCGCCGAACCCGTCGACGGCCACGACCTGCACGGGCGCGGCGAAATTGTCCGGGCATTTCTCACCGGCATGGGCAGGCGGGCAGGCGGCAATGACCACGAGCGAACCCATGCCGAGAATGGCAGCCCTCGCGGCACCGGCCAGAATCCGGGCGCACGAAGCCCCTGCCGCCCCGGGCACAACGGGTATGGTCTCGACCCGGATCATGTCCGGCCCGGTCTTGCTGGCCTGCGACGACATCACTGCGCCCCGTCCACCATGACATTTCCGTCGGCACGTCCTTCACCGGGGATGATAGCGCAGCTGCGGGCGGCTTCCCATGCGATGTTCGGCAGCAGGACTGCGGACCGGGGGCTCTTGATCCCGGACCCCGATTGAGGTCATGTACCGGCGGTCACTCCCGGTAGCTCAGCAGGATAGAGCACAGGTTTCCTAAACCTGGGGTCAGGGGTTCGATTCCCTTCCGGGAGGCCACCGGAACCTGCGGCGCTTCCACGATCCGGCGCGACGTTCGGGGTCTGCCGGGATACGTCTCTTCGCTTTCGGCAGGAAGGCGGGCCTTTTTCACCGCCGCGCTCGATGATAGCGTCGAGCTGCAAGCCTGCCGAAGGAGATGGCGATGAAGACCACGCTTTGCGCTGCACTTCTGGCGACCGCGATGGTGCTCACGCCAGCGCTGGCCCAGGATGTCAACGGCATTTCCGGCGCCACCGGCAATCCCCCGGCCTTTCCGCTCAACCCTCCAGAGACGCTGAATCCCGGTCCGGACCAACCCTCGCCGCTGACCGGCGAACTGGTGCCGCTCCCCGGCCCGCCTCCCGAAGGCGAGGCGGCGAAGATCAAGCTGCCGGATTGCGCACCGCCCAATTGCGGCGTGCCGCAGATCATGGCCGAATAAGCGCGCACGCCTGCCCCAACGGCAGGAGCGGCCTTGCGATCGCCATCATCCCTCCCAAGATGCAACGCGAACGTCTGGCATTGAACGTCGGCCGATGAGAGTCAGGCAGCCACCCCGGTTGCCGGCGACGTCCTCATCGCCGCAGCGGGGACCCATGGAGACCATCGCCGCCGATCTGGCTCAGCTCATGCGGAGCCACCAATATCTCGTGCCCTTCATCGTCGGCGTCATCGCTTTCGGCGAGTCGCTCGTGCTGCTCGGCCTCGTCATTCCCGCCACCGCGCTCATGCTGGCGATCGGCGGGCTCATCGGTTCCGGCGTCGTGCAGCCGATCCCGGTCATCGGCGGGGCCATCGCCGGCGCGGTGGCGGGCGACATCGTCTCCTACTGGCTCGGCCGCTGGGTTGGCCCGCGCATCGTGCACCGCTGGCCGCTGCAAGGCTATCGCCCGCAGGTGGCACAGGCGCGGCTGTTCTTCCGCCGCTTCGGCTTCGCCTCGATCTTCTTCGGCCGCTTTCTCGGTCCGGTGCGCTGCACCATCCCGCTGGTCGCCGGAATGATGCGCATGGACCAGCGCCGCTTCCAGTTCGCCAATGTCTCATCGGCGGCGGTGTGGGCGCCTGTGATGCTGGCACCCGGCTGGGTCGCGGCGGAAGGCGCCGCGCTGGTCGGTGCAGACAGCGGCGCGAGCTGGCTGTTGTGGATGGCCGGGCTGACGGTGGTGATGCTGGTTGTCACTGGTGCCGCCCTCAAGGTCATCAAAAGCCGCGTCGCCCGCCGCCCGCGCGCGGGAAGGCGGGCCGCCTCCACGGCCCGCCCCTGATCAGGCAAGATGCCGTAGGCGCGGGCGTACGCCGGCGACCACCATGAAGGCCGCCACCAGCAGTACCAGGCTCGCCGCGCTGAACACGCCGGTCGCCCCGCGCAGATCGAAGATCGCCCCGCCGCCGGCCGCGCCGACCGAGATGGCGAACTGCACGGCGGCGACCAGCAGTCCGCCGGCACTCTCCGCCTGATCGGGCACGGCGCGGGTGAGCCAGGTCGACCACGCCACCGGCACGATGCCGAACGCGAAGCCCCATCCGGCCACCATCAGCGTGTCCGCCAGCGGCGTGCTGTCCAGCGCGACGAGGCCGGCGCCAAGCGCGCACATCAGCACCGGCGCGGCCAGCAGCGACATGCCGAGGCTGCGCTCCAGCATCGGCCCGGCCGCCAGCGTGCCGACGAAATTCGCCAGCCCGAAGCCGAGCAGAATGCCCGCCACCGCATTGATGCCGACGCCCGTTACCGTCTCCAGGAACGGGCGGATATAGGTGAAGAAGCCGAAATGGCCGGTGAAGACCAGCATGGCAGCGAACATGCCGACGCCAATGCCCGGCCGGCGCAGCACGTCGATCAGCGTGCGCAGCCGCGCCGTGCCGGTCGGCGCCATCTTCGGCAGGGTGGCGAGCTGGATGACGAAGGTCAGCGCCGCGAGCACGGCAGCGATGAGGAACACCGAGCGCCAGCCGATGAGGTCGCCGAGATAGCTGCCCACGGGCGCGGCGAAGATCGTCGCCGCCGAGACGCCGCTGAAGATGATCGACAGCGCGCGCGGCACCATCGGCTCGGGCACCAGGCGCATGGCGAGCGCCGCCGACATCGCCCAGAAGCCACCCAGCGCCGCGCCGAGCAGCACCCGCCCGAGCAGCAGCAATGTGAGGTCCGGTGCGAAGGCGACGATCAGGTTGGAGACCACCAGCAGCGCGGTGAAGGCGAGCAGAACGAGCCGCCGGTCGATGCGCCGCGTGGCGGCGGAGACCAGCAGGCTTGCGACCAGCGCCACCGTGGCGGTGGCGGTCACCGCCTGCCCGGCCGTACCCTCGGAAATGCCGAGATCGGCCGCCATCGGCGTGAGCAGGCTGGCGGGCAGGAATTCCGCCGTCACCAGCCCGAACACGCCGAGCGTCATCGAGCCCACCGCCGCCCAGGCCGGCGCGAAGGTCGCCGATACCAGGGAGGCGGACTCGGGTGGGGGAACGTCGTCCAGCAGGGCGGCATCGGCAATCGACGCCTCCTCCTGCCACGGCAAAGTGTCGCTCATGGGTGATCCTCTTCCAGCCAAGCTGTTGCGTTGCAGCAGTGCTAGGCTGGATTCGCCGGACGATATATGCCATCAACGCCGATATGATTGATCAATCGTCCGGCAATGCTACGACCGACGCACCGGCTGCCCCGCTGGCCGACGTGGTGAGCGAGCTGCTCATGGGCATGCGGCTGGTCGGCATCGACTATCGCCGAATCGAGCTGTCGCCGCCCTTCGGCGTGCGCTTCGGCACGGAGGAAGGCCGCGCGCAGTTCCATTTCATCGCCCGCGGGCCGGTGTTCCTGCGCCGCCCCGACGGCATCGTCCACGCCATGGCGACGGGCGACGCCGTGTTGCTGCCGCGCGGGGGACTGCACGATCTTATCTCGGAGCCCGAGCTGCCATGCCGGGATGTGGGCGCCTTCGCGGTGCAGCCGCTCTGCGCCAGCGTCGGCGCCATCAGCTCGTGCGCGAAGGATCAGTGCGCCTCGGGCCGCACGCTCATCTTCAGCGGCTGCATGGAATTCGATCTCGGCGGCATGAGCCCGCTGGTGGCGCTGATGCCGGAGCAGATGTTCGTCGGCACGCTGCTGGCGCGCTACCCGGAAATCCTGCCGATGCTGGAGGCCATGGAGCGCGAGACGCGCGGCGACCGCGCGGGCTTCGCCGGCATCCTCGCCCGACTGGCGGACGTGGTTTCCGCCTTCATCGTGCGGGCCTGGGTGGAGTGCGGCTGCGGCGACGCCTCGGGCTGGGTCGCGGCGCTGCGCGACCCCCGGCTCGGGCGGGTCATCGCCGCCGTGCACCGCGACCCCGGCCGCGACTGGAGCGTCGCCGAGCTGGCCGCCGAAATGGGGGCCTCGCGCTCGGTCTTCGCCGAGCGCTTCCTTGGCGTCACCGGCATGACGCCGCTGCGCTACCTCACCGATCTGCGGATGCGGCTCGCCATGCAGTGGATCGGGCGGGAGCGGCTGCCGATCGACGAGGCGGCGCACCGGCTCGGCTATGGCTCGCAGGCCGCCTTCGCCCGCGCCTTCAAGCGCGTCACCGGGCAGGCGCCCGGCGCGGTGCGGGCACGGCCCTAACCCGCCTTCACCGTCGCGTCATCCGCCGGAAAGAAGCGGTTTTCCGGGCGCGGCAGGCCGAGATGCTCGCGCAGCGTCGTGCCCTCATACTCCCGCCGGAACAGGCCGCGCCGCTGCAGTTCCGGCACCACCTTGTCGACCACGTCGTCGAGCCCGGCGGGCAGATAGGGGAACATCACGTTGAACCCGTCCGCCCCTTCGGTGAACAGCCACTCCTCCATCTGGTCGGCGATGGTGGCTGGCGTGCCGACGAAGGCGAGGCCGGAATAGCCGCCGAGGCGCAAAGCGAGCTGGCGAACGGTCAGGTTCTCGCGGCGGGCGAGACCCACCACCCGCTCGCGCGCGCTCTGGCTGGCATTGCTCTCGGGAATGTCGGGCAGCGGCCCGTCGGGATCGAAGCGCGAGGCATCATGGCCGAGCGCGATGGAGAGCGAGGCGATGGCGCTGGCGTAGTGCACCAGGCCGTCGAGCGCCGCCCGCTTGGCACGCGCCTCCTCTACCGTGTCGCCGACCACGATGAAGGCGCCGGGCAGGATTTTCAGATGGTCGCGCGGTCGGCCGAGCTTGTCGAGCCGGCCCTTCACATCGGCGTAGAAGGCGCGCCCGGCCGCGAGGTTCGGCGTCGCGGTGAACACCGCCTCGGCGGTCTCCGCCGCAAGCTGCTTTCCCGCCTCCGAGGACCCCGCCTGCACGATCACCGGCCAGCCCTGCACCGGCCGGGCGATGTTGAGCGGGCCGCGCACGGAGAAGTACGTCCCCTTGTGGTCGAGCACATGCATGCGCTCGGGCTCGAAATAGAGGCCCGAGGCCACGTCGCGGGTGAAGGCGTCGTCGGCAAAACTGTCCCACAGACCGGTGACGACATCATAGAACTCGCGGGCGCGCACATAGCGCTCGTCATGCTCCATATGATCATCAAGGCCGAAATTGAGCGCGGCGTCCGGATTAGAGGTGGTGACGATGTTCCAGGCCGCCCGCCCGGCGCTGATATGGTCGAGCGAGGCGAAACGGCGGGCGACGTGATAGGGCTCATCGAAAGTGGTGGAGGCCGTCGCCACGAGCCCGATCCGCGAGGTCGCCATCGCCAGCGCCGAGAGCAGGGTGAACGGCTCGAACGAGGTCACGGTGTGGCTGCGCTTCAGCGCCTCGACCGGCATGTTCAGCACGGCGAGGTGGTCGGCCATGAAGAAGGCGTCGAACTTCGCCGCCTCCAGCCGCTGCGCCATCCGCGCCAGATGGGCGAGGTTGAAATTGGCGTCGGGCCAGGCGCCGGGATAGCGCCACGCGCCGGTGTGAAGGCTCACCGGCCGCATGAAGGCCCCGAGCCGCAATTGCTTCTGGCTGGTCATGGATGATCCTCGCGGCCCGCCGGGACGGGCCGTCATCGCCAATGGTCGAAGCCCCGTCCGGCACGTGGGACAGGGCGCGTTGCCGGCAGACTAGCGCGCGGCAAGGCGGGGCGAACAGGCGAGATGCCGAAGCGATCCATCAATTTTGCCGTGATGTCTGCGGCGGCAAGCCCATAGCGAGCCCAGACAAGATCGGCGCCCGAGCGGGCGCCGACGTGACGGACGATTTGGGGAAGACGGGCTCTTCAGCGCGGATCAGCGCGAGTGGATGTCGTAGTGGGTCTCGATGCGGATCGCCGCATCGGTGTTGCGGGCGGCGGCGGCCAGCAGCGACGGCGCGTTCGCCGCGTTGCGACCTTCGAACAGCGGGAAGGCGTAGCCGGCCTGCGGCCGGGCCGGCGCGGCGGCACGCTGGGCGGCATTGGCGGAAACCGCGCTGAAAGCGATGAGGCCGGAGACGGCGACGAGGATGAGGGCCTTGGCGTTCATGGTCTTTCTCCAATTTCGACGGACGCTTTCGACGTCCGGGCTGATGGAGAAAGACTAGCGACCGAGGACATCCGGCCCCATCGCCCTGGCGTTTACCCGCTCGCCACGTTCGCGCTAGCCGCTCATATCTTGGTCTATGCGATGCCGCATGGTCAGGATGACCCTGGCGCGACGGCGGCGGGCGCCTCCGCTCGCCCTTTCCCGCCCGGCCGTGCTTGCGCAACCGCTGCGCCGCAATATGTGGAGGAGAGGCTGACGAAAATGTCGCGTGCACCCCGGCCGCGACATCGTCGCCCCGCCCGCCTCTCATCGATCCCCCGGAGCTCACGCATGACCGACACGACCGACTACGTCCCACCCAAGGTCTGGACCTGGAACAAAGCGAGCGGCGGCGCATTTGCCAACATCAACCGCCCGATCGCCGGCCCGACCCATGAGAAGGAACTGCCGGTCGGCAGGCACCCGCTCCAGCTCTATTCGCTGGGTACGCCGAACGGGCAGAAGGTGACGATCCTGCTGGAGGAGCTGCTGGCGCTCGGCCATGCCGGCGCCGAATATGACGCCTGGCTCATCAATATCAGCCAGGGCGACCAGTTCGGCTCGGGCTTCGTCGCGGTGAACCCCAATTCGAAGATTCCCGCACTGCTGGACCGCTCCGGCGAAAAGCCGGTCCGGGTGTTCGAATCCGGCGCCATCCTGCTCTATCTCGCGGAGAAGTTCGGCGCCTTCCTGCCCAGCGAGCCGGCCGCGCGCGCCGAAACGCTGTCCTGGCTGTTCTGGCAGATGGGTTCGGCGCCTTATCTCGGCGGCGGCTTCGGCCATTTCTATGCCTATGCCCCAAGCAAGATCGAATATGCCATCGACCGCTTCGCCATGGAGGTGAAGCGTCAGCTCGACGTACTGGATCGCCGCCTCGCCGAGAGCGCCTATGTCGCCGGCCCCGACTACACCATCGCCGACATCGCCATCTTCCCCTGGTATGGCGGGCTGGCGAAGGGCCTGCAGTATGGCGCGGCGGAGTTCCTGTCGGTCAAGGACTACACCCATGTGCAGCGCTGGGCCGACGCTCTGCTGGAACGGCCGGCGGTGCGGCGCGGTCGCATCGTCAACCGCCTCTCCGGTGAGCCCGCCGAGCAGTTGCGCGAACGCCATGACGCCAGCGACTTCGAATTGAGGACGCAGGACAAGCTGGCAGCGGCGGGCTGAAGCGTTCAGCCTGGCAGCGCGGTCGCCAGCAGGAGGACGATGACGGCGAGCAGGCCGACGGCGACCGGCCATTGCCGGAGCACGCCGTCCGTCCGCTCGACCGCCGCGCCGAGCCGGGCAATGGCGGGCCGCGCCGCCTCGAGAACGACCACCACATCGCCCTCGGGGATGATGGGCAGCCTGTTGCCCCAGCGGCGCAGGACCAGGAACAGCAACCCGCCGAGCAGCAGCGGCCATGTCGCCTTCCACAGCGCCGCGGCGCCCAGCATGGTGGCCGGCGACAGGCCGGTGACGGGGGCGAACAGCGCCCAGGGCAGTGCGAGCGAGGCGAGGGCGATGCCGGCCCAAGGAAGCGTCAACCGCAGCACGAGCCCGGCCGGCGGCGTCTCGCCGGCCTTCGCCTCGGCGATGCGGGGCAGCAGGCGCAGGAAGTGCAGCATCAACAGCGCGCTGCCAGCCGCCGAGAGCGTCGCCAGCAGCGCCACCGTGCCGTCGCCCATCAGCTCCTTGGCGGCATATTTCGCCAGCATGCCGCTGGTGAAGGGCAGGCCGGCGAGGCTCAGCGCCAGCACGGCCATTACCATCATGACGCTGCGCATGCGCCGCCCCTCTGCCGCGACGATGCCGACGCCGAGGAACAGCGCGCCTTTCACCAGCATGTGGTGCAGCGCGTAGAAGGCGGCGACGGCCCCGGTCAGCGGCGCGGCGCTGGCAAGCCCGGCACCGATCAGCGCAGCGACCACGCCCATCTGGCTCACCGTGGAATAGGCCAGCACGGTCTTGGGGTGGGTCTGGGTGATGCCGACCAGCACCGCATAGAACGCCGTCACGAGGCCCAGTGCGACGAGCACGGTGCCGGCGCCCGGCAACCCGACCTCCAGCGGCAGGAAGCGGATGAGACCGATCACACCGGCCTTGACAATAACGCCGCTCAACACCGCCGAAGCCGGCATCGGCGCGACGGGATGCGCGAGCGGCATCCAGACGTGCAGCGGCACCAGCCCCATCTTCAGTCCGAAGCCGATGACCAGCAGCGTCACGGTGAGGCCGGCATGGGGCGAGGCGGCGAGCCGGGCCACCGCGTCGCGGATCAGCGGGTTGCCCTCCCCGCCCATGGCGATCAGCACGAAGCCGAGCAGCAGCACCGCCTCGGCGAGCATCGCCAGTGCCATGTACCAGAAGCCGGCGCGCTCGGCCCGCCGGGTTTTCTCATGCGCCACCAGTCCGAAGGCGGGCAGGCTCGCCAGCGCGAAGACGAGATAGAAGCTGGCGACATCGGCCACGATGAACACGCCGAGGCTCCCGGCGAGCGTCAGCAGCCACCAGATGGCGAAGCTGCCGGCCCTCGGATCCTCGCGCATATAGGTGCGCGCATAGAGCCCGGCGCCCAGCCACAGAAGCGAAGCCCCGCCGAGCAGCACCGTCCCCGGCGTGTCGAGGGCAAGCACCATGCGCATGGGATCGGGCGCCACGAGCAGCCGCTCGCCCGGCGCCAGCAGCGCCGCCAGCAGGCCCGGCAGCGGTGCAACGGGCAGGAGATCCAGCGCGCGGCGGCGGATGACGGGCTTCAGCGCGGCGCCCGCCAGCAGCAGCGGCAGAAACAGCGTCGCCGCGAGCAGCAGCCCGCCGCCGGTCAGCGTGCCGCCGAACGGCGCGTTCATGGCAGCACCCCGGTTTCGTGGCCGATGGCGAGGAAGGCGAAGGGTTGCAGCGGGATGAAGCCGAGCGCCAGCGCACACAAAGCGAGCAGCAGCGGGGCGATCTCGCGAAGGCCCGGCACGGGTGTCAGGACAGTGCCCTCCTCCTCATCCGCCATCGCCCGGCCGATGACCCGGAACACATAGCCGCCCGCCAGCACCCCACCGGCGAGGATGGTGAGCGCGATCCACCACTGCCCCGCTGCCACCGCGCTCGTCAGCAGCATCACCTTGGCGTTGAAGCCGCCGCTCGGCGGCAGGCCGACCAGCGACAGCCCGGCCAATGCGAAGGCGAAGACGCTGATCGGCGCCGCCTTCGCCGCCCCGTTGAGCCCGTCGATGCGGTCATGGCCGAGCGCCTCAGTGATGCGCCCGGCGGCGACAAACATTGCCGCCTTGGCGAAGGCATGCGCGGCGAGTTGCAGCAGGCCGCCGCTCCAGGCCAGCGTCTCCCACGGCGCCGGCCCGGCCGCCAGCGGGAAGACGAGGAAGAGGTAGCCGACCTGCGCCACCGTCGAATAGGCGATCATCAGCTTCAACCGCGCCTGGCGCAGCGCCATTACGGAGCAGAACAGGATGGAGGCGGCGCCGCAACCGGCGAGCAGCCCCGCCGCCGCGCCGGGCGCCGGCACCAGCTCGAACCATAGCCGCACGATGAGGACGAACGGTGCCTTGATGACGAGGGCGGACAGCACCGCGCTGGCTGGCGCCGGCGCTCCGGCATGGGCCGGCGGCAACCACAGATGCAGCGGGAACACCGCGGTCTTCGCCATAAGCCCGCCGGTCATCAGCGCGATGGCGATGAGAGTGGGCGCGTCCGGCTGCACGAGGTCGCGCAGCGTCGGGATGTCGAGCGCACCGTAGCGCGCATAGAGCAGCCCGGTGCCGAGCAGGTAGAACACCGAGCCGGTCAGCGCGAACAGGAGGTAGTGCAGCGCCGCCCGCAGCGTCTCGGCCGTGCCCGACAGGCTGACCAGCGGCACGGCGGCGAAGGTCAGGAGTTCCAGCGCCACGAACAGGGTGAACAGGTCCTGCGCCAGGAAGGCGAGGTTGAGCGCGCTCCACAGCGCCAGCAGCAGCGCCCAGAAGGCGAAGGACGTGCGCCCCGTCCCGAAGCTGCCCAGCGCCGAGAAGCCGACGAGCCCCAGCACGAGCGCCGTCATCACCATCAGCGCCGCCGCGGTGCCGTCGGCCCGCAAGGCGAGCCCGAGTGGCGGCTCCCAGCCGCCCAGCCCGTAGGTGAGCGCCTCGCCGCTGCCGACGACCGCATAGGCGGTGGCCAGAATGCTGACGAGGCCGAAGGGATAGACGAGATAGGCGAGACGTTCGGGCGCGCGCAGCGGCACGACGAACATCGCCACCAGCGCGATGGCCGGCAGCATCAGCGCCAGCACGAGGAGAAAGCCGGCCCCGCCGCTCATGGTTCGCGCTCATTCTCGGACATCTCGGCCAGCCGGCCGATCAGCGCCGCCGCCAGTGCCGAGGCGGCGAAGGCGACGACGAGGCCGGTGATGACCATGGCCTGCGGCACCGGATCGCCCGACAGCCCCACGGCCGCGCCGCGCTGCGCCGCCACGCCGAAGACGAGGAACACGCCGGCGCCGATGAGATTGAACGACAGCAGCCGGCGCAGGCCACCGCGATGGCGGATCAAGCCGAACAGGCCGATGCCGATCAGGCCGGCGGCGAGAACGGCGTAAATGAAAGCCGGGCTCATCGCGGCACCCTCGCGGCCCGGCCGGCGATCATCAAGCCGACGATGGCGGCGATGGAGAGTGCCAGCGCCAGCTCGACCACGACGATGATCGGCTTGGCGAAGCCTTCGGGATAGGCGAGGAACCCCTCGCCGACCAGGCATCCGGCGAAGCCGGCGAGCAGGAACAGGGCCGGCCCGGCGACCAGCGCGGCGCGCAGTCCGCGCGCGGCGAGCGGCGGCGGCGCGGCAAGCCCCGCCATCATCGGCAGCAGCCACATCGCCGCCAGTACCACGCCGCCGGGGAAGGTGCCGCCGGGATGGTCCGCCCCGGTCCAGACGAGGTAGATTCCGGCGAGCAGGCCGATCGGCGGCAGCACGCGGGCCAGCAATACGAGCGGCCCGTCGGGCGCCGGGGCGGCGAGAGGCGCCGGCGCGCCGCCCCACAGAGCATCCGGCGCCAGCGACCAGATCGCCAGCAGCCCGACCAGCAACACGATCTTTTCCAACAACGTGTCGAGCGCGCGGAACCCGAGCAGCACCGCCGTCACCGCATTGCCGAGACCGAGCGCCGGCATGTTCAGCACCGCCGCCGAAGCGAGGCTGGGCGGCGGCTCCGGCAGCGCATTCAGCGCGAGCACCAGCGCGCCGGCAAGCGCGCCGCCCGCCAGCGCCGGCAGCACGAGCGTGGCGGGCCGCCAGCCGTGGCGGCGCTCCCGCGCACCCAGCCGGGCGGACAGCTTCAGCAGCAGCACGCCCATGGCGCCCCCGCCGATCGCCGCCTCGGTCAGTGCGACATCGATGGCGCCGAGCCGCGCCCAGACCAGCGCCAGCGCAAGTCCCAGCGCCATGAAGCCGAACACCGCATCGCGCGCCTCCCGCGCGCCGACGACCAGCAGGCCCGCGCCCAGCACCATCACCACCAGCACGAGGTCGACGAGCACCATCATGAGGACCGCCCGCCGCGCGCGGCATCGCGCAGGGCCGCGCGGGCCAGCAGCCGGCCCGCCGAGGCGCTGGCGAACTGCACCAGCAGCCAGACGAGGATGAGCTTCAAGGCGCCGGCGACGCTGTCCGCCTGCGCCAGCAGGCCGAGCACGATCAGCCCCAGGCCCGGATTGTCCGCCTTGGTGAGGCCGTGCAGCCGGCTCAGCGCATCGGGAAAGCGCAGCAGCGCGACGCTGCCGGCGAGGAAGAAGAAGAGGCCGGCGGTGACCGTGAGAAGGGTGAAGGCGTCGAGCAGCATTCTCATGGCTCCTGCTCCTCCGCCCCGGCGACCGGCGGCACGGCGAAACAGCGCAGCGCCGCCGCCGCCAGCGCGGCGAGCAAGGCGAGGGTCAGCGCGATATCGGCCGTCGCGCCGCTGCTGCTGGCCGCGCCGAGCAGCAGCGCGACGCCGGCGCAGCCGGTGCCCGCGAGCTGGATCGCCATCATCCGGTCGACCGCGGCGGGACCACGCAGCAGCCGGAACAGGCCGAGAGCCACCACGGCGAGAAGGACAAGCGCAGCGAACCCGAGGAAATCAGCCATCCGCGCTGTCTCCACCAGTGCCCGGTCGCAGCGCCACGGCGAAGCGCCGCTGCTCCTGCGCGAAAGCGCCGGCAATGTCGTCGCGCGCGTCGATGACCTGCACCAGCGCCGTGCCGCCCTCCCTTTCCTCGACCGGGAGCGAGCCGGGTTGCAGGCTGGCGAGCGCCAGGAAGGTCTCGCGCGCCACGCCCGGCGGCAGCTCCAGCGGGCAGGCGACGATGCCCGCATGCTCCAGCCGGCCCGAGCCGAGCGCGAGGCGCGCCACCTTGATGCCGGCAATCAGCGAGCGGACGGGCAGGCCGAGCGAGAGCCGCAACAGCGCGCCCGGCGCCAGCCCGGCCATCCCCGGTGGAAGCAGCTTCAGGCTGACATAGGTAGCAAGCGCCGCCGCCGGCACGCCGATCGCCAGATCGGCCACTGCCGTGCCGGCCATGGCGACCCATACGAGGTAAAGCACCGCCGCGCGCCCGAGAATGGCGGCTCCGCGAAAGCGCGCGGGAGGCATTTCGGCGGAGTTCGGCGGCTGGACCGTCATGGCTTTCTCCCGGCGGTGCCGATCCATCGGCGACAGGTCCCCATGCGCGCGGACGGCCTTTCCCGTTTCTTATGCGGCGGCGCCCGGCGGCGCGCAACGCTGGCGACGATTGAAATGAACCAGTATCCTGCCGCCAGCCGTCAAGTTGTTGCAGCGATGGCCGCCGAATAACGCAGCGTTCCGCATAAGTATTTCGTCTATGTGGTCGACCTTCACCCCGTCCGCCGTAGCACCGGAGCGATAGTGCTGGCACGGAATGCACGAAGGTGGGATTTTATGCGGATAGCGACGCCGGTACGGCGTTATATACTGATAGGACGCTTCGGACGGGAAAGCGGGGTTTGCAGTCCCTATACCCCTGGGAATTGCAAATACCACCGGAACCGGCACCGTGCATTTCCGGCCGACGGCGTGTCGCGGTGATTCGCCCCCTCCTATGACAACGCGAGACATGAACCGGCATCCTGGCATGACACACATGGCTCCCCGCCTTTCCTCCCGTTCCATGACGGTCCGCATGGCGGGGCTGGCCTTCGCTCTCGGTGCCGCGCTGTTTACCGCGGGCTGTTCCGGCGAGGATGACGGCGACGAGCCGGCGCCGATCCGCCCCGTGCGGGCGGTGACGGTCGAGGCTGGCCAGTCCGGCCAGGTGGTGACGCTTACCGGCGACATCCAGGCCGAGGACGAGGTCTCGCTCGCCTTCCGCGTCAGCGGCCGCATGACCGAGCGTCTGGTCAATGTCGGCGACGCCGTGAAGGCAGGGCAGGTCATCGCCCGCCTCGACCCGCAGAACGCGCTGAACACGCTGCGCTCGGCACAGGCCGCGCTGGCGGCGGCGGAAGGCCGCCTGGTGCAGGCGCAGAACCATTATGAGCGGCAGGAACGCCTGCTCGGCAATGGCTTCACCACCCGCGCGCTCTATGACGACGCGCAGCAGGGCCTGCGCTCCGCGCAGTCCTCGGTGGACGATGCGCAGGCGCAGCTGAAGATCGCCGAAGACAATGTCAGCTATACCGAGCTGACCGCCGACGCGCCGGGCGTCGTGACCGCGCGCGGCGCCGAGCCGGGCGAGGTGGTGCAGGCCGGCCGCATGATCGTGCAACTCGCCCGCCAGGGCGGACGCGACGCGGTGTTCGACGTGCCGGCCCAGCTGCTGCGCTCCGTGCCGGCCAATCCGGTGATCGACATTTCACTTGTCGACGATTCTTCCGTCACCGCGCTGGGCCGGGTGCGCGAAGTGGCGCCGCAGGCCGATCCGGTGACCCGCACCTTCCGCGTCCGCATCGGGCTGGAGAATCCGCCCGCGGCCATGCGGCTCGGCTCCTCGGTGAATGGCAGCGTGCGGCTCGACAGCGCGGCGACCATCGAGATTCCGGCCTCGGCGCTGACCGCCTTCAACAGCCAGCCGGCGGTGTGGCTGGTCGACCCGGCAACGCTGACCGTGGCGCTGCGCAATATCGAGGTGGCCCGCTTCAACCCGGCGACGGTCGCGGTTTCCTCGGGTCTCGGCGTCGGCGACATCGTGGTAACGGCCGGGGTGCAGGCGCTGCATCCGGGCCAGGCGGTGCGTCTGCTCGGGTCGGGGTCGTGATGGGCTTCAATCTCTCCGCCTGGGCCATTCGCCAGCGCTCGCTCGTCATCTACTTCATGCTCATCGTGGTGGCGGCGGGGCTGTTCTCCTATTTCCGCCTCGGCCGCAGCGAGGACCCGTCCTTCATCATCAAGACCATGGTCGTGCAGGCCGCCTGGCCCGGCGCGAGCATGGAGGACACGCTCCAGCAAGTCACCGAGCGGCTGGAGCGCACGCTGCAGGAGACATCGCATCTCGACAATCTGCGCAGCTACACCCGCCCCGGCGTCACCACCATCTTCGTCGCGCTCGACGGCGCGAGCACGGCCGCCGAGGTGAAGGACACCTGGTACCAGGTGAGGAAGCGCGTCGCCGATATGCGCCACACCCTGCCGGCCGGCGTGGTCGGACCGGGCTTCAACGACGAATTCGGCGACACCTTCGGGCTGATCTACGGCTTCACTGCCGACGGCTTCAGTCATCGCGAGCTGCGCGACTATGTCGAGGCGGCGCGCTCGAAGCTGCTGCAGGTGCCCGACGTCTCGCAGATCCAGATCCTCGGCGCGCAGGACGAGCGCATCTTCGTCGAATTCTCCGTGCAGCAGCTCGCCGCGCTCGGCATCGACCGCTCCGCGCTGGTGAACGCCCTGCGCAGCCAGAACGTGGTGCAGCCTTCCGGCACCATCCAGACCGGCGACGAGAAGCTCGCCTTGCAGGTGTCCGGCGCCTTCGGCTCCGAGCAGGACATCGCCAACATCAATTTCGCGGTGAACGGGCGCATGCTGCGCCTTTCCGACATCGCCACGGTGCGGCGCGGCTTCGTCGATCCGCCCCAGCCCATGTTCCGGGTGAATGGCGAGCCGGCCATCGGCCTCGCCATCGCCATGAAGGAAGGCGGCGACATACTGGCGCTCGGCGCCAATATCGACCGGGCGATGAAGGCGATCACCGCCGAGCTGCCGATCGGCATCGAGGCCCAGCTGGTGGCCGACCAGGCGGTGACGGTGAAGAGTGCCATTGCCGAGTTCATGGAATCGCTCTGGCAGGCCATCGCCATCATCCTGGTGGTGAGCTTCCTCGCGCTCGGCGTGCGGCCCGGCCTCATCGTCGCGCTGTCGATCCCGCTCACGCTGGCGGCGGTGTTCGCCATCATGCAGCTCGCCGGCATCGACATGCAGCGCATCTCGCTCGGCGCGCTGATCATCGCGCTCGCGCTGATGGTCGACGACGCCATGACGACGACCGACGCCACCATCAACCGGCTGGCATTGGGCGAGCCGAAGGAAGTGGCGGCGGTCTTCGCTTTCAAGGCCTATGCCTTCGCCATGCTGGCGGGCACGCTGGTCACCATCGCCGGCTTCGTGCCGGTCGGCTTCGCCGCGAGTTCGGCGGGCGAGTACACCTTCTCGCTGTTCGCCGTCGTCACCATCGCGCTCCTGGTGTCGTGGGTGGTGGCGGTGCTGTTCGCACCGCTGATGGGGCTTGCCATCCTGAAAGCCCCCGCACCCGGCGCTTCCACCGAGCCCGGCCGCGTCATGAAGCTCTATCGCGGCTTCCTGTCCGCCGCGATCACCGCGCGCTGGATCACCATTCCCGCCACGCTCGCCATCTTCGTGGTGGCGCTGCTGCTGGTGCCGCTGATCCCCTCGCAGTTCTTCCCCTCCTCCGACCGGCCGGAACTGCTGGTCGACATCAGCCTGCCGCAGAACGCCTCGATCTACGCCACCGAGGACGCGGTGAAGCGCTTCGACGCGGCGCTGAAGGGCGACCCGGACGTCGAGCGCTGGAGCACCTATGTCGGCGAGGGCGCGATCCGCTTCTACCTGCCGCTGAACGCGCAGCTGCCCAACGACTTCTTCGCCCAGGCCGTGGTGGTGGCGAAGGACGTCGCGTCACGCGAAAGGCTGCAGGACCGGCTGGAGAAGCGCCTCGCCGAGGAGTTTCCCGGCGTCATCGGCCGCGTCTACCCGCTGGAACTCGGGCCCCCGGTCGGCTGGCCGATCCAGTACCGGGTGATCGGCCCCGATCTCGGCCAGGTGCGCGACATCGCCTACAAGCTCGCCGCCGTCATGGCGTCCGAGCCCACCGCCCGGCTGGTCAATTACGACTGGATCGAGCCCGCGCGCGAGATCCGCATCCGCGTCAACCAGGACGAGGCCCGCCGGCTGGGGCTCAGCACCGAGGCCATCGGCCAGGTGCTCAACACCATGATCTCCGGCGCGCCGGTGACGCAGGTGCGCGACGACATCTATCTCGTCGACGTGGTGCTGCGCGCCACAGATGAGCAGCGCGTCTCGCTGGAGACGCTGCGCACGGTGCAGGTGCCGATCGCCGGCGGACGCACCGTGCCGCTGTCCCAGTTCGCCACCTTCGACTATGAGCAGACCTACCCGCTGGTGTGGCGCCGCGACCGGGTGCCGAGCCTGACCGTGCAGGCCGACGTGGCCGAGGGCGTGTTGCCCGACGAGGTGGTGAGCGTGCTCCAGCCGAAGGTCGATGAACTGGCGAAGACGCTGCCCGCCGGCTACCGCATCGAGACCGGCGGCACGGTGGAGGAAAGCGCCAAGTCGCTCGCCTCCGTCATCGCCGTGGTGCCGGTGATGCTCCTGATCATGCTCACCGTGCTCATGTTCCAGCTCCGGCGCTTCACGCTGGTGGGCATGGTGCTCAGTGTCGCCCCGCTCGGGCTGATCGGCGTGGTGCTGGCGCTGCTGCTGTTCAACCGACCGCTGGGCTTCGTCGCCATCCTCGGCATCCTCGCGCTCATCGGCATGATCATCAAGAACGCGGTGATCCTGATCGGCCAGATCGAGGCCGAGCGGGCCGAGGGCCGCAACGTGCGCGAGGCGGTGATCGAGGCGAGCGCGGCGCGCTTCCGGCCTATCATGCTGACCGCGGTCTCCACCGTGCTCGGCATGATCCCGATCGCGCCGACCGTGTTCTGGGGCCCCATGGCCTTTGCCATCATGGGCGGCCTGCTGGTCGCCACCGTGCTGACACTTATTTTCCTGCCGGCGCTCTATGTTACCATCGTGCGCGATGCGCCGGGGCCGGCAAAGGCCTCGTCGTAAATGGATTTGTGATTCCATGGCCGGGAGAGGTTCCCGGCCATGCTGAAGGGGAGCATGACTATGTCGAAGTCCATCGCCGTCAAGATCGCCGCCTTTTCCGTCCTTGCGCTGGCGGTTGCCGGCTGCACCACGACCGAGAAGCGCGCCGGCACCGGCGCTCTGATCGGCGGCGGCGCCGGCGCCATCATCGGCGGCATTGCCGGCGGCGGCACCGGCGCGGCGATTGGTGCCGGCGTCGGCGCCGCGACGGGCGCCGTGGTCGGCGCGGCGACCTCGCCGAACTGACATTCGCGTCGCGAACGGCAAGAGGCCGCGCCGCCGAGGGGTAGCGCGGCCTTTCGCTTGTCCGGACGACGCGCCGCCGCTTCAGGCGGCGGCCGGCGCCGGGCTTCCTGAAAGTTCCTCTTCCTCGGCGGCCTGTGCCGCGCGCTGGCGCAGGGCCGCGGCCGCGTCGCTGCGGCGCTTCCACAGCTCATAGGCGATGGCGCCCAGGAGCGTGGCCGCGACGATGATCACCGCCAGCGCCGAGATGGCGGGCGTCGAGCCCTGCCGGACGCGGCCGGCAAGCACCGTGGTCAGCGTCTTGTCGGAGAGGATGGAGAAGGTGGTGGTGTTGTAGTTCTCGAAGGAGGACAGGAACGCCAGCACCCCGGCCGAAAACAGTGCGGGTTTGAGGAACGGCAGCAATATGTGGAAGAACACCTGGGGGTAGCTGGCCCCGAGGTCGAGCGCCGCTTCCTCCTGCGCCCGGTCGAAGCGTTGCAGCCGGGCCAGGATGATGAGCATGCAATAGGCCGAGATGAAGCTCGCCTGCCCGAGCACGGTGAGAATGACGCCGTCATACAGGAAGCGCGTGCCGGTCTGCCCGGTGAACTGGCGCCAGAACACCACGGTCGAGATGCCGATGATGATGCCCGGCGTGAGCACCGGCGAGACGACGACGAGGTAATAGGTCGAGCGGAGGCGCGGCTGGATCTGCGTCATCACGATCGCCCCGGCAAGGCCGATCGGCACCGAGATCGCCACCACCAAGAGGCCGATCCAGATACTCATCTGCAGGCCATACATCATGTCCTGGTCGGCAAAGAGCAGGCTGAACCAGTCGAGGGTGAAGCCCTCCAACGGCCAGACCTGCGGGTATTGCGGCGTGTTGAACGCGGTGACCCCCATCACCGCCAGCGGCCCGAGCAGATAGACGAAGAAGATCGCGATATAGACCGCGAACATCACGCGCTGGAACGGCCCCACGGTCATCGTGTGATCTCCATCATCGCGTGATCTCTCCGAGACTGAGCTTGAACGCCTTGAGCACCACGAGCACGAAGACGATGCAGGTCATCAGCAGGATGAAGGCATAGGCCGCGCCCTGCGGCCAGTTGAACGCCTGGTAGAAGCGGTCATAGACGATGGGCGTGAACCACAGCGTGCGCGGCCCGCCGAGCACCAGCGGCGCGGCCAGCGCGCCCGCCGTCAGCATGAACACCAGCGTGCAGCCCGAGGCGATGCCCGGCTTGGCATGCGGCATGACGATGAAGGCGTGGATGTGCCACCACGGCGCGCCGAGATCCCGCGCCGCCTCGACCTGATTCTTGTCGAGGCTCTCGATCGCGTTGTAGAGCGGGAAGATCATCATCAAGAGATAGGCGTAGCTCAGCCCCATATAGAGCCCGACATCGGCGCCGAGGAAATCTACCGGCTCCGAGGTGACGCCAATCCCCATCAGCAGCTGGTTGATGACGCCGCCGGAGGACAGCAGCACGCGGAAGGCGAAGGCGCGCAGGATCTCGTTGACCCAATAGGGGATGATGAGCAGCAGCAGCAGCACGCGCAGCCGCGCCATCGAGGCCGACTGCGCCATGTGGAACGCCAGCGGATAGCAGATGACGAAGTTCATCAGCGTGATCGCCACGCTGGCGCCGATGGTCAGGAAGAAGGCCTTGATGTGCAGCCAGTTCCAGCTCGCGGTCGAGGTGGTCGAGCCGAACAGGAAGTAGCGGTAGTTCTCCAGCGTGTAGAGATCCTTCGGCCCGCCCATCTGCGCCGGCGGCAGCTTCGGGCGGAACGACATGTCCACCATGGCGAGCTGCGGCAGCAGGATGATGAAGAAGGCCCAGAAGCCGACGGCGAGGACGAGATAGAGCCCGATCGCCAGCCCGTTGCGCTGGAAGAAGCCCGGCCCGTTTTGCAGGCCGGCGCGGCGCTCATAGGCGGCGAGCGCGAAGAAGACGAGGGTTACCGCGAGCGGCAGCCCGAAGACCAGGGTGAGGCCGCCGGCGCCGCTCATGGGCGCACCGGCCGCTTGAGCAGCAGGCCGTCCTCGGCATGGAAGCCGAGGCGCAGATGTTCGCCCGACGCCGGCAGCGCCGTGCCGGAGGCGCCGCTGACCGTGGCGATGACCTTCTGCCCGGTCTTCACCCGCAGCGTCACATGGGTAACGCTGCCCTCATAGGCGACGTCCAGCGTCTCGGCGTCGAAGCCGACCGTGGAGCCGTTGGCCCGCAGCTTCAGCGCCTCCGGCCGGACGAAGAGCAGCGCTTCCTCTCCGGCGGAAAGCCCGACGGGGTTGCGCCCCTTCAGCGTGCCGAGCGGCGTCTCCAGCGTGGCGGTGCCGTTCTCCACCGCGCTGATGCGGCCGCGGATCTGGTTGTTCTCGCCGACGAAGGAGGCCACGAAGGGCGTGCGCGGCTCGGCATAGACCGCCTTGCCGTCGCCCACCTGCTCGATCACCCCGGCATTCATCACCGCGATGCGGTCCGACATGGTCAGCGCCTCGCCCTGGTCGTGGGTGATGTAGATGAAGGTGATGCCGACCTTCTTCTGGATGGCGCGCAATTCGGTGCGCATGTGCTGCCTGAGCTTCAGGTCGAGCGCCGAGAGCGGCTCGTCCAGCAGCAGCACGGAGGGCTCCACCGCCAGCGCGCGGGCGATGGCGACGCGCTGCTTCTGGCCGCCCGAGAGTTCGGAGACGCGCTTGTGGCCGTGCTCGGTGAGCGCGACCTGGATCAGGAGGTTCTTCACCTTCTCGTCGCGCTCGTGGCGCGGCACGCCGCGCACCCGGAGGCCGTAGCCGATATTCTCGGCCACCGTCATCATCGGGAACAGCGCGAGGTTCTGGAAGATCAGCGCGGTCGGGCGCTTGTTGGGACCGATGCCCTTCATGTCCTGCCCGCCGATGCGCACGCTGCCCCGCGTCGGCTCGATGAAGCCGGAAATGGTGCGCAGGAGCGTGGTCTTGCCGCAGCCGGAGGGGCCGAGGAAGGAGAAGAACTCGCCCGGCTCGATGGTGAGGTTCGCCTCCTTCACGGCGACGAAATCCCCGAAGGTGACGTTCACGCCTTCAAGCTCAACGGCGGCAGCCATGCGGTCTCCTCGTTACGCGACACATTGATCCACGGCGGCGCGGCCAGGCGTGACCCGGCCGCGCCGATCTTGGAACGAGGCTCACGCCGCCTTGAACTTCTCGGCGTACTGGGTGCGCAGCTCGGCGTACCACGACGGCTCCGGCGGACGGCTCCACAGATTGTCCAGCGCATTGCCGGGATAGGCCTCGGCGAAGTTCTTCTTGGCGACCTCGGAGAGGAACTTGTCCGCGCCCTTCACCACCGGGTTGTAGCCCGAGCCGTCGGCCACCAGCGCGGAGGCTTCCGGGGTGTGGATGTAGTTGAGGAACTCGTAGGCCTGCGGAATGTTCTTGGCGCCCTTGGTCAGCGCCCAGCCGTCGAGCCAGGAGATCGCGCCTTCCTGCGGCGCCATGTAGGTGACGGGCTTGCCCTGCTTCTTCAGCGAGAGCGGCGGGCCATCCCAGGTCTGGCCGATGACGCAGCCATTCTCCATGAAGCCGGACTTGGTGTTGTCGGCCGAATCCCAGAACTGCTTGACCTGCGCCTTGTTCTCGATGGCGAAGGCGAGGATCGGGTCGTAGATCTTCTTCATCGACTCCTCGTCCTTGAACGCATCGAGCATGCGGTTGGACGGGAGCTTGCCGGTCTTGTCCCACCACAGGCCGATGCCGAGGAGCAGCGAGTGCGGGCGGCCCTGCATCTTGCCCTTGAACTCGGGCGCCCACAGCGTGCCGTAGCTCAGCTTGTCATAGGTCAGGCCGGGGGCGAGGTCGGTGCGCCAGGCGATGGCTTCCGAGCCCCAGCAGTGCGGCACATGGTAGAGCTTGCCGTCCCAGGTCCACACGCTGGTGGAGGCTTCCAGCATGGCCGGCAGCAGGTTGTCGAGCTTGAGCTTGGAGGTGTCGTAGGGCGCCAGCACGCCCAGCTCCTTGAACTGCGGGGCGCGGTCGCGCGTGGGGGCGCAGAGGTCGAAGCCCTCGCCGTCGGTCGCTTGCAACTTGTTGATCTGCTCCTCGTTCTGCGAGAACGGGGTGGTCTTCACCTTGATGCCGGTCTTCTTCTCGAAATTCGGGATCACCGGGGCCGGCAGTTCGTCGTCCCAGTTGAGCAGGCTCAGTTCGCCAGAAGAGGAGAAGGCGTCGCGCACCAGATAGGGGCCGGCCGCGGCCATGGTGCCGGCGGCGAGCGCGCCCTTGAACAGGACGCGGCGCGTGAAGGTGCGCGCCGCGAGCAGCGTTTCGATGGACGAGTTGGGAGCCTCTAGCTTCTTCGTCACGTCACATTTCCCCAAGAGAAGGCCGCCCCGGCGGTTCGAACTACGGGCGACCGGACCGGGAGACGTTCAGCACGAAGCGTGCCAGCGGCGCGTGCGCTGCACATAAGCGACGGACGGGTTGCACGAAGGCGACACGAAGAGCGCAACGCGCTGTGCTAGCAGGTCAATCACGCGCTCTGGTGCCATGCCCCCTACCATTCATGGCGCGGTTTTCATCACCCTGCCCCGCATTGCAGCATGCGCATCGAGCGCGGAATGCCGCCCGCGCGAAAGCGCGGGGCTTTCGTTTCAGCCCTGATCGCAAGCGATGTGAATCCGGCCGTCACTCCGGCGCGGCGTCAGGCGAGGCCGGAGGCGCGCCCTGTGCGAAGGAGCGGTGTGGGGTCAGCAGCAGGAGCGGAGCGGCAAGCAGGGAGCGGCGGTGCATGAAGGGGAGGATAGGGCGGGGGAATGTGTGCGTTGTGTAACTTCTCGTTGAGCCAGCATAATGCTCCGTTTGCATCCCAACCCACAATCATGGACACTTCAAGCTCAGGCAACCGATTCCAGTCCGATGACATTTCTCCTGCCACCCAAACTCGACGGACACTTGCGACGTCTTTCAATCGAATACAGATTGCGTGGTAGAACCCTCGATCTTTCAGTTGTTGAAAACGCTCGCATTCATGTCGAAGAGAACACATATTTCGACAATTGGGATGGCGGCACTTATAGCCATGACCTGATATTCTACCTTGATCTCGAATTTTTCAATGGTATTAGCCTTGCGGAGCAAGCAGAATCTGCCACACGCATTTGCGGCGACTTAAACAGCATGGCCGAAGGGGTAGATAGAGAGAATTGGAGACGTGTTAATATTGAGGTTAGCGATCCGTCGGACGTAAATTTCACTTTCTCCAGACCACCTCTACGCCGCCGCCCCACGGCAGTAACCTCAGAAACAATGTGGGAGAGCGGCAAAATACGGTTATTCATAAGCCACCGAGACCTTCACAAAAGAAAGGCGTCCGATCTGGCTAGATCATTGAACCATCTTGGTATATCGTCCTTCGTGGCGCACGATTCCATAGAGGCTACAAAGGAGTGGCGATCAGAAATTATTAGCGGCCTAGCTACGATGGATGCTTTGTTAGCATTTGTGACCGATGATTTTCATGAAAGCACCTTTACAAATCAAGAAATAGGCTACGCCCTTGGAAAGGGAATACCAATTATTTCGTTCAAACTGGGCGCAAAGGACCCGCCTGGGTTTATAAGCCATGAGCAGGCGGAGCGAGGGCAGCTTAATTCCGCTGAGAACGCAGCAATTAAGATAGCAAAACATGTATACCGAAAACTTGGCCGCGAAAACGAATTGAGCCGCACCGCTCTTGAGGCGCTTTGCCATTCACCAAATTTCAATGAAACTATAGAACGATTTAATACTTTTTCTGCTATATCAACTGTGCCACGCATTGATGATATCGAACTAATTGTGAGCGCCTTTAACCAAAATGATCAATTATATAGATGCGCTTACTTGACTAATTACAATAGAATTCTGACATACATAAACAAGAACGAATCCAGAAAATATTCATTTGATAGATCGAATAAGAATAAAATAGCTATTGTCGATGACAAAATACATGATGATATCGCATTTTAAGACTGAATAAGTCGACATATTTAAACATTACCACCCGCACACCTCGTCACGGCACACCGTCAACCCCCATGACGCTCGCGATCTCATCCGCCGCGCGCCCTGACGCGCACCCTCCCCTCGCCTCCCCATCAGCGCCCCGCTTGCGCTCACAATGCTGGTATCCAGCAAATTCACGCTGCCGGCGGGGTTCACCTTCTGGTCGGAGATCGGCTGGCCGGTGGCGAGTTGCTGGCCGATGAGGCGGATGACCTCCGGCCTCTCGGCGAACTTGCCATGGTTCATGCCGTCCTCGGTCTTCAGCCCGGTCATGTTCACCACATGGATGCGGTGCGCGTGCATGAAATCCATGTAGCGCCTGTCGGCCGGGTCGATGTCGCCGCGCCGGACCGCGGCGCGCGCGACCCCGGCCGTGTACAGACCGGATGGCCGCGATGACCAGGCGTCAGTGATGGGTCACCCACCCCCACCCGCGATCACCAGATCATCCCGGTGCACCATCGCGGCGCGGCCTTCGAAGCCGATGATCTCGGCGATCTCGTCGGACGACTTGCCCTTGATGCGGTCGGCGTAGTCGTGGTCATAGGCGACGAGGCCGCGCCCAATCTCGGCGCCGTCGGGCCCGCGCAGCACCACGGCGTCGCCGCGCTGGAATTCGCCTTCCACTCGGCTAACTCCCGCCGGTAGCAAGGACGAGCCCCGGCGCAGCGCCGCCACCGCGCCGGCGTCGAGATGCAGCACGCCGCGCGGCTCCAGCGAGCCGGCGATCCAGCGCTTGCGCGACGCCACCGGGTTGGCGGGGGCGAGGAACCAGGTGCAGCGCGCGCCATCCATAATCGCCCGCAGCGGGTTCTTCACCTTGCCGGAGGCGATCACCATATGCGCGCCCGCCGTGGTGGCGATCTTGCCGGCCTCGATCTTGGTCTTCATGCCACCGCGCGACAATTCCGTGCCCGCCCCGCCCGCCATCGCCTCGATCTCGGCGGTGATGCGCGGCACCACCGGGATGAGCGCGGCATTCGGGTCGTCATTGGGCGGGGCGGTGTAGAGGCCGTCAATGTCGGAGAGCAGCACCAGGAGGTCCGCGCTCGCCATGCCGGCGACGCGGGCGGCGAGGCGGTCATTGTCGCCGTAGCGGATCTCGGACGTGGCGACCGTGTCGTTCTCGTTGATGACCGGCACGACCTTGAGGTCGAGCAGTTTTGCCAGCGTCGAGCGGGCATTGAGGTAGCGGCGGCGCTCCTCGGTGTCGCCCAGCGTGATGAGGATCTGCCCGGCGTTGACCCCCTCATGCGCCAGCGCTTCCGACCAGGCCCGCGCCAGCGCGATCTGCCCGACGGCGGCGGCGGCCTGGCTTTCCTCCAGCTTCAGCGGCCTGCGGGGGAGTTTCAGCACATTGCGGCCGAGCGCGATGGCGCCGGAGGACACCACCAGCACCTCCTTGCCCTCGCGGTGGAGATGGGCGACATCCTCGGCCAGCGCCGCCAGCCAGGCATGGCGCAGCGCCCCGCGCGCGCTGTCGACCAGCAGCGCCGAGCCGACCTTCACCACGATGCGGCGGAAGGCGGCGAGCTGCGGCAGGCCGGCGCCGTTCGCAGGGGTGGCGGCGGAAAGGGGCGAGGCGGGACGGTTCATCGGCGGCGCTTCACGGCTGGTGAGGGTTCACCGCGTCATACCCCGATTTGCGCCGGCGGGCGCGGGGTTTTTCACGGCCGCCAGGGCGCCGCGACCTCCTTGGCCTTCACCTCGGCGCGGCCTTCGTCGATCACATAGGCCAGCGCCCGCAGCGCCTCGCGCACGCCCTGCCCCGACTGGGCGGAAAGCGCCAGCGGCTTCTTCTTCGCCGCGCGCTGCAACCGGGCGAGCTGGGTTTTCAGCGTCTCGGGATCGAGCGAATCGATCTTCGACAGCGCCACGATCTCCGGCTTGTCCTCCAGCCCGTTGCCATAGGCTTCCAGTTCGGCGCGCACGGTCTTGTAGGCCTTGCCGGCATGCTCGCAGGTGGCGTCGACCAGATGCAGCAGCACGCGGCAGCGCTCGATATGGGCGAGGAAGCGGTCGCCCAGCCCGACGCCCTCATGCGCGCCCTCGATCAGGCCGGGAATGTCGGCGAGCACGAATTCGCGGCCATCCACCTTCACCACGCCGAGCCCAGGATGCAGCGTGGTGAAGGGATAGTCCGCGACCTTCGGCTTCGCCGCCGTGGTGGCCGCGAGGAAGGTCGACTTGCCGGCATTGGGCAGGCCGACGAGACCGGCATCGGCGATCAGCTTCAGCCGCAGCCAGATCCAGCGCTCCTCGCCCTCCAGCCCCGGATTGGCGCGGCGCGGGGCCTGGTTGGTCGAGGTCTTGAACTGGGCGTTGCCGAAGCCGCCATTGCCGCCTTTCAGCAGCCGCACCTTCTGGCCGATTTCGGTGACGTCGAGCAGCACGGTCTCGCCGTCCTCGTCCAGCACCTCGGTGCCGGCGGGAACCCTCAGCACCACGTCGTCGCCCTTGGCGCCGGTGCGGTTGGCGCCCATGCCATAGCCGCCCTTCTTGGCCTTGAAGTGCTGCTGGTAGCGGTAGTCGATCAGCGTGTTGAGCCCGTCGACGCACTCGATCCACACATCGCCGCCGCGCCCGCCATCGCCGCCATCGGGCCCGCCGAACTCGATGAACTTCTCGCGCCGGAACGAGAGACAGCCCGCCCCGCCATCGCCGGAGCGGACATAGATCTTGGCCTGGTCGAGAAATTTCATCGGAAGGCTCAGCGTTGCGGGACCCCCGCCGCTGCGGGAGCCCTGTCAGGATAGCAAAATCGGCGGCTCAATGCCGCGTGTCGATGTCGTGCCGCGTGGGATGCGCCGAGGCCCCCCAGGCCCGCAGCGAACTCCACAGCCGGCGCTCCAGCCGGAAGCGGTCGACCGGCACCGAGGCGCCGAGCGCACGCACCCGCGTCAGGCCGACGCCGGTCCACTGGAAGCCGCACTTCTCCAGCACGCGCCGCGAGTCCGGATTGACCACCCGCGCCGAAGCGTTGAGCGCCGGCAGGCCACGGTCGCCGAACGCGTAGTCGATCAGCGCCCGCACCGCCTCGGTGGCGATGCCGCGATCCCAATAGGGCTCGCCGAGCCAGTAGCCAATCTCCGGCACGTCGTCGTCGCGGCGGTTGAACCCGCACATGCCGACCGGGATCGGCGGGCCGAAGGTCGCCGCCTCCTCGCCCCGCAGCGCCGCCTCATTCTTGAGGAAGATGGCGTAGGTCGCAGCCTCGCGGCCACCCGGCAGGTTGGCGACGAAGGCGGCGGCGTCCGCCATGCCGTAGGGATGGGGGATGTTCGCCGTCATCTCCGCAACCCTGCGGTTGTCGGCGAGTTCGGCGATCCATGCCATGTCCTCGATCCGCGGACCGCGCAGCAGCAGGCGGCCGGTCTCGAGGACGGGGGTACTGCTCTCGACGAGGGGGGAGCCGTCAGCGGCTTCGGCGAGTGTCATCACGAGGTCTCCTGGGGGCCTGAACGACGAAGGGGAGGCGGTCTCCTCGCCTCCCCTGTCGGGTACCCGGGATGTCCTCGAGGGACGTTCCTGGAAATCCTACCGGTCGGGCGAGACCGGTGGGATTTCTGGAAATCTCACCGGTATTATTCGGCGGCCTCAGCGGCCGGAATGACGCTTACGTAGGTTCGCGAATTGGCTTTAGCGCGGAATTCGACACGTCCATCAATAAGCGCAAACAGGGTATGGTCCTTGCCCATGCCGACATTGGTGCCGGGATGCCAGGTCGTACCGCGCTGACGCACGATGATGTTGCCGGCGATGACCGCCTCGCTGCCGAACTTCTTCACGCCGAGACGACGACCAGCCGAATCGCGACCGTTGCGGGAGGAACCGCCTGCCTTTTTATGAGCCATTGTTGCTCTCCTTCTTCTCTACTGGCGGTCTCAGCCGGCGATCGAGGTGACGCGCACGACGGTGAAGTCCTGGCGATGACCGATCTTGCGGCGGGAATTCTGACGACGACGCTTCTTGAACGCAATGATCTTGGCGCCGCGGGTGTGCTTGACCACCTCGATGGTGACGGAAGCGCCATCCACCAGGGGAGCGCCAACCTTCGGGCTGTCGCCGCCGAGCATGAGCACCGGCAGGGTCACGGAAGACCCGGCCTCGGCGTCGATCTTGCCGACGGTGACGAGCTGGTCGGGGGCAACGCGGTACTGCTTGCCACCCGTCTTGATGACCGCGAACATGTTATGTCCTTTCGTTCGAGCCCGACCTCCGCGCCTTTCGGCATGGGGTCGGCTTCTTCCGGTCGGTTGCGGGATGCGTGAGGATACATTGGCCCATCACGCGCATGCGGCGCTCTTAGCCGCCGGACCGCCCGCTGTCAAGGAAAGCCCGGCACTTCCCGCCGCGTTTTCGCACCCGTCGCTGCGGGTGAACCATAAGCGCGCGGCCGCGTTGATGGATGGAAGGCGCCGCCATGCGGGCGGCAGACAGCGTGTGAGGACATCATGGATACGGAACGCATCACCGGCGCGGCGCGCCATCTCGGCGGCAGGCTGCGCAAGGTCGCCGACGGCGCCGGCCACGAGGCGGCGCTGCGCGCGGAAAGCGCCTATGACGAAGCACGCGGCCTGGTCGGGCAGGCGCGCGGGCGCGCGGTGCATCTGGCCGACGACGCCTATGAAACCGGCCATGAGCTTTACGACCGCGGCCTGCGTGCGCTCTCGCGCCAGACCAGCGCGCACCCGCTGGCGGTGATCGTGGCCGCGGGCCTCGCCGGCGCGGCGGTGGCCTGGTTCCTCAGTAGCAGCAACAACCGCCGCTGATCGCCCATATCTTCCTGCATAGGCACGCGCTCGGCGCGAGGCGCTCCCTTGGGACCGCTCCAACGCGGCAGCTGGGGATGGCTCACGCAATGGCCTTGGAGAGGAAGCTGCGGGACAGGCGGCATCCTCCCTTGCGCGCGCGCCGCGCCTCGGCTATTGAGCGCCCCACTCCAAGGCGCGGTCCACCCGCGCCTCGCGCGCGGAGAGGTGCCGGAGTGGTCGATCGGGACGGTCTCGAAAACCGTTGTGCGTGCAAGCGTACCGTGGGTTCGAATCCCACCCTCTCCGCCATTTCGATCCCAAATTGGGCACGCCGAGTGCGGCTGATCTTCCTGCGAGAGGACGGTCCGCGCCCGAAAACGAGTCTCCCGTCGCTCCGGTGATGCCGGCGCCTATGGCTACGGCCGATGCGACCGCCCGGCGGCTCGGATCTGCACGAGCCACCGGGCGGGTACGTCACTTTGCCGGCTGCAGGTCGCCCATGCCGGTTTCGGCGATCTGCGCCATGCCGTCCGACTGGCGCTCGAACAGCCGCCGGTAGCGACCGCCCGGACGGGCGAGCAGTTCCTCGTGCCGGCCATCCTCGAGGATGCGGCCATGCTCGAAGACCAGGATGCGGTCCATCGCCCGCACCGTGGAAAGCCGGTGCGCGATGACGATCGCCGTGCGCCCCTGCATCAGCCGCTCCATCGCCTGCTGGATCGCGCCTTCCGATTCCGAATCGAGGCTGGAGGTCGCCTCGTCCAGAATGAGGATCGGCGCGTCGGCGAGGAAGGCGCGGGCGATCGCCACGCGCTGGCGCTCGCCGCCGGAGAGCTTCACTCCCCGCTCGCCGACCAGCGTGCGATAGCCCTTCGGCAGGCGCTCGATGAAGTCGTGCGCATTGGCCAGCCGTGCCGCGCGCTCGATCTCCGCCTCGCTGGCGCCGGGACGGGCATAGGCGATGTTCTCCGCCAGCGTGCGGTGGAACAGGATCGGTTCCTGCTGCACGATGGCGATCTGCTGGCGCAGAGAAGCCTGCGCCACCTCGCGCACATCGTGCCCGTCGATCAGCACCCGGCCGTCGCTGACGTCGTAGAGCCGCTGCAGCAGCTTCACGAAGGTGGTCTTGCCGGAGCCGGACGGCCCGACCAGGCCGACGCGCTGCCCGGCCGGGATCACCACGTCGAGCCGGTCGAACAGCGGCGCGGCATGGCGGCCATAGTGGAAGGTGACGTGTTCGAAGCGCACCTCGCCGCCGCGCACCGCCAGAGGCTGGGCTGCGTCGCGGTCGGCGACGCCGGCAGTGAGGCCGTGCAGGTCGACCATCTCCTCCATGTCGTTCACCGCGCGCTGGAGGTTGTGCACATGCTGGCCGATCTCGCGCAGATAGCCGTGCAGCACGAAATAGGTGGTCAGCACATAGGTGACGTCGCCCGGCGTGGCGCGCCCCTGCCACCACAGCCACAGCGCGGTGGCGGTGACCGCGGTGCGGATCACCCAGAGCAGCGCGAATTCGCCGCTGGCGCTGGTCGTCGCCAGCATCCAGGTGCGCCGCACCCGCCGCCGCCAGCGCGTCACCACCGCGGCGAGGCGCTCGTCCTCGCGCGCCTCCGCGCCGAACGCCTTCACCACCTGATTGGCGCCGAGCGTGTCGGAGAGGATGCCGCCGATGCGGGTGTCCCACGCATTGGACAGCCGCGCCGCCGGTGCCACGACGCGGGTGGCGAGCATGACGGTGAGCACGCCATAGGCGAGCGAGCCGACCGCCATGACCAGCCCCATCACCGGCCAGTGCAGCATGAGGAGCAGCACCGTGCCGGCCAGCACCACCACCGAGGGTAGCAGCGAGAGCAGCAGCACGTCGTTGATGACGTCGAGCGCCCACATGCCGCGGGTGATCTTGCGCACGGTGGAACCGGCGAAGCTGTTGGCGTGCCAGTCGCTGGAAAAGCGCTGCACGCGGTGGAACGCCTCGCGCACGACGTCCGACATGATGGCAAGGGTGAGCGGCACCACGCCCCACCAGGCGAGATGGCGCAGCACCACCATGACGAGGCCGAGGCCCGCCATCATGACGAAGGCGTCCAGTGCGGCGGGAGCCTCGCTCTTGCCGGCGGTGAGCGCGTCGATCAGCCGGCCGGCATAGAGCGGCACGAAGATCTCGGTCAGCGTCGCAGCAATGATGGCCGCGCCGATACCGACCGCCATCGGCCAGCGGCGCGCCCAGTGACGGAAAGTGAAGGCGAGAACGTTGCGCAGCGCGTCGCTGCCGCGTTTGGACGAAGGAAGCATGGGGAACACAGGCGCGAAAGGCGCGCCTCTCCTGCGAAGGAAGTCAGCTCAGCGTGGGGATATGAAGAGATGGAGGCGGGGGAGCGCGGCTCCGCGGCCTGCCGAACTAGCCGTGCCGGATCACAGCCGGGACGGGCTGACGAAACAGAATAGTCATTCGCGCCCCTCCCTGGTTCGCAGTGTTGATCTTCAATCTATACCACGGTCCGCCCGCACGGACAATCGCGCCGGACCATGGCGGAGACGATCGCCGCATGAGCCGAGCGCCGCGATGCGCGGGCGCGTAGGTCGGGGCTCAGGAAAACGAGGCTTCCACGGACCTCAGATAGCGCTGCGACACCGGCGCGCGCACTCCGTTGCTGAGGACGACCGCCCCGACACGCCCGACCCGCTCGAAGCCCTCGACCGCCTCGTCGCTGACCCACCAGGAGCGATGCACCTGCTGCCCCCGCGCCGGGCACACCTCGGCGATCGCATCGCTCAGCCGCAGCAGCACCAGCGCCGAACCGCGATCGGTATGCACACGCACATAATGGTCTTCCATCTCCAGGCAGACGATCCGTCCGCGCACCGCAGCCGGCAGTCGCGCAACCAGAGGACTGGGCACGGCCGGCGAATCGATGACCGCCGGCTCCGGACGCGTCATCTCTGCCGGACGCATCGCCTCTGCCTGCGGCACGGGTTCGGCGCCGTGCGGCAGCACCGCCTTCGCAAGCAGGGCAACGATGGAGCCGAGGACGACGATCTGCCCGTAGAGTTCGGTGACCTCGGAGACACTGGCCTGCCAACCCGTGAGCGCATGGGTCGCCGCCCCGGCGATGACGAGCATCGGCACGGCGGCCAGCCCGATCACCACTACAAGGCGCGCGGCCGGAGCGAGGCCCCGGAAGAAGCGCATATTGGCCAGCAGCGATTCCGCCACCGCCATCGCCATGAACCAGCACACCAGCACCCCTCCCCAATAGCCCAACCGGGCAAGGAAGGTCTGCTCGTCGACGCCGAAGGGGCGGACCCAGGCGAAAGCGGGACTGAGGGCAAGCGCCAGGCACGCTTCCATCGCGCGACGCTGCATCCAGCGCCCATCCGGCGCGATCGCTCCCAGCCGATCATCGGTTTGCAAACTGGCGAAATCACGCATCGCGAACGGCCCCCAAGCATCCGGGACGCACGTTCAGCGAAGAGTTTGGCGCAATTGCGAAGTCAAACTGGCCGTCAGAAGACAAGCATCGGACTTGTCGGCGGAACCCGAGGAATGTCCCGGGAAACGCTGCGGGCTAGTGAATGAGACAAAGCAGGGTGGCCGATATCGGCCTGCACTTCATCGCGCTTTTTATTCCGGTCTCACCGGCGTTCGGCGCCGACACTTCAGGCAGCACGCTCGACCGTCTTGCCTTCGTCAGTCAGAAATTGGCCGAATGGAAAGTGGTGCTCGGCGGCGGCGCGTTGATCGCGCCGAAATACGAAGGCTCGGACGAATTCGACATCCAACCCATACCGTTCGTCACCGCCACCTTCGGCGAGAGGGTGAAGATCGACCCGCGCGGCATATCAGTGAATGTCTACAGCCTCGGCAATTTGAACTTCAGCGGACAGATCGGCTACGACACCGGCCGCAACGAGGATGATTCCGCCCATCTGCGGGGTCTCGGCGACGTCGACATGGGGGCCGTGGTCGGCGGGATGGTGGCCTACGAGATGGGCCCTGCCGAGTTCTATGCCGCGTTCAGCCGCACGATCGGCGGCAGCGAGGGACTGGAGGCCAGGTTCGGCGTCGATCTCGCACACGATATCGATCAGTTCCGGTTCTCCGCCGGCGTGTCGGCGACATGGGCCGACGAGAACTACATGGCGACCTATTTCGGCGTCACCGCCGCCCAATCCGCCACATCGGGGCTACCGCAATACGACATCGGCGCCGGCTTCAAACGCGTCGATCTGGATCTCGCCGTCACCTATAGGGCAACCGACCACTGGCTGGTGCGTGGACAGGTCGGCATCGGCTATCTGCTGGGCGATGCCGCCGACAGCCCGATCGTGCAGGAGGCGTTTCAGCCGTCCGGCATGGTGACGCTCGGCTATCGGTTCTGAGGACGAGCAATGTCCTGGAATATCGAGCCACGCGCCGGCTATGTCAGCCAGATACGCCGCATCGCGATCATCAGGCTGGTTGCGCTGGCTATGATCGCGCTGATCCTTGTCTCGCACGATCCGTGGACGGCGCATTCGTTCGCCGGCGCCACCATCAGGGCTGCCGGCCTCTGCCTCATCATGGCGGCCATCATCGGGCGGTTATGGTCGACGCTCTATATAGGCGGGCGCAAGAACACCCGTCTGGTTACCACCGGCCCTTACTCCATCACCCGCAACCCGCTCTACTGCTTTTCGATCCTCGGCGCCGCCGGCATCGGCCTGATGTTCGGCAGCCTTGTCATCGCCGCGATTCTCGGTGGCTCGACCGCCTCCGTGCTGCATGCCGCCGCGCGCTCCGAGGCGGCCCTGCTCGGCAGACACTTCGGCGCCCGCTACGGAGCCTATGCGGCACGGGTACCGCTGCTGTGGCCGCGGCCCTCGCTCTATCAGGACGGCGACGCGCCGAGTTTCCAGCCGCAGGCATTGCGCCGCACCTTGCGCGACGGCCTGCTGTTCCTGCTCGCCGTGCCGGCCGCCGAGTTGGTGGGCCAGGCCAAGGAAGCGGGTCTGCTGCCGCAGTTCATCGCGCTGTTCTGAACGGCGCGGCAGTTTCCCGGCATGATCGAAACCTTTTGCCGGCGAAACAGTTGGGTGGCGGATCAGGCCAGCCGGCGGGTGAACGCCACCGCGATGACGGCCACCAGCAGCAGGGCGCCCAGCGCCGCGAAGGTGTCCGAGAACCCCATGATCAGGGATTGCTGCGCCACCTGCTTGCCGAGCAGGATCTCGGCCTGATGATAGGCACGCGCCGGATCGGGCACGCCGTGCTGCATGAAATAATGCTGCATCCGGCCGAGGAATTCGCGCACCGTCTCGCCATAGGGCGTGACAGACTGGCCGATGATGTTCGAGTGGAACTGCTCGCGCTTGGTGATCAGTGTCGCCAGCGCCGCCGTGCCGACGGCGCCGCCAAGGCTGCGCATCATGTTGAACAGCCCGGACGCCTGCCCCGACAGGGCGGGCGGCATGCCGATCATGGTGATGCTGGCCAGCGGCGACAGCACGATCGCCTGCCCCAGGGCGCGCACGATATTGGTCATCATCAGCTGGTCGCCGCCGACATTGAAACTGAGATGGGTGTTCAGGAAGCAGCTGAGCGCGAAGACGGCGAGGCCCGTGACGACCAGGATGCGCGCGTCGATGTGCTTCATCATCAGCGGCACGAACGGAATGACCAGAAGCTGCGGCAGGCCGACCCAGGCGAGCACCGAGCCGATCTGCTGCGCGTCATAGCCCTGCACCTCGGCGAGATAGGTCGGCAGCACATAGACCGAGCCGAACAGCGCGAAGCCGACAACCACATTGGCGAAGGTGCCGAGCGCGAAATTGCGCCGGCTGAACAGGCGCAGATTGACCGCCGGCTTATCCACCTTCAGCTCGATGGCGACGAAGACGGCGAGGCAGGCTGCCGCCACGACCGACAGCTTCACGATGAACGGCGAGCCGAACCAGTCGTCCTTGTTGCCCTCGTCGAGCACCGTCTGCAGGCAGGCGAGGCCGATGGCCATGAAGCCGATGCCCCACCAGTCCCCCTCCTTCAGAAGATGCAGATTCAGCGGGCTCTTCTCCAGCGTCGGGATAAGCATGCCCAGCATCACCGCGCCGGGGATCAGGTTGATGAAGAAGACATAGGGCCAGCCGAACTGGTCGGTGAGCCAGCCGCCTATGGTCGGGCCGATCGCCGGACCGAAGGTCGCGGTCATGGCGAAGATGGCGATGCCGATCGGCTGCTGGCGGCGCGGCAGCTTGGTCAGCACCATGGTGAAGGCCAGCGGGATGAGGCAGCCGCCGAAGAAGCCCTGCAGCCCGCGCGTCGCGATCATCTGCGTCAGGCTGGTGGCGAAGGCGCAGCCCATCGAGAAGACGAGGAACAGCACCACGGAGCTCAGAATGAAGCGGCGAAAGCCGAAGACGCGGCTGAGATAGTCCGTCAGCGGGATCATGATGATCTCGCCGATCAGGTAGGAGGTGGAAATCCAGGTGCCGTTGTCCGAGCCGGTGCCGATGCCGCCCTCGATATAAGGCAGCGAGGCATTGGTGATCTGGATGTCGAGCACGGCGATCAGCGCGCCGAGCATGCAGCCGATGACGGCAACCCAGGTGGTGAGGCTCGCCCCTGGCTCGGCTGCCGGGGAGAGCGTGCCCGAAGCGGTGGCCATGACACGCCTCACTCGCTCGGCGGGATGTAGGCGTTCTGCCTCACGCCATCGGCAATGGTGGCATCCGTGCGGATCGTCGTCTCCACCGACATGCCCGGCCGCAATTCGCCGGCAAGCGGATCGGTGCGGTCGATGTCGATGCGCACCGGGATGCGCTGGACGATCTTGGTGAAGTTGCCCGTCGCATTGTCGGGCGGCAGCAGCGCGAATTCCTGCCCGCTGGCGGGAGCGAGGCTGGAGACGAAACCGCGCACATTCATGCCGGGGAACGTATCGACCGAGATGGTCACCGGCTGGTTCGGCTTCACATCGGTGAGCTGGGTCTCCTTGTAATTGGCGACGACATAGGTCGCCTGCAGCGGCACCACGGCGAGCAGCGCCGTGCCGGGCTCGACATATTGGCCGACCCGCAAGGTCCGCGCGCCGACGACGCCGTCGACCGGCGCACGCAGCTGCGTATAGCCGAGGTTGAGCCTTGCGGTGTCGAGAGCGGCTTCGTTGTGTGCGAGCGTGGCCTTCGCCTCGGCCAGCTGGGCATTCAGGGTAGCGACCTGCTTCTGCGCGGCATCGAGCGCCGCCGTGTCGCGCGCCACCTGCGCGCGCGCCTGGGCGATCTGGGACGTCGCCTGTTCGGCGGTCTCCACCGGGCCGTAGCCGTCCTGCGCCAGCTTGGTGAAGCGCTGGCTGTTCTGCTCGGCGAAGGTCTCGGCGGCCCGGTCGGCGGTGATCTGCGCCTTGGCCTCGTCGATCAGCGCCTGCTGCTCGTCGAGCTGGGCCTGATGATCGTCGATCTGCGCCTTCGCCTCGGCGACATCCGCCTCGGCCTGGTCGACGGCCGCCCGATAGGGGCGCGGGTCGATGACGGCGAGCAGGTCGCCCTTGCTGACCGGCTGGTTGTCGGTGACGTTCACCGTGACGAGATAGCCGGCAACCTGCGGCGCGAGGGTGACGATGTCGGCCTGCACATAGGCGTCGTCGGTGCTCTCCTCGAAGCGCCACACGGTCCAGTATTCGAGACCGGCATAGCCGAGGCCCGCAATCGCCGCCAGCGAAGCCGCCAGCAGCAGTGCGATCCTCAGCCGGTGCCGCGACGGCGGAACGGCGGCGGCCTGAACCGTCTGGCTCGCCGGCCGGGAAATCGGCTCGATCTGTATCGGCTCGGACCGTAGCGCGTCGGGTTTCGTGGCCATGTTCATCGCGGCCTCCTGGGAGAATGACGGCCCGACGGTGCCACGATTCAGGTGCGGGATATTTCCGATACAAGCCCCGGTTGCCGATTGGCATGCCTGAGAGCGCAGGGCCCGATCGAGCCGGTGCGTCAGAGGCCGAGGTCGGAAAGACCGGGATGATCGGCCGGGCGCGGGCCGGAACGGTCCCAGTGGAACTTGCGCTCGCTCTCCTTGATCGGCAGATCGTTGATGCACGCGAAGCGCTGCGTCATCAGCCCGTTCTCGGCAAACACCCAGTTCTCGTTGCCGTAGGAACGGAACCAGTTGCCGGAATCGTCGTGCCATTCATAGGCGAAGCGCACGGCGATGTGGTTGTCCGTGAAAGCGAACAATTCCTTGATCAGCCGGTAGTCGAGTTCCTTTTCCCATTTGCGGGTGAGGAACGCGACGATCTCCTCCCGTCCGTTGACGAACTGCGAACGGTTGCGCCAGCGGCTGTCCGGCGAATAGGCGAGCGACACACGCTGCGGGTCGCGGGAATTCCAGCCATCCTCGGCGCCGCGCACCTTCTGGACGGCGGTCTCACGGCTGAACGGGGGAAACGGCGGACGGCTTTCTGTCATGGTCTGCTCCTGTGCGCGAGCGAGCCGCGGCTCCTCGGTCAGGTAGCAATGCGCCGGTCCGCCGGTCGCGTCTTGCATGTGCGGCGTCCGATTTCCGCTTCGAACGCCTGCGTCGGCGCTCAGTCGGATCTCAGAGCGTGCGAACGGGCGCGTCCATCCTGCGAACCGTGGCCACGAGGCAGTCGCGGGGACCGAGGCTGCACGCCATCTCGAAGGCATCGATAAGCGGGCTCTGACCTTCGATCGCCAGGTCGATGCGATCGTCCCGGCACGCGCCGAGCGTCAGCCGCAGATCGAGGCGCGCGGCACGATGGCGCGCGAAGCCGATGAAGCTGTCGCGATGGATCGCGCCTTCGAATACAAATGTCACGGCCTCGGTCGCGAGCATGGCGGCACTCTTTCACGATGGGGGAAGGAGAAGGCAGGTTTCGCACCGGGCGCTTCCCTCAATGTCGCCAGACTAGCGACGGGAAAGCGGCGAGTGCAAGCCCGCTCGCTCCGGTATGGGCTTGCCGGCGTGCTACAGTGAACCATCAGGTTGCCCCTCTCTTGCATCCAGACCCCCATCATGACGCGCGTGCCCGCAGTCCCCCTCGGCTATTCCTTCGGCAGCATGCTGTATCCGAACGGCGGCTATTACGGTCCGCTGAAGGCGGCCTATGCGACACTTCTGGTGCTGCATGAGGGCGATGCATCGATCGAGCTGGATGGCGGCGAGCGCCAGCCGCTCGGCGCGGGGCAGGTCGGCTGCTATTTCAGCCAGCGCGAATTCGGCATTCACTATCCGCGCGGGCGGCCGACCCGCGTGTCCTGGTGCGAGATGCCGCTGCCCGCCGGCAAGCGTCCTCTCGGCCTCGCCGGCATACCCGCCTCGACCGTGACGGGGCTGACCCGGCGGGTCGAGCAGCTGATCGGCTTCGGCCTCGACCTCGGCTTCGGCGAGACGGCGCTGGCCAACCAGCTGCGCAACGCGCTGGGCGAGGCGCTGTTCTATGCCCATGCGATCGAGGCCGGTCTCGGGGAGAAGTCCACGCTCTCGGCCAGTGTGCTGAAGGCGCGCAACCATGCGGAGCGCCATTATGTCGGCCCGTGCGACCTGGCCGATCTCGCCTCTGCCGCCGGGGTGACGCCGGAATATCTGGTGACGGCGTTTCGCCGCCAGCTCGGCATCACGCCGATGCGCTATGTCTGGGAGCTGCGCACCCGCAAGGCGATCGACCTCGTTCAGCGCTCCAGCCTGGGGCTGGCGGAGGTGGCCGACCAGTGCGGCTACAAGTCCGCCTACCACCTGTCGCGGGCGATCAAGGAACTCAGCGGGCTCACCCCGCGCGAATTGCGCAAGGCGCGCGGCTTCCTGCAATCCACGC
Organism: Ancylobacter sp. VNQ12; assembly: GCF_049445835.1. Classification (NCBI taxonomy): domain Bacteria; kingdom Pseudomonadati; phylum Pseudomonadota; class Alphaproteobacteria; order Hyphomicrobiales; family Xanthobacteraceae; genus Ancylobacter; species Ancylobacter sp. VNQ12. Next base: position 82,516 of record NZ_JBMSDU010000014.1, on the reverse strand, counting down.
TCGAGTCGGGGTTGGCCGAGGACGTGCAATTTTAGGCACATTCGCGAATGGTCGCTGAAATAATGACTACACGCCGGCGCCCCACCTCCCTTCAGCTAATGCAACGCATTGATTTTCCGTGCGTCACCCGCCTTGGAGTGCCTCCAAAGACGGCAGATTAATTTCAGATATGTTTTTCCCATTCGCGAGCATTCCGGTCCATGCGGATTTGATTAATGTCAAACAACAGGCCGGCTGAAGCGGCCGCATGGACGCAAACATCATGTTCCTCGCGACTGATAGTTCGAGGGCAGCCTCCCCGCTGCCCCGTGGCTGCACGTTCCGGGAAAGCGACTGGCACATTCTCGCCGGCTTCTGGCATCCCGTGGCGTTCCTCCACGAAGTCACCCCCGACAAGCCGCACGCCGCGCGCCTGCTGGACGTCGATCTGGTGCTCTATCGCACCGGCGACGGCATCACCGTGGCACGCGACCTATGCCCGCATCGCGGCACGCGGCTGTCGCGCGGATTCATCAAGGGCGACGAGATCGTCTGCCCGATGCATGGCCTGTCGTTCAATGGCGAAGGCCGCTGCACCCGCATTCCCTCGGTCGCCAACCCCGTTGCGCCCATCCCGCCGCGCCTGAAGCTGCAGACCGTGCTCTCGCAGGAGCGCTACGGGCTGATCTGGGTCTGCCTCTCCGGCGAGCCGATCTGGCCGCTGCCGGAATGGCCGGGAATCGGCAATCCGGCCTTCTCCAAGCTGTTCATGCCGGTCGACACCTGGATGGCGGCGGCCAGCCGGCATGTCGAGAATTTCAACGACATCGCCCATTTTCCCTGGGTGCACACGCAGAGCTTCGGCGGCGACACCGACTGGGCCGCGCCGCATTACGAGGTGACGCACACCGCCCACGGCCTGTCCTTCTGGATTCCCTATCTCGAAGGCGGCAACCGCTTCCCGGACGGGATCGAGGCGGAGCGGCGGCAGGTGGTCTATCGCTACGATCTGACCTTTCCGTTCTCCACCATCATCGCGGTCGAGCCGCAGGATTCCGACTTCGTGCACTATTTCGCCGACACGGTCTGTCCGGTCTCGGCGCACGAGACGCGGATCTTCCAGGTGGTGACGGACACCAGCGGCAATCCCGATCCGGAGCTGTGGACGCGCGACGCGCACATCATCAATGCCGAAGACAAACCGATGGTGGAGGAGCAGCGACCGGAAGACCTGCCGCTCGACCTGCGCGACGAGATCCATATCCCGGCCGATCGCCTGTCGATCGAATATCGCCGTGCGCTGGTCGGCAAGTTCGGCCTCGGCGCGCCGCTGACGAGCTGAGCGATGACGGCGCGCGATTTCCTTTCCGTCCGCGTGGAGCGGCGCCATGACGTCGCCGAGCGCGTGGCGAGCTTCGATCTCGTCGCGCTCGACGGCGCCGCCCTGCCCGGCTTCACCGCCGGCGCGCATGTCGAACTGGAAGTGGAGCCGGGCAAGACGCGCTGCTACTCGCTCTTTGGCGACCCGGCGGACCGGGCGCGCTACCGCATCGCGGTGCTGCGCGAAGAGGCCGGACGCGGCGGCTCGCGCGCCGTGCACGATACGCTTCACCCCGGCGCCATCGCGCGGATCGGCCTGCCGCGCAACGCCTTCGCGCTGGACGAGGACGCCCCGCACAGCCTGCTCCTCGCCGGCGGCATCGGCGTGACGCCGCTCTTGTCGATGGCGGCGCGGCTCAAAGCGCTCGGCCGTTCCTTCGAACTGCATCTGTGCTGCCGCACGCGCGCCGCCGCGCCCTTGCTGGCGGAGATCGAGGCGGCGGCGGGAGACCGCGCACGGCTTCACCTCGACGACGGACCGGCCGATCAGCGGCTCGATTTCACGGCCCTGGCCGCCGGCCTTCCCGCCGGCACGCATGCCTATGTCTGCGGACCGGCGGGCTTCATGAATGCGGCCACCGGCGCGCTCGCGGCCGGCCTGCCGCCCGCGGCCATCCACACGGAGAGCTTCGCGCCGGCCGCGGCCCGCAGCGGTGACGACGCTTTCACCGTCCGCCTCGCCCGCAGCGGGCTCGACGTCGAGGTCCCGGCCGGCGCCTCCCTGCTCGACGCCCTCGCGCAGGTAGGTGTGGTCCCCGAGACCTCCTGCGAACAGGGCATGTGCGGCGTCTGCCTCACACGCGTGCTCGGCGGCGTTCCCGATCATCGCGACAGCTATCTGTCGCCGCAGGAACGCCAGCGCGGCGACCTTATGACACCCTGCTGCTCCCGCTCGCTTTCCGACCTGCTCGTCCTGGACCTCTGACGCCCCTCTTTCACCCCCAAGGAGAAGACGCATGCCGAAGACGCTTCCCGCGATCACGCGTCGCGATTTCACGCTCGGTGCCAGCATGATCGCTGCGTCCCTCATCGCCGGCATGCCGGCCGCCCGCGCGGCCGACCCGACCCAGCTGCGGATCAGCCTGATCCTCGTCTCGGGCGTGGAAAATGGGTGGGAGGCGACGCTCATCGCCGCGCTTGAGCGCCTGAAGGCGGAAAAGCCGCACGGGCTCGAGGTGAGCTGGAAGGCCAGCGATCCGCTATGGGGCGACGAGGCTGGCGAGGCGATGCGGCTCTATGCCGAAAGCGGTGCCTTCGACGTCATCTGGGCGCACTCCACCTATTCCGACCAGGTGAAGAAGCTGAAGGACGCCTATCCCGAAATCCTCTTCGTCGTCTCCGGCTCCGGCAATGAGGGTCTCGGCGGCAACCAGTACTGGGCCTATAAGCGCGTTCATGAATCGGCATATCTGCTCGGCGTCATCGCCGGCCTGTCCAGCAAGACCGGCGTGATCGGCGCGGTCGGCACCTTTCCCGCCGACGACGTCAATGACAGCCTGAACGCCTATTTCGCCGGCGCCCGCTCGGTGCGCCCGGACATCAAGACCAAGGTCGCCTTCGTGCAGTCCTGGTACGACCCGCCGAAGGCGGCCCAGCTGGCCAATGCGCAGATGGCGGAGGGCGCCGATTTCATCTACCAGCTCGCCGCCAACTTCCAGCCCTGCGTCGAGAAGAACATTCTTTGCTTCGGCAACTTCTCTGACGAGAACGCGGCAGCGCCGGAAGTCGTGGTCAGCTCCTCCGTCGCGGTGTGGGACCCCGACGTGCGCCGCATCGTGAACGCCTGGTGGGCGCACAAGGCGGAAGGCAAGCCCTATGACGGCAACAAGGAGCCGGTATGGTTCCCGCTCGCCCAGGGAGGCACCGCCCTCGCGCCCTATCACGGCCTTGACGCCCGCCTGCCGCCCGGCACGGCGCAGAAGATCGAGGAACTGAAGGCGAAGATCATCGACGGCAGCCTCAAGGTGCCGCTCGACGTTTCCGAGCCGAAGGCAGGCTGAACCGCGGAAGGCCGCTCCATGAAGCTCCTCGAAGTCTGCCAGCTGTCGAAGAGATTCGGCGCGACGGTGGCCAACGACCAGCTGACGTTCGACGTCCGCGCGGGCGAGCTTCACTGCCTGTTCGGCGAGAACGGGGCGGGCAAGTCGACCTTGTCCGCCTGCCTCACCGGCTTTCACCGGCCTGATTCCGGCGCCATCGTCTTCGATGGCCGCGAGGTGGAGTTCGCCACGCCCGCCGATGCGCTCGACGCCGGCATCGGCATCTGCCGCCAGCATTTCTCGCTGGTCGAGCGCTTCACCGTGCTGGAAAACCTGCTGCTCGGCACCGAGCGCGGCGCGCTGCGCTTCGACATGGGCAAGGCTCGCGCGCGCTTCGACGAGCTCTGTCGCCGGCTGGGATTGTCCATCGGCGCGGACACGCCCGTCGCCCAGCTGGCGATCGGCGAGCGGCAATGGGTGGAGATCCTCAAGGCGCTGTATCGCGACGTCCGGCTGCTCATCCTCGACGAGCCGACCGCCGTGCTCACGCCGGCTGAATCGCAGCGCCTCTTCACCGCGATCGATCGCCTGCGCGGCGACGGGCTGACGGTGATCCTGATCTCGCACAAGCTCAGCGAAGTCATGGCCGCCGACCGCATCACCGTGCTGCGCCGCGGCCGGGCGGTGGCGACGGTGCGGCCGGACGAGGTCACACCGACCCGGTTGACCGCGCTGATGATGGGAGCCGAGCCGCCCCCGCCTCCCGCCCGCGCGGCCCGCCGGAAGGGCGAGGTGATGCTGGAGGTCGAGGGGCTGGCCGTGCCCGGCCCCCGACACGATTTCCGGCTCGAAGGGCCGCCGCTGCGCGTGCAGGCCGGCGAGGTGCTGGGCATTGCCGGGGTGGCCGGCAACGGGCAGCGTGAATTCCTCGATTCCCTGGTCGGTCTTGCCCGGCCGATGGCCGGCCGGGTGATGATCGCCGGCGCCGACATGACCCATGCCTCGCCCGCCGCGCGCATGCGCGCCGGTGTCGGCTCCATCCCCGAGGATCGCTATGGGGATGCGCTGGTGGGCGACTTCTCCATCGCCGAGAACATGGCGCTCGGCTGGCACCGCACCGGTCGGCTGGGGCGCGGCCCGCTGCTGTCGCGCCGGCGCATGGCGGCCTTCGCCCGCAGCGCGATCGAGCACTTCGCCATCCGGCAGGCCGGGCCCGACACGCCGGCGCGGGCGCTGTCCGGCGGCAATGCGCAGCGCGTCGTCGCCGCGCGGGAGATCGAGCGTGGGCGCTGCCTGCTCATCGCCAACCAGCCGGCGCGCGGGCTCGACGTCGGCGCCGTCGCCTTCCTCTATGAGCGGCTGACCGAGGCGGCCGAGCGCGGCGCCGCCGTCATCCTCGCCTCGGAGGAGGCGGAGGACCTCATCGGCCTGTGCGACCGCATCGCCGTGTTCTTCAAGGGCCGTGTCGTCGGTGTGGTCGAGGCTTCCACGACCAGCCTTGCCGAGGTCGGGGCGATGATGGCGGGGAAACCCGCATGAAGCTCACTCCCCGCAATGAACGCGCCGCCCTGTGGACGCTTGCCTGCTACGCCGCGGCCGTGCTGGCCTTTCTCGGCCTGAGCGGCCTGCTCGTGCTCTCGGTCGGCGGCTCGCCACAGGCCGCTTTCGCGGCGCTGCTGACCGGCGCGCTCGGGAGCAAGGCCGCCATCGGCAACACGCTCGCCAAGGCGACCCCGCTCGTCTTCACCGGGCTCGCCGCGGCCATCGCCTTCCGCGCCCGCATCTGGAGCATCGGCCAGGAAGGCCAGATGGTGTCCGGCGCCATTGCCGGCTATGGCGCGGTGCTGTGGTTCGGCCTGTCGGGACCTGCGGGCATCCTCGTCGCGCTGCTGGCCGGCATGGCCGGCGGGGCGCTGCTCGGGCTGATCTCCGGCGTGCTCGACGTGCGCTTCCGCGTCAACGTCATCATCTCGACGGTGCTGCTCAATTACTGCGTCGGTTACCTGCTGTCCTGGCTGTTGCAGCCAGGGATATGGGGCGATGTCGGACAGACCGTCTCCTACCAGCAATCCACCACGCTCGCCGACGGCCTGTTCCTGCCGCTGCTGCCGGGCTTGACCAAGGTGCATATGGGCGCTGTGCTCGCGCTCATCCTCACCATCCTCATCGGCATCACGCTGCGCTGGACCCGCCTCGGCTTCGAGATCCGCGGCTTCGGCCTCAATCCCCGCGCCATGGTGGCGCGCGGGGTGGATGCGGGGCGGCTGGTGCTGGTGGTGATGGCGGGAAGCGGCGCGCTGGCAGGGCTTGCCGGCATCGGCCAGATTCTCGGCGAAGCCCACCGGCTGCGGCCCGATGCGCTGGCGGGCCTCGGCTATACCGGCATCGTCATCGCCCTGATCGGCCGCAATTCGGCGCCCGGCACGCTGGTCGCGGCGCTGTTCTTCGGCGGGCTGGCCGCCGGCGGGCTGACGATGCGCGTGGTCGCCGACATCCCCTCCTCCCTCGTCACGGCGATGCAGGGCATCGCGCTGATCGCCTTCCTGCTCGCCGAGATCGCCAGCGGCTACCAACTGGTCCGCGCCCGCCGCGAAAAGGAGATGCCGGCATGAGCGACCTCCTCAGCGGGACGATCCTCCTCGCCATGCTGATCGCGGCGCTGAAGATGGCGACGCCGCTGCTGATTTCCGCCATGGGCGAGCTGGTGGCCCAGCGCGCCGGCATCTGGAACATGGCGGTCGAGGGCACCATGCTGATCGCCGCCTATATCGCCTATGTCGTGATGGTGCTGACCCAGTCGCCGGGGCTGGCGTTGGCGGCCGCCGTCGCGGCGGCGCTGCTGACGGGGGCGCTCAACGGCGTGCTCTGCGTGCTGTTCCGGCTCGACCAGTTCGTCACCGGGCTGGCGCTCAACCTGCTCGCCTCCGGCGTCACGCTGTTCTGGTTCCGCGCCGGCCTGCAGGGCAAGGGCGTGCCGACCTTCCGCAGCCTGCCGGCTATCACCGAAGGTCCGTTTGCCGGCCTCCACTGGATGACGTTCCTCGCCTTCCTGGCCGTCCCGCTGGTCTGGTGGTTCCTCGAGCGGACCCGGCCGGGGCTGGAACTGCGCTGCCTCGGGGAGAACCCGGAAGCGCTGGATCTGCGCGGAGTCAATGTGCAGCGCGGGCAGATCGGCGCGTTGCTGTTCGCCAGCGCGATGACCGGGCTAGCCGGCGGCTTCCTCATGCTCGCCTTCTCCGACCGCTTCGTGCCCGACTTCACCGGCGGGCGCGGCTGGCTGGTGGTGGTGGCGCTGATCGCCGGCAATTGGCGGCCCGGCCGGGTGCTGATCGCCGTGCTGTTCTTCGCCGCCCTGGAGGCGCTCGCCATCCAGAGTCGCGTCAGCGGCAGCTTCCTGCCCGAGCAATTGCTGCTGGCCGCCCCCTATCTCGTCTCCCTCGCCCTGATGGCGGCGTTCCGCTCCACCTCACTGGAACCCGCCGCTCTCGGCATTGCCTATCGCCGCCGCTGATGGAACCGCGTCATGACGACAGAAACCTATAGCGATCACCCCGTAACGCCGCTGCGCGAAGGCTGGCATGCGGTCGCGCTGTCGCGCGACGTGCCGGTCGGGCAGCCCCTGCCCGTCATCCTCGGCGGCCGCGAGATCGTGGTCTGGCGCGGGGAAAGCGGCGCCGTGCGGGCCTGGGTCGACCGTTGCCCGCATCGCGGCATGCGGCTTTCCTTCGGCTTCGTGCGCGGCGACACGCTGTCGTGCCTGTATCATGGCTGGCGCTACCGGCTGGACGGCGGCTGCGAGCATATTCCCGCCCATCCCGACCTCGTGCCGCCCAAGACCATCACCACGGATGCCTACCCGACCGCGGAAGCGGCCGGTCTTGTCTGGCTGCGGATCGGTGCCGGCACGGAGACGCCCGAAGCCCCGGCGGGCGACTGGCAGGGCGCCGCGAGCGTCACCATCGACGTCGCCGCCGACGCCCTCTGCGCCGGGCTGGCGCTGCCGACCGGCTTCCATGCCGAGGTGCAGCCGGTGGTCGAGAACCGCTGCCGGGTGCATGTGATCGCCCCCTATGGCCGACTGAAGGAAGCCGCCGCCTTCGCCGCGCAGCTGCGCCATCAGGTCGAAACCCAATCCCTTCTCGCTGCGGAGTGACGCTCGTGACCCTGACGACCGACCAAGCCGCCCTCAATGACTGGTACGTCGTCGGCATCGGTGCCGACGTGACGCCGCAGGCCCCCCGTGCGACGCGCCTGCTCGGGCAGGATATCGCGATCACGCGGGCGCCGGACGGAACCGCCCTCGTGAAGATGGTCGGCGGCGCCGATGACGGGCGCCTCTGCCGCGTCCGCGAGTGCTACGGCTTCATCTGGACCAGTTTCGGCGCCCCCAACCGCGACATCTTCCCGCTCGACGAGGCGCTGGAGCCGGATCGCCGCCTCGTCACCTGCGGCATGGTGGAAGTCGCCGCCTCCGGCCTGCGGCTGGTCGAGAACTTCCTCGACATGGCGCATTTTCCCTTCGTCCATACCGACATTCTCGGCGCGCTCGACAAGCCCGAGGTCGAACAGTACCAGGCCGAGATCCGCACCGAGGTGGACGAGGTGTGGGCGACCAACTGCCGATTCTGGCAGCCGCTCGCGGCCGCCACCTCCACCGGCGGGCAGACCAGCCATTACGTCTACCGCGTGGTGACGCCGTTCAACGTGCTGCTCTACAAGACCTGCCCCGAAGCGCCGGAGCGGTTCGACGCCATCGCGCTGTTCATCCAGCCGGTCGAGGCCGACCGCTCCATCGCCTATCCGCTGATGGTGGTGATCGACCAGGTGAACACCGACAAGGACATCATCATGTTCCAGCAGAAGATCTTCCTGCAGGACCGGATGATCCTGGAGAACCAGCGCCCCCGGAAGCTGCCGCTCGATCCCCGCGCGGAAATCCCCACCCGCGCCGACCTCTCTTCCGTCGCCTATCGACGCTGGCTGAAGGCCAAGTCGCTGCGTTACGGCTCCTATGAATATGCGGAGGCGTGAAGGCGATGAGCCTCGTCCTGTACAATCACGACCTGCTGGCGGACGCCTACAAGGTGCGTCTCTTCCTCAGCCTTCTCGGCCTGCGCTATGAGCGGCCGACCGTCGCCATCCTGCCGGGAAACGGCAATGACGCGCCCGCCTACCGGGAACTGAACCCGGCCGGCACCGTGCCGACCCTGGTAGATGGCGCCGTCGTCCTGACCCGGCCGGAGGCGATGCTGGTGCATCTCGCCGAGCGCCATGACACCAGCGGCACATGGCTTCCGGCGGATCCGGCGACCCGGGCGGCGGTGTTCGACACGCTCGCCTTCGCGGCGGGAGACCTCAAGGCCGCCGAGGAGGCCCGGCTCGAATCGATGCTCGGCCTGGTGCCGGGCCACAGGGATGCCTTCAAGGCCGCCCGGCAGGCGTTTCGGCTGCTGGAAGGGCAGTTGATCCGGCGCCACCTCGACGGTGAGGCGTTCCTCACTGGCGCGAACCCGACGATCGCCGATGTCGCCGTCTTCCCGGCGGTAGCGCTCTCCGCGGATTTCGGCCTCGGCATGGAGGAGTTTCCGCGCCTGCTGATATGGGCGCGCCGGATCCACAAGCTCGACGGTTTCATCACCGCGCCGGGCGTTCGCGAAGTCGTATGATAGGGCGCGTAAGGTGTGTTGCGGGTGCCGATGCAACCACGCAGCGGCCGCATCAGCCCTTTGGACGACAGGAATGTCACTATAGTACCGTGTACCGGGACGAGTCGGGTGTCGGGCGGGGCTTGGCGGACATCCGCCAGAGGACGCGGCTGCGAAAGGATCCGGCCTAGATGATTCAGAGATCCGGTCCTTCGCGCCGGCACGCCGCTGGCGCCTCCCTGCTCGGCGCCGTCGCCGGCGCCCTCCTGCTCGCAGGCTGCAATGAACAAAACACCTTCGCCGCGCCCCCGCCGGCCAAGGTCACAGTCGCCACGCCGATCCAGGCCCCGGTGACGCTCTATGCCGAATTCACCGGCAAGACCGCCCCCTCGCAGGAGGTGAATCTCGAAGCGCGCGTGCAGGGCTATCTCACCCTCATCGGCTATCGCGACGGCGAGGCGATACGCAAGGACCGGGTGCTGTTCGAGATCGAGAAGGATCAGTACCGCGACCAGGTCGCGCTGCAACAGGCGGAGCTGGCCATTGCGCAGGCCAAGGCGGCCAATGCGCAGACCGAATTCGACCGGCAGGCCGACCTCGGCCAGAAGCAGGTGTCGAGCCAGCGCAGCGTCGACGACGCCCGCGCCACGCTCGACGCCGCCAAGGGGCAGGTGGCGGCCAACGAGGCCAGCCTCGCCCTGGCCCAGCTCTCCTATGACTACACCACTATCCGCGCGCCCTTCGACGGGGTAGTGACGCGCCACCTCGTCGATGTCGGATCGCTCGTCGGCTCCTCGGGCCCGACCAAGCTCGCCACCATCCTTCGGGTCGATCCGCTCCACGTCTATTTCAACATGAGCGAGCAGCAGCAGATCGCCATGCGCGATGCCCTGGCGGCGCAGGGCAAGACGCTGCGCGATGTCCGCGAGAGCCGGGTCGAGCCGCCGGTCGAGATCGCCCTCGCCGGGGAGGCGACCTACAAATATGCCGGTAGGATCGACTACATCGCCCCGCAGCTCGACGGCGCCACCGGCACGCTGCAAATGCGCGCCGCGCTGCCCAACAAGGACGTCGAGCTGATCCCCGGCCAGTTCGTGCGGGTGCGCGTGCCGATCGGCAGGATCGACAACGCGCTGCTCGTCGACGACACCGCAGTGCAGGCCAACCAGACCGGCAGCTATGTGATGGTGGTCGGCACCGACAATCTGGTGGAACAGCGCTCCGTCACCACCGGCCCGGTCGAGGGACAGCTGCGCGTCATCACCAAGGGCCTGAACGCCGACGACAAGGTGGTCATCGGTTCGCTCCAGCGCGCGGTCGCCGGCAAGAGCGTCACACCCGTCGCCGGCGCCATGGCCACGCTCCCGCAGGCATCTCCCGCTTCGACACCCGCGAGTGTGCCCAAGACCCCCTGACATCCGGCCAGTTCCGAGGCGGACCCATGCTTTCGCGCTTCTTCATCGAACGGCCGGTGCTCTCCAACACGCTGGCCCTGCTGATCGTGCTGCTGGGCGCGCTGTCGCTCACCAGCCTGCCGGTGTCGCAATATCCCGATGTGGTGCCGCCCACCGTCTCGGTGACCGCGACCTATCCCGGCGCCAGCGCCCGCACCGTGATGGACACGGTGGCGCTGCCGATCGAGCAGCAGGTCAACGGCGTCGAGGGCATGATCTACATGCAGTCGACCAGCGGCAATGACGGCAGCTATTCGCTGGTGATCACCTTCGACATCGGCACCGACCCTGATATGGCGCAGGTGCTGGTGCAGAACCGCGTGTCGCTCGCCACCGCACAACTGCCGAGCGCGGTCTCGACGCAGGGGCTGAATGTCCAGAAGAAGTCGACCTCGATCCTGCAATTCGTGAACCTCACCTCGCAGGACGGGCGCTACGACAATCTGTTCCTCGCCAACTACGCGACCATCAGTCTCGAGAACGAGCTGGCGCGACTGCCCGGCGTGGGCTCGGTCACGGTGCTCGGCTCCGGCAGCTACGCCATGCGGATCTGGCTCGACCCGGACCGGTTGCAAACCTACGGCCTGACGCCGGCCGACGTCACCGCCGCCATCCAGCAACAGAGCACGCAGGTCACCGCCGGCATGGTCGGCGCACCGCCGACGCCGTCCACAGTGAACTTCCAGTACGTCATCAACGTCACCGGGCGGTTCAACGAGGCGAAGGACTTCGAGAACATCGTCGTCAAGGTGGCCGACGAGGGCGGCGGCCGGATCGTGCGCATCGGCGACATCGGGCGTGTCGAGCTCGGCGCGGCCACCTATGGCCATACGGCGACGCTGGACGGCAAGCCCTCCGCCGCCATCGCCATCTCCCAGCTCACCGGCGCCAATGCGCTCAGCGTCGCCGAAGAGGTGAACGCCAAGATGAAGGAGCTCGGCGCCTTGTTCCCGGCGGGGCTCGACTACAAGGTCTCGTTCGACAGCACCAAATTCGTCAGTGCCTCGGTGGATGAGGTCTATGAGACGCTGATCATCGCGGCGGTGCTGGTGCTCGCGGTCATCCTCGTCTTCCTCCAGGACTGGCGGGCCATGCTGGTGCCGGCGACCACCGTGCCGGTGACCATCATCGGCGCCTTCGCCGCCATGGCCCTGCTCGGCTACACCATCAACACCACCAGCCTGTTCGCCCTGGTGCTGGCGATCGGCATCGTGGTGGACGACGCCATCGTCATCGTCGAGGGCGTGGCGCGCCACATGGACGGCGGCATGTCGAGCCGCGAGGCCGCCATCAAGGCGATGTCGGAACTCACCGGCCCGATCATCGGCATCACGCTGGTGCTGATGGCGGTGTTCCTGCCGGCTTCGATGATGTCCGGCCTCACCGGCAAGATGTACCAGCAGTTCGCGCTGGTCATCGCCGCCACGGCGGTCATCTCGGCGGTCAACGCGATGACGCTGAAGCCGACCCAGTGCGCGCTGTGGCTGCGCCCCTCCACGCCGCCGGAGCAGCGCAACATCCTCTACCGCGCCTTCAACGCCGCCTATGGCTGCACCGAGGCGCTCTATGTCGCGCTGGTGCGCCGCCTGGTGCGCGTCGCCGTCCTCACCAGCCTCACCGGCCTCGTCCTCATCGCCCTCGCCCTCTACAGCCTGTCACAGGTGCCGACCGCCTTCCTGCCGAGCGAAGACCAGGGCTATTTCATCGTCAGTCTGAACCTGCCGGACTCGGCCTCTGCCCAGCGCACGGAGGCGGTGGTGGCCACTGCGGTCGCGAAGATCCGGCCGCTCGAGGGCATAGACAGCGTGATCGGCGTCTCCGGCATCTCGCCGCTGGACAACAATACCGCGCTCTACAACACCGGCATGCTCTATGTCGTGCTGAAGGACTGGAGCGAGCGCAAGACGAGCGCGCTTAGCGCCGCCAGCATCGGCGGCAAGGTGCGCGCCATGCTGGACGATCTCGGCACCGCCGAGGCGATGGTGATGATGCCGCCGCCGATACAGGGCATCGGCAACTCCTCCGGCTTCGCCATGATGGTGGAGATGAAGGATGGCAGCTCGGATTTCTCCGCCCTGCAGAACGCCGCCAATGATGTCGTCGAGGCCGCCGCCACCCAGACCAGCCTCTCCCATGTCGGGACCAATTTCCGCGGCAAGGTCAAGCAGCTGCGGCTGGAAGTGGACCGGGTGAAAGCGGAGACCTACGGCCTGACGGTCGGCCAGGTGTTCTCGGCGCTGGAGGCCTATGTCGGCTCGTCCTATGTCAACCAGTTCACCCGCTTCAATTATGTCTTCCAGGTCTATGTGCAGGCCGACGCGCCGTTCCGCCTTCAGCCCGGCGACATCCTCAATCTCAAGGTGAAGGGCGCCAATGGCGAGATGGTCGCGCTCGGCCAGGTTGCGCATTTCGTCGACGAAGTCGGCCCCCCGCTGATCACCCTGTACAATCTCTACCCGGCGGCGCAGATCACCGGCAGCCCGGCGACGGGCTTCAGTTCCGGCCAGGCGATGACGCTGATGAGCCAGGTCGCCGCCTATTCCCTGCCTTCGTCCATGGGCACGGCGTGGACCGGCATGTCCTATCAGGAGAAGCTGGTCGGCAACCAGATCTACTATGTCTTCGGCATCGCGCTGGTGCTGGTCTATTTCGTGCTGTCCGGCCAGTACGAGAGCTGGCTGCAGCCGCTGGCGGTCATCCTCGCCGTGCCGCTCACTCTGCTCGGCACGGTGGCGGCGCTGGGGATCACCGGCCTGCCGAACGACCTCTATACGCAGATCGGCATCGTGCTGCTCATCGCGCTGGCGGCCAAGAACGCCATTCTCATCGTCGAGTACGCCCGCGAGAAGCGCATGGAAGGGATGGACATCGCGGAAGCCGCCATCGAGGCGTCGCGCCTGCGGTTCCGCCCCATCCTGATGACCTCCTTCGCCTTCATCTTCGGCATGCTGCCGCTGGTGTTCGCCTCGGGGGCGGGCGCCGGCGCCCGCGTATCGCTCGGCATCGCCGTGGTGAGCGGCATGCTGGCCTCCACGGGGCTCGCGGTGCTGTTCGTCCCGGCCTTCTTCACCGTGCTGGAACAGTTGCGGGGCACGCCCGCCACTTCCTCGAAGACCCGTCTCGCAACGGAATGATCCCGAGGAAAATGGCGGCCCGTCCATCGACGCTGGCGCGGCCCCTTCCGGGCCGAACGCTCAGACCAGCTCGAAGCGGATGTCCTGCTGGCCTTCCAGAAGCGTCTTGCGGCCGAGCGTGTAGAGGTTCTCCAGCCCTTCCGTGAGGGTGAGGAAGTGGTTGCCGGACAGAGGACCGGCCTTGGAGGCGAAGGCCACATTGCCATAGGCCAGCAACAGCTCGGTCTCCGACACGCCGCCGGGATAAAGCACGACCTGCCCCGGCGAGGGATAGCAGGTATTGTTCTCGAAGCTGACGCCGAAATCGAGATCGCCGAGCGGCACCCACACGCCTTCCCCGCTCCAGCGCACATGGATGATCTTGCTGACGAACGGCATGCGCGCCTTGAAGGCGGCGACCGTCTTCGGGGCCGCCTTTTCCTCGAGGTGGCCGAAGAAGGTGTAGGGGCCGGCCGTCACTTTCACGCGGGTCATTCTGTTCTCTCCGATGCAATCAGGTGTCGAGGTGGTCGATGAAATCGGCGAGCACGCGCGCGCCGGTCTCGATGTCCTTCGGCGCGGCATACTCCGCGGGGTTGTGGCTGATGCCGTCGCGGCAGCGCACGAACAGCATCGCGAACGGAAGGCGGCCCGAGAAGGCCATGGCGTCGTGCCCCGCCCCGCTCGGCATGCGCCGCAGCGGCAGCCCCAGCCGCGCCAGCGCGTCGGCAAGCCCGACCTGGAGCCGCGCGTCGCACGGCGCCGCCGGCGCCTCGTAGCCGATATCAACGCGCGCGGCTACGCCTCGCCGCTCGGCGATGGCCGCGATCGACCGGCTGAGCGCTGTGACCGCCGCATGGCGCACGCCATCGTCGGGGCTGCGGATGTCGAGCGTGAAGGAAACCGCGCCCGGCACGGTGTTCGGCGCCGCGTCCTCGCCCTCCAGCCGCCCCACGGTGGCTACGAGATCCGGCGTTGTGGCACCGAGGCGCTCCACTTCAAGCACCATTTCGGCGCTGGCAGCCAGCGCGTCGTGGCGCAACGCCATCGGCACCGTGCCGGCATGGCCGCTCTCCCCACTCACACGCACGCGGCCCCGGCTGGCGCCGTTGATCGCCGTCACCACCGCGACCACGAGGCCCTCGCGCTCGAGAACCGGCCCCTGCTCGATATGCATCTCGACATAGCCGAGCACATTGGCGGGATTGCGCGCCTCCAGCGCAATGCGTGCGGGGTCGCAGCCGAAGGCGACCAGCGCCTCGCGGCGCGAGACGCCGTTCTCGTCGCGCTCGTCCAGCAGGGCCGGATCGAACCGGCCCGCCAGCGCCCGCGAGCCGCCGAGCGCGCTCGCAAAGCGTACGCCCTCCTCATCGCCGAACGCCACCACCTCTATAGCGAAGGGCCGCCGGCGCCCTTGCGCGGCGAGCCGGCCGACCAGCTCGATGGCGGCGACGACGCCGAGCATGCCGTCGAAGCGCCCGGCATTGCGCACCGTGTCTATATGCGAGCCGATGAGCAGCGTCTTCGCCGCTGGGTCCGTCCCCTCATAGCGGCCGACCACATTGCCGACAGCGTCGATCCGCGCGCGCATGCCGGCCTCCTCCATCCAGGAGGCGACGAGGTCGGCGGCGCGGCGATGAGCGGGGGAGAGATAGAGCCGGGTCAGGCGGCCGGGCTCGTCGGTGATCGCGGCGAGCGCCTCCAGCCGAGCGGCAATGGCCGTACCTATGCCCATGCTCACGGCAGGAGCGCCCACTGGGCGAGCGCGTGGCGCTCCTCGGGCGTGATCTCGGAGACGTTGTTGGGCGGCATGGCGTTGGTGCGCCCGGCATAGAGGCCGATGACCGGCTTCCACCGCTCGATCTCCTCGGCCGTATCGAAGCGCACGTCCTTCGGCGCGACGGTGAGGCCCGGCCAGGCCGGGGTCGCGGCATGGCACATGGCGCAGCGGCCCTGCACGATACCGACGATCTCTTCCGGCGCCGGCGGCAGCCCCGCCACCTCGATGGGATCGGGCAGCGCATCGAGGCTCAGCGCCTCGCGCGCGGCGGGGGCCGAGAGGGCGGAGATGGCGATCGCGGCGGCGATGCACAGGCCGGCGACACCCCACGTCCACCAGGGATCGCTCTTGCCGGCGTGACGGATATTGTAGAACACGCGCACCAGCGCGCCCGCCACCAGCACCAGCCCGACGATGACGAAGGCGTAGGGTGAGGTGAAGACCAGCGCGAAATGGCTCGACAGCATCAGGAACAGCACCGGCAAGGTCAGGTAGTTGTTGTGCGTCGAGCGCGTCTTGGCCTGCTTGCCATAGGCAGGGTTCGGCAGGCGCCCGGCCACCAGATCGGCGATCACCTTGCGCTGGTTCGGCATGATGTTGAGGAACACATTGCCGACCATCATCGTGCCGATCAGCGCGCCGGTATGAATCAGCGCACCGCGGCCGGAGAACATTTGCTGGTAGAACCACGCCATGAACACGATGAACACGAAGCCGACGGCGGCCAGCGCCATCTCGTGCTTCGCCAGCTTTGAGCGCACCAGCCCGTCATAGACCAGCCAGCCCACCAGCAGCGAGCCGAAGCCGATCCCCGCCGCCGTCAGCGGCGTCAGCACCCGCACCGAGGGGTCGATGAGATAGAGCTCGGCGCCAAGATAATAGATCCAGCCCAGCAGGAAGATGCCGCTCAGCCAGGTGCTGTAGGCCTGCCATTTGTGCCAGATCAGATGGTCCGGCAGGCGGTCGGGCGCGACAAGATATTTGCGCACCTGGTAGAAGCCGCCGCCATGCACCTCCCAGGCCTCGCCGCCCTTGCCGGCTGGAATCTCCGGAATGCCGCGCAGCGCCGCGTCGAGATGCATGAAATAGAAGGACGAGCCGATCCAGGCGATGCCGGCCGTTATGTGGGTCCAGCGCGTGATCAGCGACACCCATTCGACGACGACGCTTTCCATGCGGACATTCCTCCCCGGCTGATGGATTAGGAATAGCGCAAGCGCGGCCTTGCGATAGCGTCGGAAAGCAGGGAGGACTTTCAACCGAACGGGAAAAATCGCTCCGCCGCTGGGTGGGAGTCGCGGCGGGCCGGAGGCCGGAAAGACTTTCCCGAATTGATTGAAAGTGCCGGCGCACGGGAAGGCTATTCTCCCAGCCGGGGACGACAGGCAGGGAAGCGCCAGATGGGACGACTGACGACACATGTGCTCGACACGACGCGCGGCACGCCCGCGCGGGGCGTGCGCATCGAGCTCCAGCGCGCCGTGGGCGCCGGCTTCGAGACCATCGCCGAGGCTCGCACCAATGAGGACGGGCGCTGCGACCGGCCGCTGCTGGAAGGCGACGCGCTGGTGCCCGGCACCTATCAGCTACTGTTCCACATCGGCGACTATTTCCGTGCCGGCGCCGGCACGGAGGCTTCGCCCTTCCTGGACATCGTGCCGATCCGCTTCGCCATCGCGGCGGGACAGGCGCACTACCACGTTCCGCTGGTGGCGACGCCCTGGAGCTATTCGACCTATCGCGGGAGCTGAACCGATGACGCCTTCCGACTACCCCCGCGACATGGTCGGCTATGGCCGCACCCCGCCCTTCGCCGACTGGCCGGGCGGTGCCCGTGTCGCGGTACAGTTCGTGATCAATTACGAGGAAGGCGGCGAGAACAACATCCTGCACGGGGATGCCGCCTCCGAAGCCTTCCTGTCCGAAATCGTCGGCGCCCAGCCCTGGCCCGGCGAGCGGCACATGAACATGGAGTCGATCTACGAGTTCGGCTCCCGCGCTGGCTTCTGGCGGCTGCACCGCCTGTTCGCCGAACGGAATATTCCCGTCACGGTCTACGGCGTCGCCACCGCGCTGATGCGCAACCCGGACGCGGTCGCGGCGATGGGCGAGGCCGGATGGGAGATCGCCAGCCACGGGCTGAAATGGATCGACTACCGCGCCATTCCCGCCGCCGCCGAGGCCGCCGACATCACCGAGGCGATCCGCCTCCACACTGAGGTCACCGGCACGCGTCCGCTCGGTTTCTATCAGGGCCGCACCTCGGTCAACACGCTGCGGCTGGGCATGGAGGAAGGCGGCTTTCTCTATCTCGCCGATTCCTATGCCGACGAACTTCCCTATTGGCTGGAAGGACTGCGCGGCCCGCAGCTCGTGGTGCCCTACACGCTCGACGCCAACGACATGCGCTTTGCCACCCCGCAGGGCTTCAATTCCGGCGACCAGTTCTTCACCTATCTCAAGGACAGTTTCGACCTGCTCTACGCCGAAGGCGAGCGAGCGCCGAAGATGCTGTCGGTGGGCCTGCACTGCCGGCTGGTCGGGCGGCCCGGCCGCGCCGCGGCACTGGCGCGCTTCCTCGACTATGTGCAGGGGCACGAGAAGGTGTGGCTGGCGACGCGGCTCGATATCGCCCGTCACTGGATCCGCCGGCACCCGCCGCACGGCGGCTGGAAGCCGAGCCGGCTGGCCCGCGCCCTCTTCGTCGAACGCTTCGGCGGCGTCTACGAGCATTCGCCGTGGATCGCTGAACTCGCCTATGATTCCGGGCTGTCATCGGCCACCGACACGGCCGAGGGTCTCGCAGCAGTGATGGCGGCGGCGGCCGCGCGTGGCAGCCCCGCGCAGAAGCATGCGCTGATCCTCGCCCATCCCGATCTCGCGGGAAAGCTGGCGCTGGCCGGGGAGCTCACCGCCGAATCGACCGGCGAACAGGCCGGCGCCGGGCTCGACCGGCTCTCGCACGAGGAACTCGCCCGCTTCACCGCGCTGAACGAGGCCTACCGCGCGCAGTTCGGCTTCCCCTTCATCATGGCGGTGAAGGGCAGGACCAAGGCCGACATCCTCACCGCCTTCGAGCGCCGGTTGGACAATTCGCCGGCGCAGGAAGAGGAAACCGCCCTCACCGAGATCGACCGCATCGCCCGGCTTCGGCTCGCCGACCTGCTCGCCTGAGAGCGAGGGGGCTCCGCGCCTCAGCCGGCAATCGCCCGCTTCATCGGCCGGCCGGCGATGTAGGTCTCGGCCACCGCGCGGTCGTCGCCGAGGATCTGTAGCAGGAACAGTTCCTCCGCCAGCGTCTCGATTCGCTCGGCACGCAGCCGCATCGCCGGCGTGGCGCGACAATCGAGCACCACGAGATCGGCGTCGCGGCCGGGTGCGATCGTACCGATCCGCTCCTCGAGGCCGAGCGCGATCGCATTGCCACGCGTCGCCCAGTAAAAGGCCGCGAGCGGATGCATATTCTGCCCGCGCAGTTGCAGCACCTTGTAGCCCTCGTTCAGGGTTTGCAGCAGCGAATAGGAGGTGCCGCCGCCGACATCGGTCGCCACGCCGGACACCACCCCGGCGGCGCGCAGCCCCTGCGCATCGAACAGGCCGGAGCCGAGGAAGAGATTGGAGGTCGGGCAGAAGATCGCCCGCGTGCCGGTCTCCGCCATGCGCGCGATCTCGCGCGGCTCCAGATGCAGGCAGTGCCCCATCAGCGTGCGGGGGCCAAGCAGGCCGACGCCCTCATAGACGTCGAGATAGTCGCGGGCTCCCGGAAACAGCTCCAGTGTATAGGCGATCTCGGCGAGGTTCTCGCTCAGATGGGTCTGGACATGCAGATCCGGGTGCTCGCCGGCCAGAGCGCCGGCCAGCTTCAGCTGCTCGGGCGAGGAGGTGATGGCGAAGCGCGGGGTAATGGCGTAGCGCAACCGTCCCTTGCCGTGCCAGCGCGCGATCAGCGCCTTGCTCTCGTCATAGCCGGACTGCGCGGTGTCGCGCGCGCCCTCGGGGGCGTTGCGGTCCATCATCACCTTGCCGGCGATCAGCGCCATGTCGCGGGTAGCGGCGGCAGCAAACAGCGCCTCCGCACTTGCCGCATGCGCCGAGGCGAAGGCGCAGGCGGTCGTGGTGCCGTGCGCGACCAGCTGGTCGAGAAAGGCGCCGGCCATCCGCTCGGCATGACCGATATCGCTGTAGCGGCTTTCCTCGGGGAAAGTGTAGCGGTTCAACCAGTCGAGCAGCTGCGTGCCCCAGCTCGCGATCACCTGCACCTGCGGGAAATGGATGTGCGGATCGATGAAGCCCGGCAGGATCAGGTTCGGCCGATGGTCGATCTCTGCCACACCCTCCACGCGCAGGCCGGCATAGGGGCCGACGGCGAGGATGAGGCCATCATCGATGAGGATCGCACCGTCCTCGATATAGCGATGATTGTCCTCGCTCTCGGCCGGATCAGCGTGGAAGGTGAGAATGCGGCCGCGCAGCAGGGTCCTGGTCATCGTGCCTCGGATCTCAATCGACAAGGAAGACGGAAGGGGTCGGGGCGGCAATCGCCTCGACGGGGGTGGCCGGCCGCGCCAGCAGGCACGACAGGAGCTCGGCGGCGGCGAAGGCGGCGATCACCTCCGGCCGTTTGTCGCGCGGAGACTCCGCCGCGATCGGGCACACCAACGCGCCTGCGTCGATACCCTCGCGGGCGGCGTGGTTGAGGAAGGTCGCCTTCTTGGTGCGGCTGCCGATCATTCCGACATACCCGGCATCGCCACGCTTCAGCGCCTCGACCGCGAGCATGAAATCCAGCGCGTGATCATGGGTGAGGATGACATAGGCGGCACCCGGCGGGGCGGCGCGGATTTCCACTTCCGGAAGCGCGGAAAGCGTGGTCGCCACATGGGCCGGCGCCAGGGAAAGCTCGGCGGCGCGGGTATCGATGAGGCGTGGCGACAGCGGCAGCGGCGCCAGCGCCACTGCCAGCGCGCGCCCGACGTGACCGGCGCCGAAAATCAGTACCGGCGGGCCGGGCTCGGCGGGCGCCGGCCGGGCACGGTCAAAGGCGAGTTCCACCCGCCCGCCGCAGCACTGGCCGATCTCCGGGCCGAGCGCCACGTCCATGCTGGCGGTGGCCTCGCCGCGCTCCAACATCTGCCGGGCGCGATCGATGGCCATATATTCGAGATGGCCGCCGCCGATGGTGCCGCTCGCTGCGTCCCGGCCGACGAACATCTCGGCTCCTTCCTCGCGCGGGGTCGAACCACGCGCCCGCACGACCCTGACCCGGATCATGACGTCCCCCCTCGCCGCAGGCGCTCGACAGCCATCAGCACGCGCTCGGGCGTCGCCGGGGCATCGAGCCGGGGGGCCTCCCGGTAGTTCGCGATCGAGGCGACCGCCATGCCCAGCGCCTCGAACACGCTGATGCCGAGCATGAAGGGTGGCTCGCCCACCGCTTTGGAGCGCTTGATGGTCCGCTCGCGATTGACCGACCATTCGGCGAGGCGGACGTTGAATATCTTCGGCCGGTCGGAGGCGAGCGGGATCTTGTAGGTCGACGGCGCGTGGGTGCGCAGCCGCCCCTTGTCGTCCCACCACAATTCCTCGCTGGTCAACCAGCCAACGCCCTGTATGAGGGCGCCCTCCACCTGCCCCTTGTCGATGGCCGGGTTGAGCGAGCGGCCGACATCGTGCAGCACGTCGACCCGCTCGATGGTGTATTCGCCGGTCAGCGTGTCGACCGACACCTCGGCGCAGGCCGCACCATAGGCGAAGTAGTAGAACGGCCGCCCCTGCCCCTCGGCCCGGTTCCAGTGGATCTTCGGCGTCGCGTAGAAGCCGGCGGCGGAAAGCTGCACCCGCGCGAAATAGGCCTCACGCACCACCTGCTCGAAGGCGATCGCCTCGCCGCGCACCACCACGCGGTTGCGGGCGAACACCACCTCGTCCGGCGTCGCGTCGCGGCTTTCGCACAGGAACCGCACCAGCCGCTCGCGGATCTGCCGGCAGGCGTCGAGTGCGGCCATGCCGTTGAGGTCGGTACCAGAGGAAGCCGCGGTGGCGGAGGTGTTGGGCACCTTCTCCGTGGTGGTCTTCGTCACCTTGATACGATCCATGTCGATCTGGAAAGCCTCGGCCACCACCTGCGCGACCTTGGTGTTGAGGCCCTGCCCCATCTCGCAGCCACCGTGATTGAGATGGACCGAGCCGTCGGAATAGACATGCACCAGCGCGCCGGCCTGGTTGTAATGGGTGGCGGTGAAGCTGATGCCGAACTTCACTGGCGTCAGCGCGATGCCGCGACGGATGACGCCACCCCGCGCATTGAAGGCCAGCACCTCCTGCCGGCGCCGGGCATAGTCGGCGCTCGCTTCCAATTCCTCGAACAGACGCGGCAGGATCTGGTCCTCGACCGGCTGATGATAGGGCGTGAGCTGGCCGTCGCGGTAGAGATTGGCCTTGCGTACGGCAAGCGTGTCCTGCCCCGTGGCGTAGGCGATCTCCTCGATGATCCGCTCGGCGACGATGACGCCCTGCGGCCCACCGAAGCCGCGAAAGGCGGTGTTGCTCACCGTGTGCGTGCGCCAGGGATGCGAGCGCAATTCGACATCGGGGTAGAAATAGGCGTTGTCAGCATGGAACAGCGCACGGTCCGTCACGGGGCCGGAGAGGTCGGCGGAGAAGCCGCAGCGCGCGTGCCAGTCACCGGTGACGGCGAGAATGCGGCCGGCCTCGTCGAAGCCGACTTCATAGTCGACCACGAAATCGTGCCGCTTGCCGGTGGCGATCATGTCCTCGTCACGGTCGGGGCGGAGCTTCACGGCGCGGCCGAGCCGGCGTGCCGCGAGGGCGGCGACACAGGCGAACAGGTTCATCTGCGTCTCCTTGCCGCCGAACCCGCCGCCCATCCGCCGCACATTGACCACCACCGCATTGGCGCGCACGCCGAGGGCATGCGCCACCATGTGCTGCACCTCGCTGGGGTGCTGGGTGGAGACGAAGATCGTCATCTCGTCGTCCTCGCCGGGGATGGCGAGCGCGATCTGGCCTTCGAGATAGAAATGGTCCTGCCCGCCGATTTCAAAGCGGCCGGCACAGCGGAGCGGCGCCTTCGCCATCGCGCTCTCCGGGTCGCCCCGGCGCAGGCGGAGCGGCTCGGTCACATAGTCCATGCCGGCATCGCGGGCGGCGAGCGGGGCGAGATGATGCGGCAGCGCCTCGTAGTCGATCTCGGCGCGCGCCGCCGCGTGGCGGGCCTGCAGCCGGGTTTCGGCGATCACGGCGAAGAGCGGCTGACCGTGGAACATCACCTCGTCGGCGACGAGGATTGGGTCGTCATGCTTGCCGGTCGGGCTGATGTCGTTAGGACCGGGAATGTCGGCAGCGGTCAGCACCATGACCACGCCGGGCGCGGCACGCACCTTGTCGAGATTCATCGAACGGATGCGGCCATGGGCGATCGTCGACAGGCCGAGGGCGGCGTGCAGCGTGCCTTCCGGGACGACCAGGTCGTCGGTGTAGTCGGCCTGTCCGGTGACATGCTTGGTCGCCGATTCATGCGCCACGCTCTGGTGGGCGGCACCCATGACGACATCCATATCGAGGGTTTCGTGCTTCATGTCGTCCCTCCCGTGTTTCATGCCTTCACCAGACGATCGATACCCACCGGCTCGCTCGCGCCAGACTGCTCCAGCCAGAAGCGCCGGAACAGATTGGACGCGACGGTCTGGCGGTAGTCGGCGCTGGCCCGCCAGTCGGTGAGCGGGGAGAAATCGCTCCTCACCGCCCGCGCGGCGGCCTCGAAACTCTTGCCGGCAAAGGGCTGGCCGATCAGCGCCGCCTCGGCGCCGCGCGCGCGCTGGGGGATGCCCGCCATGCCGCCGAAGGCGATGCGGGCCTCGCGGATCACCCCGCCGCTCTCCCGCACCATGAAACCCGCTGATACCGCGGAGATGTCGGCATGGGCGCGCTTGGACACCTTGTAGGCGGCAACCCGTGCGCCTTTGGAGCGGGGAATGAGGATGGTCTCGACGAACTCACCCGGCGCGCGGTCCTGCTTTCCGTAGGCGATGAAGAACTCCTCCAGCGGCAGCGTGCGCCGCGCTGCGCCCTTGCGCAGCACCAGCCGGGCGCCGAGGGAGATCAGCAGCGGCGGCATCTCGCCGATCGGCGAGCCATTGGCGATGTTGCCGCCGATCGTGCCGGCATTGCGCACCTGCCAGCCGCCGATGCGCAGCAGATAGGCCTCCGCTTCCGGCAGATGGTTGCGCGCGAGGGAAAGGAACTCGGAATAGGTCACGCCGGCGCCGATGCGGATCTCCTCGTCATCCGCCGCCATGTCCTTCATCAGATGGCCGATGAAGATGCCAGGGCTGATGCGGCGCAGATGCTTGGTGACCCACAGTCCGACATCGGTGGCGCCGGCGACGATGGTGGCCTCGGGATGGGCCATCAGCACCTCGGCCAGCGCGTCGACATCTACCGGCACGATGGCGCGTTCCTCGCCGCGGCTCACATCCGCCCCGGTGCCGGCCAGCGCCGCGAGCCTTTCCATCACCGCCGCACGCTCGACATTCAGCGCGTCGCGCGCCTGTCCGCCGGCGCGGGTGACGGCCAGCGCCGCCTGCACGATCGGCTCATAGCCGGTGCAGCGGCAGAGATTGCCTTGGAGGGCGGTCTCGATGTCGATGACGCTCGGGTCGGGATTGCTCATCCACAGTCCATACAGCGCCATGACGAAACCGGGCGTGCAGAAGCCGCACTGGCTGGCGTGGTGCTCCACCATCGCCCGCTGGACCGGATGCAGCCCGCTCGCGCCGGAGAGGTGCTCCACCGTGACGACATGGCAGCCATGGCAGGAGGCGATGAGGCGGATGCAGGCATTGATCGGCTCATAAACCAGCGCGCCCGCCTGCAGCCGGCCGACCAGCACGGTGCAGGCGCCACAATCACCTTCCGCACAGCCCTCCTTGGTGCCGGTGAGTCGGCGCTCCAGCCGCAGGAAATCCAGCAGCGTGTCGCCCGGGCCGGCAGCCGCAATGCTCACCTCGCCGGCATTGAGCAGGAAGCGGATTTCGCCGGCCATTGCATCTCTCCTTCTTTCTGGGATTAGAATGCTCAAAAAAATGCGGCCGGCAGAAGCCATTTCCGACATGGAACAGTTTCAACGGTTTCATTAGAAATCGAGGTCGACGTGTCTTATCTCGAAAGCCTGCGTGTGTTCGCCCGCGTGGTGGCGCGCGGATCGATCTCGGCGGGCGGACGGGACCTGCGCATCACCCCGGCGGTAGCGTCCAATCGGATCAAGGAACTTGAGGCCCATTTCGGCGTGCGGCTGCTGAACCGCACCACGCGCCGGCTCGCCCCCACCGAGATCGGCGCGGTCCTCTACGAGCAGGCCCGCAAGGTGATCGCCGCGCTTGACGAGGCGGAAGCGATGCTCGCCTCGTTTTCGGGAACGCCGCAAGGCGTGCTGCGCGCCGTGGCACCGCTTGGCCTCGGCCGACGGCTGATCGCCCCGCTGGTGCCGCGCTTCTGCGATGAACACCCGGAAATCCAGGTGAGGCTGCGCCTTTCCGACCGGGTGGTGAACATCGTCGAGGAAGGTGTCGATGTCGCCTTCTTCCTCGGCCAGCCGGAGGATTCCTCGCTCAGCTGGCGCAAGATCGCCGAGTGCGGCCGCGTGTTGGTCGCCTCCCCCGATTATCTCGCCCGCCACGGCACGCCGAGCGTTCCCGACGACCTGATGGACCACAACTGCCTGCTGCTGCGCTTCCCGCGCTCGCCGGAATATTTCTGGGTGCTGGAGACGCCCGAGGGTCGGCGCAAGATGACCGTCTCCGGCCGTTTCGATGCCGATGACGGCGACGTGCTGACGGGTTGGGCGCTCGGCGGTGCAGGCATCGCCAACCGCCCGCGCTATGAGGTACGCGAGCATCTTGCCGCCGGAAGCCTGGTCGAGATCCTCCCGGACACGCCACCCATGGGCGCGCAGTTCGGCTGCCTCACCCCCCATCGCGAGTTTCAGGACCCGAAGGTGCGGCTCTTCATCGACTTCGCCGCGCGCGCGCTGAAAGGCGCGTTCTGAACGCGGAAGAGGCCCGGCCGACCGGCCGGACCTCTTTTCGTCTGATGGAGGCACGTGCCGTCAGCCTTCGGGGTAGAGCACGAAGCGGATGACGAACAGCGCGGCGACGACCCAGGTCGCCACATGCACCTCGCGCCCCCGCCCGGTCAGCAGCTTGAGCACGGCATAGCTGACGAAGCCGACGGCGAGGCCGTTGGCGATCGAATAAGTGAACGGCATCATGACGGCGGTGAGCACCGCCGGCACCGTCTCGGTGATGTCGTCCCAGTGCACCTCGGCCAGTTCGCGCACCATGATGGCCGCGACATAGAGCAGGGCGGGCGCGGTCGCCTGTGCCGGCACCGAGCCCGCCAGCGGCGCGAGGAAGGTGGCGAGGAGGAACAGCAGTGCGACGGTTAGGGCGGTCAGGCCGGTGCGTCCGCCCGCCTGCACGCCGGAGGCGCTCTCGATATAGGCGGTGGTCGAGGAGGTGCCGAGCACCGAGCCGGCGACGATGGCGGTCGAATCGGCCATCAGCGCGCGGCTGAGCCCCGGATTGGTGTGGGTCGGCCCCTTGATCAGCAGCCCCGCCCGCTTGGCGACGCCGATCAGCGTGCCGGTGGCGTCGAACACCTCGACCAGCACCATGACCAGCACGACATGCAGCAGCCCGCCATGAAGCGCGCCCATCACGTCGAGCTGCATGAAGGTCGGGGCGATGGAGGGCGGCATCGAGGCGATGCCCTCGAAATGGCTGACACCGAGCAGGATGGAAGCCGCCGTGGTGACGAGGATGCCGATGAGTATGGCCCCCGGCACCTTGCGCACATCGAGCGCGGCGATGACGAAGAAGCCGCCGATGGCCACCAGCGCGCCCGGTGAGGTGAGGTCGCCGATCGTCACCAGAGTGGCCGGACTGGCCACGACGATGCCAGCGCTCTTCAGCGCGATGATGGCGAGGAACAGCCCGATGCCGGCGGCGATGGCGCTGCGCATGGAGGTGGGAATGCCGTCGATCAGCCGGCGGCGCAGTCCCGTGGCCGACAGGAGCAGGAAGACGAGGCCGGAGATCAGCACCGCGCCCAGCGCCTGCTGCCAAGTGTAGCCGAGCTTGGCGACGACGGTGAAGGCGAAGAAGGCGTTCAGTCCCATGCCCGGCGCCATGGCGATCGGCCAGTTCGCCCACAGCGCCATAGTGGCAGAACCAATGGCCGCCGCGAGACATGTCGCCACGAAGACGGCATTCGGATCCATGCCTGTCGTCGCCAGAATCTTCGGATTGACGAAGATGATGTAGGCCATCGTCAGGAATGTCGTACACCCCGCGATGATTTCTATGCGGATACTTGATTTCAGCTCTTTTATGCGGAAAAGTCGGTCGAGCATGGCGTTTCTCCCAGCACATCTTGTTGTTTTTCGATGTGATCTGATGACGCCATGATAGCCGGCGGCCCACCTGCCCGTATCAGCGCAAAATTCTGAGACAGTTTCTGCCGGACGTGGAGAATTGCCGTCCATGCCCGAGCGGCACGCGCAAGAAATACCCCAGACAGGACGGGTGTCGCTGCCCGGGGATCGGAAGGTCCCGGCCTTGGCACGGGACGCTCAGGCCCGCTTCTGGTTGTAGACGTCGAGGCAGACGGCGCCGAGCAGGACGAGGCCCTTGATCACCTGCTGGTAGTCGATGCCGATGCCCAGGATCGACATGCCGTTGTTCATCACGCCCATGATCAGCGCGCCGATCACCGCGCCGCCGACCCGCCCGACCCCGCCATAGGCCGAGGCGCCGCCGATGAAGCAGGCGGCGATCACGTCGAGCTCGAAGCCGAGGCCGGCCTTGGGCGTCGCCGTGTTCAGCCGCGCGGCGAAGATGAGACCCGCCAGCGCCGCCAGCACGCCCATATTGACGAAGGTGAGGAAGGTCAGCCGCTCGGTCTTGATGCCCGACAGCTTGGCCGCCTTCTCATTGCCGCCCACCGCATAGATCTGCCGGCCGATCGTGGTGCGCGTGGTGACGAAGGCATAGAGCGCGATCAGCGCGACCATGATGACGAGCACGTTCGGCAGGCCGCGATGCGAGGCGATGAGATAGGCGAAATAGACGATGACGGCGAACAGCAGCGCATTCTTGGCGAGGAAGAAGCCATAGGGCTCGGTCTCGATGTGATGGGCCTCCTGCCGGGCGCGGCTGCGGAAATTCTGCCAGACCAGCACCATGGCCAGCAGCGCACCGATGGCGAGCGAGGTCGGATAGAGCGCGCCGGCATCCGGCAGCAGTTCGGGAATGAAGCCGGAAGAGAGCTTCTGGAACGCCGGCGGGAAGGGCCCGACCGACTGGCCCGCCAGGATGGCCAGCGCCAGCCCCTTGAACACCAGCATGCCGGCCAGCGTCACGATAAAGGACGGGATCTTGAAATAGGCCACCCAATAGCCCTGCGCCGCACCGATCAGCCCGCCCAGCGCCAGGCAGATGAGCGCCGCCGGAAGATAGGGCACGCCGTAGCGCACCATCAGAACCGCCGCCACGGCGCCGATGAAGCCCGCGACCGATCCGACCGAGAGGTCGATGTGGCCGGTGACGATGACCAGCAGCATGCCCAGCGCCATGATGACGATGTAGCTGTTCTGCAGCACGAGGTTGGTCAGGTTGAGCGGACGCATCAGCGTGCCGTCGGTCACCACCTCGAAGAAGATCATGATGGCGAACAGCGAGATCAGCATCCCGTATTCGCGCAGATTGTTCTTCAGGAAGCCGGCATGCTGCGACTTCTCCTTCAGCGCGGCTTCGCTCATGAAAGTGCCTCCTTGGGGCGCTGTTCTGCCTTGCGCATAATGGCGCGCATGATCTTCTCCTGCGTGGCCTCGGCGGCGGCGAACTCGCCGACGAAGGCGCCCTCGTTCATCACGCAGATGCGGTCGCAGATGCCGATGAGTTCCGGCATCTCGGAGGAGATCACCACCACGCCTTTGCCGGCATCCGCCAGTTCGTTGATGATGCAGTAGATTTCGTACTTCGCGCCGACATCGATGCCGCGCGTCGGCTCGTCGAGGATCAGCACCTTCGGGTCGGTGAACAGCCATTTCGACAGCACCACCTTCTGCTGGTTGCCGCCGGAAAGCTTGCCGGTTTCCTGGAACACGCTGTGGCTGCGAATGCGCATGCGGCCGCGATAGTCCGAGGCGACGCGCAGCTCCTTCAGGTCGTCGATCACCTGCGCCGAGGCGATCGCCGGCAGGTTGGCGAGCGTGACATTCTTGCGGATGTCCTCCGCCAGCAACAGGCCGAGCTGCTTGCGGTCCTCGGTGACATAGGCGAGCCCGGCGTCGATGGCGCGCCGCACGGTGGAGAGGTCGACCTCGTGCCCCTCGATCTCGGCGCGGCCGCCGATCTTCTGCCCCCAGGAGCGGCCGAAGATGCTCATGGCGAATTCGGTGCGCCCGGCGCCCATCAGCCCGGCAATGCCGACGATCTCCCCGCGCCGCACGTTGAAATCGACGTTCTTGATCACCTGCCGGTCGGCGTGCTGGGGATGATAGGCGCTCCAGTCCGTCACCTTGAAGATGGTGTCGCCCGCGGCCACGGATCCGGCCTCGCGCCTGGGGTAGCGGTGCTCGAGATCGCGATCGACCATGCGGCGGATGATGCGGTCTTCCTCCACCGCGCCGTCCTTGCAGTCCAGCGTGTCGACGGTGCGCCCGTCGCGCAGCACGGTGATGCGGTCGGCGACCTTCGAGACCTCGTTCAGCTTGTGCGAGATAAGGATCGAGGCGATGCCCTGCGCCTTGAATTCGAGCAGCAGGTCGAGCAGCGCCGCGCTGTCCTTCTCGGACAGGCTGGCGGTGGGCTCGTCGAGAATGAGCAGGCGCACCTTCTTCGACAGCGCCTTGGCGATTTCCACCAGCTGCTGCTTGCCCACCCCGATATTGGTCACCAGCGTGTCGGGAGCCTCATCGAGCCCCACCTTGGCGAGCAGCTCCTTGGTGCGCCGGTGCACCGCGCCGCGGTCGATGACGCCGAAGCGGCCCGGCGGATTGGCGATGAAGATGTTCTCGGCGATCGACATCAGCGGAATCAGCGCGAGTTCCTGATGGATGATGATGATGCCGAGCTGTTCACTGTCGTTGATGTCGCTGAAGCGGCGCTCCTCGCCGTCGAAGATGATGGCGCCCTCATAGGAACCATGCGGGTAGACCCCGCTCAGCACCTTCATCAGCGTGGATTTGCCCGCGCCATTCTCGCCGACAAGGGCATGGATCTCGCCGGGCTCGACGGTGAAACGCACGTCGCTCAGCGCCTTCACCCCGGTGAAGTGCTTGCTGATGCCCTGCATTTCGAGAAGAGCGTTCATATGTCGCCTTGCCTCTGAACCTGGCCCATCTTTCGCGCAGTTTCGGGACGTCGCCCCGCAACTGCCGAGAGAGCGACCGAACTCCCTCTCCCCGTCGGGGAGAGGGTGGGGTGAGGGGTCTTCGACGCGCCCCAAGCGCTAAAGCCCCTCACCGACCCGCTTCGCGGGCCACCTCTCCCCGACGGGGAGAGGGATTGGGCGCCGATCAGTTGATCTGGCCGGGCTTGTAGTAGCCCGAGCCGATCAGCACCGCTTCCCAGTTGCCCTTGTCGACGACGACCGGCTTCAGCAGGAAGGACGGCACGACCTTCTTGCCGTTGTTGTAGGTCTTGGTGTCGTTGACCGTCGGCTCCTTGCCCGAGAGCGAGGCGTCGACCATGTCGGCGGTCACCTTGGCGAGTTCGCGGGTGTCCTTGAAAATGGTCGAGTACTGCTCGCCGGCGAGGATCGACTTCATCGACGGCACTTCCGCGTCCTGCCCGGTGACAACAGGCATCTTCATGCTGCCCGAGCCGTAGCCGACGCCCTTGAGCGAGGACAGGATGCCGATGGACAGGCCGTCATAGGGCGAGAGCACGCCGTCGAGCTTCTTGTCGGTGTAGTAGGCGCTGAGCAGGTTATCCATGCGCGCCTGGGCGGTGGCGCCGTCCCAGCGCAGGGTCGAGACCTTGTCCATGCCCATCTGGCCGGACGCGATCTTGATCGTGCCGTTGTCGATCAGCGGCTTCAGCACGGAGAGCGCGCCATCATAGAAGAAGTAGGCGTTGTTGTCGTCCGGCGAGCCGCCGAACAGCTCGACATTGAACGGCCCCTTATTGGCGGGATAGCCGAGGCCCTTGAGCAGCGATTCCGCCTGCAGCACGCCGACCTGGAAATTGTCGAAGGTCGCGTAATAGTCGACATTCGGCGTCTCGCGGATCAGCCGGTCATAGGCGATGACCTTGATGCCCTTGTCATGCGCCTGCTTGAGCACGTCGGACAGGGTGGTGCCATCGATGGAGGCGATCACCAGCACCTTGGCGCCCTTGGTCACCATGTTCTCGATCTGCGAGAGCTGGTTGGGAATGTCGTCCTCGGCATATTGCAGGTCGGTGTTGTAGCCGCGCTCCTTCAGCACCTTCACCATGTTGTCGCCGTCGGCGATCCAGCGGGCGGAGGATTTGGTGGGCATGGCGATGCCGACCGTCGCCTTCTGCTGCGCGAGGGCGGGAGGGGCGAAGGCCAGCGCGGCGAGCGCGAGGGCGGAAAGCGTGGTGGCAAGCAGGGTCTTGTTCAGGCGTTTCATGTTGGACTCCCTTAGGGGGTTGAGGGCCGCCTTTGGCGTGCCGGGTTCTTGGCGGACGAGCCGCACCTGGTTTTCCGCGCCCTAGCCTCCGGCGCGCAGTGTCTCCCGCGAGGTTGCGAAGGCCGCGTCATAGGCGGCGATGATCGTGCGCGCCCTGGCCCGCACCTCGCCGGCCGTGGCGCCGGGGCGATACAGGCTGGAGCCGAGCCCGAAGGTGCGGATGCCGGCGCTGGCATAGGCGGCGAACTCGTCCGCGCCGACGCCGCCCACCGCGCCGACCACGGTTCCCGTCGGCAGCACCACCGAAATGGCGCGGATGATCGACGGGCCGAGCAAATTGGCGGGAAAGAACTTCAGCCCCGAGGCCCCGGCCTTCACCGCCGCGAGCGCCTCGGTCGGGGTCAGCACGCCGGGCATGGCGACCATGCCGTGATGGCTCGCGCGGGCGATCACCTCGGGGTCGACATTCGGGCTGACCATGAGCCTTCCGCCGGCGGCGGCGAGCCGGTCGACCTCGGCAACCTCGAGCACGGTACCCGCACCGATGAGCATGCCGGCCGGAGCGAGGCGGGCGGCCGCCTCGATGGAACGGAACGGATCGGGCGAGTTCAGCGGGATCTCGATCGCCTCCAGCCCTTCCTCGATCAGCGTATTGGCGATCGCCTCCACCTCGGGCGGGCAGACCCCGCGCAGGATGGCAATGAGCGGACGCCGCATGGACGGCCATGGGATGCGGTTCGGCGAGGGAGCGTTCATGCGGAAACCCTTTCCAGCCGGAAGGCACTGAGAGCCGCAGCGTGCAGGCCGGCACGCACGCAGTCGTCGGCCTCGCGCGCAACCACGCCCGTGGCACCGGCCAGCGACAGCGCGCGCCGATAGGCCGGTGCGGCCGGGCCCGAGGCGATGAGCGCGACGTTCTCCAGCGTGCCGAGCAGCCGCGCCGCCCCGGCGAGTTCGGCGCCGATCAGCAGGCCGGAAAGCCGCGCCAGCGTGCCCGCCGGATCTTCGCCCACCAGCAGCCAGGAGGCGCGCAGCCGGAACAGCTGGTTGCCCAGCGTCTCCGGCAGGGTGAGGCCGTCGCCGACGCCGCGCGCGAAGGCGGCAGAGTCCGGGTCGACCGCGACCGCGGTGGCGACGGCCGGCGCGATCACCGAGCCGGTCCGCAGCAGCTGGAACAGCTCGCCGGTCATGAAGGTGGCGAAGCGCCTGGCCTCGCCGTTTTCGACCACGACCCATTTGGAATGGGTGCCGGGCAGGCAGGCGAGCCCGTGAAAACCCTCGCGGGCCAGCGGCAGCAGCTGGGTTTCCTCGCCGCGCATCACGTCGTGGCGATCCGCCTCGCGCTGGGCGAGGCCGGGCAGGAGGCGGATGAGCCGGCGCGCGGAAGGCACATGCACCGCCCGCTCGGCAAGGCCGTCCAGCCCGGCGGGGATGTCGACATAGGCGGCCTCGACCCAGCCGCCGCGCGCCCCGACCATGCCGCACATCATCACCGGAATGCCGTCGCCGATGCCCAGCGCGGCGAGATGGCTTTCAAGGACCGCCTCGAAGCCTTCCGTGGCCGCAGCGATCATTCCCTGCGCGCTCCGCCGCTCGCCCCGCACATTGCCGGCGCGGTCGAGCGCCCACAGCCGGAAGCTCGACGTGCCCCAGTCGACGACGACATGCGAAACCCCGCCCATCACAGACCTCCCAGCCTGACGCGCGGCTCGGCGCGGCCGCGTGCGCCGATGTCGAGCAGGAAGGTCTGGCCATGGCCGGGATCGGCCGCGCGCAAGGCGGCGCCCATGCTTTCCCAGGCGGAGGTGACCAGCAGCCGGTCAAAGGCCGGCCCGACGAAGACCGGGCAGCTCGGCTGGCGGGCCGGCACGGCGATGCGGCGCACCAGCGCCCCGGCCGGCGAATAGACGTTGACGCAGCCCCCACCCCAGATGGCGCACCAGATCAGCCCTTCCGCATCCGTCACCGCACCATCGAGCCCGCCGGAGCCTGCATGGCACAGCAGCGCGGTCGGCGGTTCGAGCGGCAGGCCGGTCGCGGGATCGAGCCTGACCCGGTAGAGCCGGTTCTCGACCGTGTCGGCGAAGTAGCCGGTGGCGCCGTCGGGGCTGAAGCAGATGGCGTTCGGGATGGCGAGGCCGGTGAACAGCGGCGTGAGCGTGCCCGCATGGAACGCGTAGATGCGGCCGGCGCCCTTTTCGGCACGGCGACCCATCGTGCTGGTCCAGAAGGTGCCGGATGGATGAACGCGCGCATCGTTGGAGCGGGTGCGGGCGTCCTCGGCCTCGATGGCGACGAGCCGCTCCAGACGGCCGGTGGCGATGTCGCGCAGATGCAGCCCGTCTTCGGCGACGAGCAGCTGGCGCGCATCGTCGACCATGGCAAGCGCGCTCGCCATCACCGGCAGGGCGTGGACGGCGATGCGGCGATCGCCGAGGTGCGCCTCGTGCAGCGTGCCGCCGAGAATGTCGAACCACCAGGCGGTGTCGCTGGCGGCGTCATAGGTCGGGCCCTCGCCGAGATGGCAGCGGGCGGCATCCAGCACCCGCACCGGCACGGTCTCGGGGGCGCGGGTGGCGGGGGTAATGGCCTCAATGGTTGTCACGCGGCATCCCCATGGTCTGGGCAATGCGCTGGTAGCGCACCGCCGGTTCCAGCACCGCGCCGCTCTCCAGCTGGCCGACAAAGGCGCGCTGGATCTCCTGCCAGGGCGTCTGGCTGGGCGGATAGGGGTAGCCGCCGGCGGCGGCGAGGGCCTGCCGCCGCTGTTCGAGCTCTTCCTCGGCAACCAGCATGCTGGCGCTGTTGCGCTTCAGGTCGATGCGCACCCGGTCGCCGGTGCGCAGCAGAGCAAGGCCCCCGCCCACCGCCGCTTCCGGCGAGGCATTGAGGATAGAGGGCGAGCCGGACGTGCCGGACTGGCGCCCGTCGCCGATACAGGGCAGCGCCGCCACGCCCGCCTTGATGAGGTAGTCGGGCGCGCGCATGTTCACCACCTCCGCCGCGCCGGGATAGCCGACCGGGCCGGCACCGCGCATGAACAGGATGGTGGTCTCGTCGATGGCGAGCGCGGGATCGTCGATGCGGGCGTGGTAGTCCTCCGGCCCGTCGAACACCACGGCGCGGCCCTCGAAGGCTTCCGGGTCGTCCGGGTTGGAGAGGTAGCGCGCGCGGAACTCCGCCGAGATGACGCTGGTCTTCATGATGGCGGAGGAGAACAGATTGCCGCGCAGCACGCGGAAGCCGGCCTTCTCCTTCAGCGGCTTGTCATAAGGCCGGATCACCGCTTCGTCGGCGATCGGCGTGCCGCGGCAGTTCTCGCTGATGGTGCGTCCATTGGCGGTCATCGCGCCTTCGGCGATGAGGCCCTGATCGATCAGCTGGCTGACCACGGCCGGCACGCCGCCGGCGTGGTAATAATCCTCCCCGAGATACTCGCCCGCCGGCTGGAGGTTCACCAGCAGCGGCACCTCCTCACCATAGGTCTGCCAGTCGTCGATGGTCAGCTCGACGCCGACATGGCGGGCGAGCGCATTGAGGTGGATGGGGGCGTTGGTCGAGCCGCCAATCGCGGAATTCACCCGAATGGCATTGAGGAAGGCGTCGCGGGTGAGGATGTCGGACGGCTTCAGATCCTCATGCACCATGTCGACGATGCGCAGCCCGGTGCGATAGGCGATCTCCTGCCGGTCGCGATAGGGCGCGGGAATCGCCGCCGAGCCCGGCAGTTGCATGCCGAGCGCCTCGGCCAGCGAGTTCATCGTGGTCGCCGTGCCCATGGTGTTGCAATAGCCGGTGGAGGGCGCGGAGGACGCCACCAGCTTGACGAAGCCGGCCCGGTCGATCTCGCCCTTGGCCAGCAATTCGCGGGCCTTCCACACGATGGTGCCGGAGCCGGTGCGCTCGCCCTTGTACCAGCCGTTCAGCATCGGCCCGACCGAGAGCGCGATGGCGGGAATGTTCACCGTGGCCGCCGCCATGAGACAGGCCGGGGTGGTCTTGTCGCAGCCGATGGTCAGCACCACGCCGTCGAGCGGGTAGCCGTAAAGCGTCTCGACCAGGCCGAGATAGGCAAGGTTGCGGTCGAGCCCGGCAGTGGGGCGCTTGCCGGTCTCCTGGATCGGATGCACCGGGAATTCGATGGCGATGCCGCCGGCCTCGCGAATGCCCTCGCGCACCCGCTTGGCGAGTTCCAGATGATGCCGGTTGCAGGGCGAGAGGTCCGAGCC
Source organism: Ancylobacter sp. VNQ12 (assembly GCF_049445835.1). Taxonomy (NCBI): domain Bacteria; kingdom Pseudomonadati; phylum Pseudomonadota; class Alphaproteobacteria; order Hyphomicrobiales; family Xanthobacteraceae; genus Ancylobacter; species Ancylobacter sp. VNQ12. The sequence goes on along the minus strand of NZ_JBMSDU010000014.1, from coordinate 47,278 downwards.
GGTCTGCGCGATGCCGATGATCGGCCGCCCGCTCTGCAACTCCTCCTGGCTGAGACCGAAATTGAGGTAGCGCTCGATATAGAGCGCGGTCATGTCGATATTGGCCGGGTTGTCGAACCAGGCCCTGGAGCGGAGCGTCCGGTCGGTCTTCGGTGCCTTGCCGTGCATGACGATGCTCTTGGCTTTCAATAGTCGAAGGGAGCAGCGAGCGAGCGCCGGCCGAGCAGGAAGGCATCGGCGACGAGGCTCAGCGGCGCGAGGTCGACATCGCACGCGCCGGCCCCGATCAGTTCGACGAAGTGCCGGTAGATGCCGGCATATTCGGCCTCCTTCGCATCGATCAGCGGCGCGTCGTCATGGAACAGCTTCGCGCCGCCGGCCGACAAGGTGAGGGTGCCCCGGTCGGTCTCGATGGCGATGTCCCAGCTCTGCGGGCCGGTCTGGAGGAAATCCAGCTCGGCGCGGATCGGCAGGCCGCCGGCATCGGCGAGATCCAGCTCGGCGGCGATGGGCGCGTCGCGATTGGCCGGGAAGGCGAGGTGCGCCGAGGTGACGAAGACCGGGCGCGGCAGGATGCGGGTGAGGATCGACAGCGCGTTGATGGCGGGATCGAACACGCCGAGCCCGCCGGGCTCGAAGATCCAGTCCTGTCCGGGATGCCAGACCCGCACATCTTCCTTCCAGATGATCGTCACCGAACGAAGCGCGCACGCGGCGAGGAAGGCGCGGGCGGGCTCGACGGCCGGCGCGAAGCGCGAATGCCAGGTGGCGAACAGCGTCCGCCCGGAAGCCTGCGCCGCTGCGACTAGGGGCCCGATCTCGCTCACCGTGGCGCCGGGCGGCTTTTCCAGCAGCACATGCTTGCCGGCTTCCAGCGCCGCCTGCGCCTGCGCGCGGCGGACCTGCGGCGGGGTGCACAGCGCGACCGCGTCGATCGGTGTGCCGCTCGCCAGCATCTCCTCCAGCGTGGCGAAATGGGCGACGCCGTCCAGCGCCGCATTGCGGCTGGCGATGGCGACGAGTTCGATTCCCGCCGTCTTCGCGATGGCGGGAAGGTGCTGGTCGCGGGCGATCTTGCCGAGGCCGACAATGGCGAGGCGGATGGGGTTCATGAGCGCGGCTCCCGTGGCATGGCCGGTACGCCGTCGACGAGGCGGGGCAGGTTGAGCGGGTTGTCGCCTTGCACGGCGGCCGGCAGCAGCACCTCGGGCAGGTCCTGGTAGCAGACCGGGCGCAGGAAGCGGCGGATGGCGAGCGTGCCGACCGAGGTCGAGCGCGGGTCGGAGGTGGCGGGGAACGGGCCGCCATGCACCATCGCGTGGCACACCTCGACGCCGGTCGGCCAGCCATTGGCGAGGATGCGCCCGGCCTTCTCCTCGAGGATCGGCAGCAGAAGGGCCGCGAGAGCGTGATCGGCGGTGTCCAGATGCAGCGTGGCGGTGAGCTGGCCCTCGACCGCGCGGGCAACGGCGAGCATTTCCTCTTCGCTCGTGCAGGCCACCACCAGCGAGGAGGCACCGAACACTTCATGCGACAGCGCCGGCTCGCTCACGAAAGTGGCGGCGTCGGTGACGAACAGCGCCGGGCGGCAGGCATTGGGCCCGCCCGTCGTGCCGCCGCGTGCCACCTCCTCGGCCGCGCCGCTCGCCTCAATGGCAGCGATGCCCCGCGCATAGGCCTGGGCAATGCCGGGGGTGAGCATGGTGGCGGAGGACGCAGTCTCCAGAGCGGCGCGGGCAGTGGTGAGGAAGCGGTGCAGGTCGTCACCGGCCAACGCGATGACGAGGCCGGGATTGGTGCAGAACTGGCCGGCGCCCATGGTGAGGGAGGCGACGAAGCCGGCGCCGAGCGCTTCCGCCCGCGCCTTGAGCGCGCCGGGCAGCAGGAACACCGGGTTGATGCTGCTCATCTCGGCATAGACCGGGATCGGCACCGGGCGGCTAGTGGCGATGTTCACCAGCGCAAGCCCGCCGGCCCGCGAGCCGGTGAAGCCCACCGCCCTGATGCGCGGGTCCGCCACCAGCGCCGCGCCGAGTTCATGGCTGGTGCCGGTGACGAGCGAGAACACGCCCTCGGGCAGGCCGGCCTGCGCCACCGCCTCGCGGACGGCGCGGCCGACCAGCTCCGACGTGCCGGGATGGGCGGGATGGCCCTTCACCACGACCGGACAGCCGGCGGCGAGCGCGGAGGCGGTGTCGCCGCCCGCGACCGAGAAGGCGAGCGGAAAGTTCGAGGCGCCGAACACCGCCACCGGCCCGATGCCGATATGGCGCAGACGCAGATCCGCGCGCGGCAGCGGCATGCGTTCGGGCAGCGGGGAATCGAGGCGCGGCTCGTCGGCGCCGCCGGAGCGCACCCAGCTGGCGAACAGGCGCAACTGGCCGGTGGTGCGCGCGCGCTCGCCCTGCAGGCGGGCGACGGGCAGGCCGGTTTCCTGCGCGGCACGCTCGACCAACGCGTCGCCGACGGCCTCGATCCGCGCGGCGATGAGGTCGAGGAAGGCGGCGCGGGCCGCGGGCGTGGTGGCGCGATAGACAGGGAAAGCCTCGGCCGCCAGCGCGGCGGCCTGCGCGACCTCCTCGGGCCCGGCCTCGGTGAAGGCGGGCTCGATTGCCGCGCCGCGCGCGGGATCGATGGCACGGAAACTCCGCGCCCCGGTGATATCGCGGGCCCCGATGAGGGCGGCTCCGGTGAGCATGCTCAGCGCCCCCATTTCAGCACGACCGGGTCGAGCCGGCGGGCGATCTCGATGAGGCCGGCGCGGGTGGCCGGGTGCACCGGCGGCAGCGGCGCGCGCAGCGTGTCATGGGCGATCACCCCGCCCTCCTTCATCAGGATCTTGCACGCCGCCAAGCCGGTCTGGCGGTTCTCGTAATTGATCAGCGGCAGCCAGCGCTCATAGGCCGTGATCGCCGCCTCGCGATCACCGGCGACATAGGGGTCGATGATCTGGCGGATGCCGTCGGGATAGCCGCCCCCGGTCATGGCGCCGGTGGCACCGGCGTCGAGATCAGCCATCAGGGTGATCGCCTCCTCGCCATCCCACGGGCCGACGATGTCGTCGCCGCCGGCCTCGATGAGCGCGCGCAGCTTGTTCGCCGCGCCGGGCACCTCGATCTTGAAATAGGCGAGGTGCTCGATCTCCTTCGCCATCTTCGCGAGGAACGGCACGGAGAGCGGCGTGCCGGCGACGGGGGCGTCCTGCACCATGATCGGAATGCCGATGGCGTCCGAGACCGCGCGATAGAAATCGTAGATCGCCGCTTCCGGCACGCGGAAGGTGGCGCCGTGATAGGGCGGCATCACCATCACCATCGCCGCGCCCATCTCCTGCGCCCGGCGGGAGCGCGCGGCGCAGACGAAGGTCGAGAAATGGGTGGTGGTGACGATGACCGGCACCCGGCCGGCGACATGCTCCAGCACCGTCGTCATGACGAGATCGCGCTCGTCATCGGTGAGGACGAACTGCTCGGAGAAATTGGCGAGGATGCACAGGCCGTTGGAGCCGGCGTCGATCATGCAGTCGATGGCGCGCTTCTGGCCCTCGAGGTCGAGCCGGCCCTCGGCGTCAAACACCGTGGGAGCAACCGGGAAGACGCCCTTATAGGGCCGGGCGGCGGAAGTCGTGGTCATCATGCACCCTTAGTGATTGTCGCGGGCGACGGGCGAACCCGAGCGGCCGACCAGGAAGTCGAAATCGGCGCCACGGTCGGCCTGCAACACATGGTCGATGTAAAGCCGCTGGTAGCCGCGCGCGGCGTGCGGTTCCGGCGCCACCCAGGCGGCGCGGCGTGCGGCCAGCTCCTCCTCGCTCACATGCAGGTGCAGCGCGCGGGCGGGCACGTCGAGAGTGATCAGGTCGCCATTCCGCACCAGCGCCAGCGGCCCGCCGGCGGTCGCCTCCGGGGCGACATGCAGCACCACGGTGCCATAGGCGGTGCCGGACATGCGGGCATCGGAAATGCGGATCATGTCGCGCACGCCCTCGCGCAGCAGCTTAGCGGGCAGCGGCATGTTGCCGACCTCGGCCATGCCGGGATAGCCCTTCGGCCCGCAATGCTTCAGCACCATGATGCAGCTGGCGTCGATATCCAGCGCCTCGTCATTCACGCCGTGATGCATCTCCTCGACGCTTTCGAACACCACGGCGCGGCCGGTGTGCTGCAACAGGTGCGGCGAGGCGGCGGAAGGCTTGATGACGGCGCCGTCCGGCGCGAGGTTGCCCCTCAGAATGGCGATGCCGGCATCCGCCTTGAACGGCGCCTCGAAGGAGGTGATGACTTCGGCGTTCCAGTTCGGCGCCTTCTCGACATTCTCCCAGATGCTCCGCCCGTTCACGGTGCGGGCGTCCTTGTGCAGCAGCCCACGCTCGCCGAGCGCGCGCAGCACGGCGGGCAGGCCGCCGGCATAGTAGAAGTCCTCCATCAGGAAGCGGCCGGACGGCATCAGATCGACGAGGCAATGGATGTCGCGGCCGAGCCGGTCGAAATCCGCCAGAGTGAGGTCGACGCCGACGCGGCCGGCAATGGCGAGCAGATGCACCACGGCATTGGTCGAGCCGCCGATCGCCGCCAAGGTACGGACAGCGTTCTCGAACGCTTCGCGGGTGAGGATGTCGGAGGGCTTCAGATCCTCCTGCACCATCTCGACGATGCGCCGCCCGGCCATGCGCGCCAGCAGGTTGCGCCGCGCGTCGACGGCGGGGATGGCGGCATTCTCCGGCAGGCCGAGCCCCAGCGCCTCGACCATCGAGGCCATGGTGGAGGCGGTGCCCATGGTCATGCAGGAACCGGAGGAGCGGTTCATGCCCGCTTCCGCCTCGTGGAATTCCTCCAGCGTCACCTCGCCGGCGCGCAATTGCTCGCTCATCGAGATGATGTTGGTGCCCGAACCGATGATCTGGCCGCGATAGACCCCGCGCAGCTGCGGCCCGCCGGAAACGCCGATCGCCGGCAGGTCGGCCGAGGCCGCCCCCATCAGCAGCGCCGGGGTGGTCTTGTCGCAGCCCATCAAGAGCACCACGCCATCGAGCGGATGGGCGCGGATCGCCTCCTCCACATCCATCGAGGCAAGGTTGCGGAACAACATGGCGGTGGGGCGCATCGTCACCTCGCCGAGCGAGGAGACGGGGAATTCGAGCGGGTAGCCGCCCGCGTCCAGCACGCCGCGCCGGACATGCTCGGCGAGATCGCGGAAATGGATGTTGCAGGGCGTAAGCTCGGACCAGGTGTTGCAGATGCCGATGACTGGGCGCCCGTCGAAACGGTCCTGCGGCTGGCCGGAATTCTTCAGGAACGAGCGATAATAGAAGCCCATCTTGTCCTGACGGCCGAACCAGCTCTGGCTCCGGAGCGCCTTCCTGTCGTCATTGCTCGATCCGTCGTCGCTCATCTGGGCACCCGTTCAGCCTGCCGCGCCATGGCGGCGCAGGCCGTTGAAGATCACATTGGTCATGGCGGCCGCGGCCGCCTCCGCGTCCTTGTCGGCGATGGCCTCGACGATGCGCTCATGCGCGGCCACCGCGATGTCGTGCTCGCGCGCGTCGCCCGGAGCGGAGAGCACGAAGGAGGCACGCAGCGCCGCCTCGATCACCGCGCCAATGGAGCGCATGAAGGGATTGCCGGAGGCGGTGGCGACCGCGACATGCAGCGTAAGGTCGGCCTCCGCGAAGCTGTCCGACGCGCCGGGCTGGTCCTTCATCCGGCCGACGGCCCGGCGCAGGATGGCGAGGTCTTCCTCGGTGCGGCGCTCGGCGGCCAGCGCGGCCGCGCGGGGTTCGACGGCCAGCCTGATCTCGGAGAGGTCGCGCAGGAAGCGCTTGTCGATGCCGGCGTCGAGATGCCAGGCCAGCACGTCCGGGTCGAACATGTTCCAGGCGGCGCGCTCGCGCACCACCGTGCCGACCCGCGCCTTGGTGGAGAGCAGGCCCTTGGCCACCAGCGTCTTCACGCTTTCGCGCAGCACCGGCCGGGAGACGCCGAACAGTAATGTCAGCTCGGCGTCGCCCGGCAGCTTGGCGCCCTCGCCATAGCGCCCGGAAATGATGTCGATGCCGATGGTGCGGGCGATGCCGGCATGGTTCGAATGGGCGCGGCGGGCCGGGATGACGATGATCTGCGAGGCATTCGGCGCGCTCATGGGTGGACTCCGGCCGGGGCGCGCCGCGACCGGCGCGCGAGGTGCAGGGTCAGCTGCTGGAAGGCGATGAACGCGAACAGCAGCAGCCCGGTGGCGATCTTCGCCCACCAGCTCGACAGCGAACCGTCGAAGCTGATGTAGGTCTGGATCAGCCCTTGTATCAGCACGCCGAGGAAGGAGCCGAAGACGAAGCCGTAGCCGCCCGACAGCAGCGTGCCGCCGATCACCACCGCCGCGATGGCGTCGAGCTCGACGCCGACCGCCGAGAGCGAATAGCCCGACGAGGTGTAGAGCGAGAAGACGATGCCGGAGAGCCCGGCGAGCACGCTCGACAGCGTGTAGATCAGCACGGTGGTGCGCGCGACGTTGATGCCCATCAGCGAGGTGGCGGCACGCGAGCCGCCGAGCGCATAGACATTCGCCCCGAAGCGGGTGAGATGCAGCAGCACCATGCCGGCGACCACGACGGCCAGCATGATCATCGCCGGCACGGTGAGCCGGGCGCCGCCATCGAAACGCAAGGCATGGTCGGACAGGTGGGAATAGAGCTCCGCGTTGATCGGGATGGACTCCGTCGACATCAGGAAGCTCAAGCCCCGCGCCAGAAACATGCCGGCCAGCGTGACGATGAAGGAGGGCAGTTCGAAATACTGGATCACCGCCCCCATCGCCGCGCCGAAGCCGGCGCAGAGGACGAGGATGAGCACGAAGGCCGCGAGCGGGGGCACTCCCCAGCGCTCGATGGCCAGCGCCAGGAACACGGTGGTGAAGCCGATCACCGAGCCGACGGAGAGGTCGATGCCGCCGGAGATGATGACGAAGGTCATGCCCACCGCGACGATGCCGAGGAAGGCATTGTCGGTGACGAGGTTCATCACCACCCGCAGCGAGGCGAAATTCGGGTAGACCGCCGAGCACAGGAGGAAGCCGGCAAGGAACACCGCCGTGGTGGCGAGGACCGGCGTCAGGCGGCTGATCGAGCGCATCGCATCCCCCTCACGATTTCCTGCGGCCGAACAGCACGCGCAGGCCCGCAATGTGGCCGCCGAGCCGCGGCGATTGCGCGAGCAGCACGGCGAGCACCACCACGGCCTTCACCACCAGATTGGTCTCGGGCGGAAAGCCCGAGAGCAGAATGCCGGTGTTCATCGCCTGGATGATCAGCGCGCCGACCACGGCGAGGATGATCGAGAAGCGCCCGCCGAACAGCGAGGTGCCGCCGATGACCACGGCGAGGATGGCGTCGAGCTCCAGCCACAGCCCGGCATTGTTGGCATCCGCGCCGAGAATGTCGGCCGCCGCGACGATGCCGGCCAGCGCGGCGCACAGCCCGCTCCACATATAGACGGCGACGGTGATGAGCCTTGTGCCGATGCCGGCGAGCGCGCTGGCACGCGGGTTACCGCCGGTCGCCTCGATCATCAGGCCGAGCGCGGTGCCGCGCACGATGAGAAGCGTCAATCCCAGCATGGCGAGGGTGAGCGCGACCGGGGTGGGCAGGCCGAACACCGAACCGCCGCCGAGAAAGGCCAGGTCCGGCGCGGTGAAGGTGACGATGCGCCCTTCGGTGATGAGCTGGGCGATGCCGCGCCCCGCCACCATGAGGATCAGCGTCGCGACGATGGGCTGGATGCCGAGCACCGCCACCAGGAAGCCGTTCCACAGCCCACAGGCGAGGCCGGCGCCAAGCGCGGCGATGAGCACGACCGGCAGCGGATAGCTATCGGCGAGGCTGGCGGCGATGGCTCCGCAGATCGCCATCACCGCACCGACCGACAGGTCGATGCCGCGCATGGCGATGACCAGCACCATGCCGATGGAGAGCAGGGCAACCGGCGCGCCACGATTGAGGACGTCGATGAGGCTGCCGAACAGCCGCCCGTCCTGCAGCCTTATGTCGAAGAACTGCGGCGACACCATCCAGTTGGTGGCGAGGATGAGTGCCAGCGCCACGACCTGCGAAGTACCGATGCGGGGGAGCTTCATGGTCATGCGCCCCTCCCTCACGCCGCATCCGCCGGCGCGTCGGCGGCGATGGCGGCGAGAATGGCGGGGACGGTGACGTCGTCGCCGGTGAGCCGCGCGACATGGGCGCGGTCGCGCAGCACGATCACCTCGTCGGCATAGGTGACGATCTCGTCGAGTTCCGACGACACCACCAGCAGCGCCATGCCCTCCGCGCACAGATCGCGGATCAGCCGGATGATCTCGGCATGGGCGCCGACATCGATGCCGCGCGTCGGCTCGTCGAGGATCAAGAGGCGCGGCGACGTGGCGAGCCAGCGCGCCAGCAGCGCCTTCTGCTGGTTGCCGCCGGACAAGAGGCCGATGGGCCGCTCCGGATCGGGCGGGCGAATGTCGAGCAGGCGGATGAACCTGGCCGCGATCGCGTCCTGCTCGCGGCGCGACAGCGGGGCCAGCGCGCCGCGCTGCGCCTGCAACGCCAGCACGATGTTCTCGCGCACGGTGAGGTCGGCGATGATGCCTTCGGTCTTGCGCTCCTCCGGGCAATAGCCGAAGCCCAGCCGCATGGCCTCGCGCGGCGAGCCGATGGCGACCGTCCGGCCATTGGCCTGCGCGGTGCCGCAATCGGCCTGTTCCGCGCCGAAGACGAGGCGCACCGTCTCGGTGCGGCCGGAGCCGAGCAGGCCGGCGAGCCCGACGACATGGCCGGCGCGCAGGGTGAGGTCGAAGGGCGCGACATAGCCGGCCTTGCCGAAGCCCTCGAAAACGGCGACCGGCGCACCCTCCTCCGCCGTCGTGCGCGGCGGGCGCGTCGCCGTCGCCTCGCTCAGTTCGCGGCCGAGCATCAGCCGCACCAGTTCGAGGCGCGGCAGTTCACCGATGGGCGCGGTGCCAGCGAGGCGGCCATTGCGCAGCACAGTGATGCGATCGCAGATCGCATAGACCTGGTCGAGGAAATGCGTGACGAAGACGATGCCGATGCCGCGCCCCTTCAGCTGCCGCATCACCTGGAACAGCACCTCGACCTCGTGCGCGTCGAGGCTGGCGGTGGGCTCGTCGAGGATGAGGATGCGCGCGGACTGGTCGACGGCGCGGGCGATGGCGACGATGTGCTGGATGGCGACCGAATAGCTCTCCAGCGGCGCGCTCACGTCTATCGCGAGGCCGAACTCCGCCAGCAGCGCCTCGGCACGCCGGCGCATCTCGCGCTCGCGCACCAGGCCGAACCGCGTCGGCTGGCGGCCGAGAAACAGGTTCTGCGCCACCGAGAGGTTCGGCGCGAGATTCACTTCCTGGTAGACGGTGGCCATGCCGGCCTTCAGCGCCTCTTCCGCCGAGCGCGGCGCGATCTCCTGGCCGTCGAGCCGCATCGTGCCGGCGTCGCGCGTCACCACGCCGGTCATGGCCTTGATGAGGGTGGACTTGCCCGCGCCGTTCTCGCCGAGCAGGGCATGGATCTCGCCGGAATGCAGGGTGAAGTCCACCCGATCCAGCGCCACGAAGCCGGCAAAGGACTTGCAGAAGCCGTCGAGCTTCAGGATCGGATGCCGGTCGGCAGCAGGCGGGGGAAGCGGGTCGATGGAGAGCATTGCGGCCTCGGAAGCGGCGGGGCGGCCGTAGCGAGCCGGCAGAGGAGCGCCGGCTCGCACGGACGGAGCGGATACCGCGGAGCAAACTCCGCGGCAGGCCGGCTCAGTAGCCGAGGTCCTTCTTCGCGTCGTAGATCGCCTTCGGGTTGTCGGCCTGGGTGTAGAGCCTGGATTCCGTCTGGATCCACTTCGGCGGCACCGTGCCCTTGGTCTTGTAGGCAATGATGGCATCGAAGGCGGGGCCGGCCATGTTGGGCGTCAGCTCGACGGTGGCATTGGCCTCGCCGGCCGCCATCGCCTTGAAGATGTCCGGCACGGCATCGATGGAGACGGTCAGCACCTCGGTGCCCGGCTTGAGTCCGGCTTCCTTCATCGCCTGGATCGCGCCGACCATCATGTCGTCATTATGGGCGTAGACCGCGCAGATATTCTTGCCGCCGCCCTCCGCCTTGATGAAGCTCTCCATCACTTCCTTGCCCTTGGCGCGGGTGAAGTCGCCGGTCTGGCTGCGGACGATCTTGACGTTGGCGTGGCCGGCGATGCCGTCCTCGAAGCCCTTCTTGCGATTGGTGGCGACGCTGGCGCCGACCGTGCCCTGCAATTCGACCACGTTGCACGGCTTGGCGCCGACGGTCTTCACCAGCCACTCGCCGGCGACCTTGCCCTCATGCACGCTGTCGGAGGTGACGGCGGTCAGATAGAGGTTCTTGCCGGCGGGATCGATGTCGCGATCGAGCAGCACGACCGGGATCTTGGCTTCCCCGGCCTCCTTCAGCACCGAATCCCAGCCGGTGGATACAACCGGCGCGAGGAAGATCGCGTCCACGCCCTGGGCGATGAAGGAGCGGATCGCCTTGATCTGGTTCTCCTGCTTCTGCTGGGCGTCGGCGATCTTGAAATTGATGTTCCGCTTCTTGGCCTCGGCCTTGGAAACGGTGGTTTCCGCCGCGCGCCAGCCCGATTCCGAGCCGATCTGCGAGAAGCCGATGGTGAGTTCCGCAGCATAGGCGCCTGCGGAGAACAGCGTGCCGGAGACGGCGGTCGCGAGCAGCAAAGCCCTGAAATTCATTGGCGTTTCTCCCGTTGGCATGGCCGTCGCGCCACTTCGGGTCGCTTGCCGGCCGGGAATCTATGCCACAGTCCACGGGTTCTGAATAGTCATACTGTTTGACTTTTCAGGCACCCCTCGAACGCTGGCACCGAGCGCCACCTTTGCGTGCACGACCTGAGCGCCTCGATGACCTGGCCATGAATGGTTGGGGAATGCGCCTTCGCTGGCGCGCGCCGCGACGAGCGATTTCCCGCTTGCCCGGGCGGGCTTTTCGCCCTTCGATAATGCGGGCCGGCCAGGATCTGAGGCGCATCGCCGGGCAGTCCGCCAATGCGTGCGCTTGCGAAAAGCCTCCGTGCAAAATCGAAAGAGAGGACTTTCGCTCATTCCCGCGCCGTGCACTAGGATTGGGCAGCCGCGAGGACCAACTCGCGAAAGGAGCGTTGAAATGAGCCGTTTCCGCCTGAAACCCGTTCTGTTCGCCGCGCTGATTCTAGGTGCCGCCAGCCTGCCCGCCGCGGCGGACATGGTCTATAACCGCGGCAATTCCGCCGATCCGGAATCGCTCGATCCTCACAAGACCTCGACGATCTACGAGGCGCATATCCTGCGCGATCTGTTCGAGGGGCTGGTGATGCCGGACGCCACGTCGAACCTCATTCCCGGCGCAGCGGAGAGCTGGAGCGTGTCGCCCGACGGCAAGGTCTACACCTTCAAGTTGCGTGCAGACGGCAAATGGTCGAATGGCGAGCCAGTGACGGCGGAGGACTTCGTCTATTCCTTCCGACGCCTCGAGGACCCGGCGACCGGCGCCGAATATGCCTCCATGCTCTACGTCATCAAGAATGGCGAGGAGGTGAATACCGGCAAGGCGAAGCCCGAGGAACTCGGCGTGCGTGCGCTCGATCCGAAGACGCTCGAAATCACCCTGAAGGCGCCGACCCCCTACTTCCTGGAGATGCTGACCCACCAGTCGACCTATCCGGTGAACAAGGCGTCCATGGAGGCACTCGGCGCCGACTGGATCAAACCCGGCAAGCTGGTCTCCAATGGAGCCTTCACGCTGGCCGAATTCATTCCCAACGATCACATCAAGCTGGCTAAGAACCCGCAATTCCATGCCGCCGGCGAGGTGAAGCTCGACGCGGTGAACTACGTTCCGACCGAGGATCGCTCCACCGCCATCAAGCGCTACGAGGCCGGCGAACTCGATTCCAATGACGACTTGCCGACCGAGCAGCTGGCCGACCTCAAGAAGAAGTTCGGCGACCAGGTGAAGGTCGGGCCGTATCTCGGCACCTATTACTACGCCGTCAAGACCGACAAGGCGCCGTGGAACAACCCGAAGCTGCGCCGCGCCGTCTCCATGCTGATCGACCGCGACTTCCTCGCCGACAAGGTGTGGCAGAACTCCATGCTGCCGGCCTATTCCATGGTGCCGCCCGGCATTGACGGCTACACGCCGGCCGAGGCCGACTACGCCAGGATGTCTCAGTTCGACCGCGAGGACGAGGCGAAGAAGATCCTGGCCGACCTCGGCTACGGCCCGGGCAAGCCGCTGAAGCTGGAGATCCGCTACAACACCTCGGAGAACCACAAGAACACCGCGGTGGCGATCCAGGAGCAGCTCAAGCCCTTCGGCATCGAGGTGTCGCTTATCAACACCGACACCAAGACCCATTACGGCCTGCTGGAGCAGAAGGGCGACTATGACTATGCCCGCGCCGGCTGGATCGCCGACTACAAGGACCCGGAATCCTTCCTCGGCATCTCGCGCAAGTCGAGCGGCAACAACTACTCGAACTTCGACAATCTCTCCTTCGAGAAGCTGATGGACGAGGCGGCGGCGGCCGGTGGCGATCCCGCGGCGCGGATGAAGAAGCTGGCCGAGGCGGAAGCCGTGCTGGTCGGCGAACTCGGCAACATGCCGCTGCTCTATTACAGCTATCACAGCATCGTCTCGCCCAAGCTCAAGGGCTGGCAGGCGAATGTCATGGACATCCACCCCTCGCGCTTCATCAGCAAGTAGGCGATGCCGGCGGCGCCGTGGCGCGTCGCCGGTCCCGCCTCCCGGCACGAGGACGAATCCAGTGTTACGCTATGTCCTGCGGCGGCTCCTGACCGCCATTCCGACGTTGTTTCTCATCGTCACCCTCTCCTTCTTCCTGCTGCGCGTCGCCCCCGGCGGGCCGTTCAGCCAGGAGCGCGGGCTGAGCCCGGAGGTGCGGGCCAATCTCGAGCGCGTCTACCAGCTCGATGCCCCGCTGTGGCGGCAATATCTGAGCTATCTCGCCGATCTCCTGCACGGCAATTTCGGCCCCAGCTACAACCTGCCGGACTTCACGGTGGCGGACCTGTTCCGGGTCGGCCTGCCGGTGTCGGTCCAGCTCGGCGCCTCGGCGCTGATCCTGGCGCTGCTGCTCGGCTCGGTGCTCGGCATCGTCGCCGCGCTGCGGCAGAACAAGGGCGCCGACTACGCCGTGGTGGCGCTGGCCACCGCCGGCTCGACCATCCCGACCTTCGTCATCGCCCCGCTCTACCAGCTGGTGTTCGCCCTCACGCTCGCCTGGGTGCCGGTCGCCGGCTGGGGCGGCGGCGCGCTGATCAACAAGATCGGCCCGGTGCTCACCCTCGCTTTGCCGCAGATCGCCATCGTCGCCCGGCTGATGCGCGGGGCGATGATCGAGGCGCTGCGCGCCAACCACATCCGCACGGCCCGCGCGCTCGGGCTCGGCAGCTGGTCGGTGGTGGTGAAGCACGCTTTGCGCGGGGCGCTGCTGCCGATCATCTCCTATGCCGGCCCCGCCGCCGCGGCGCTGCTGACCGGCTCGGTGGTGGTGGAGACCGTCTTCGCCATACCCGGCGTCGGCCGCTACTTCGTCGATGCGGCGCTGAACCGCGACTACACGCTGGTGATGGGCACCGTGGTGGTGATCGCGGTCTTCGTCATCGTGTTCAATCTGATCGTCGATCTCGCCTATGCGCTGGTCGATCCGCGGGTGCGCTATGACTGACATCTCCCTCTCCCAGTCGGCCGCCGCCCCGGCCAAGGGCCGCTCGCTGTGGACCGATGCCTGGCGGCGCCTCACCGCCAACCGCGCCGCCGTGGTGAGCGCCGTCTGTCTGCTGGTGATGGCGCTCGCCTGCCTCATCGGCCCGCACTTCACCGGGCACGACTACACCACCATCTATACCGACTATGTCCGGGTGCCGCCGCGTTTCGCCCCCTATCCCGGTCCCAATGAGATCGCCGCCGCGCTGGACGATGTGACCAAGCGCATGCGCGTCGACCTCGCCTCCTGGCAGGAGGAGGACGGCCGCGTGACCGCCACTCTCCGCTCCACCCGCCCGATCGACCCGCGCGTGACCCGCTATTTCGACCGCTCGTCGAGCTTCGAGGACACGCGGGTCGAGAACACGGCGGCGGACGGGCTCGGCATGACGGTGAGCACGATGGTGGCGAAGCGCTACTTCCTGTTCGGCACCGACAATACCGGGCGCGACCTGCTCACCCGCACGCTCATCGCCGGCCGGGTGTCGCTCGCCATCGGCCTGCTCGCCGGGCTCACCGCCGTGCTGATCGGGGTGATCTACGGCGCCACCGCCGGTTATCTCGGCGGGCGGGTCGACGACGTGATGATGCGCATCGTCGACGTGCTCTATTCACTGCCCTTCATCTTCCTCGTCATCATGCTGGTGGTGTTCTTCGGCCGCAACTTCGTGCTGATGTTCGTCGCGGTGGGCGCGGTGCAATGGCTGGACATGGCGCGCATCGTGCGTGGCCAGGCGCTGTCCATCCGCCGGCAGGAATATGTGCAGGCGGCGCTGGCGCTCGGCGTTTCCCCGGCCGGCATATTGTGGCGGCACGTGGTGCCCAACACGCTGGGCCCGGTGGCGGTGTATATGACGCTGCTGGTGCCGCAGGTCATCCTGCTGGAGAGTTTCCTGTCCTATCTCGGCCTCGGCGTGCAGGAGCCGCTGACCAGCTGGGGCGTGCTGATCGCGCAAGGGGCGAAGAACATTCCCTCCGCCAACTGGCTGCTGATCTTCCCCTCGCTCTTCCTCACCTCGACCCTGTTCGCGCTGAACTTCCTCGGCGATGGCCTGCGCGATGCGCTCGACCCGAAGGACCGCTGAGATGGCCTCCGAGACCACCCTCCTCCTCGACGTCGCCGACCTCGATGTCCGCTTCGACACGCCGGACGGCGAGGTGCACGCGGTGCGCGGCCTCCGCCTCGCCCTGAAGGCCGGCGAGACGCTCGCCGTGGTCGGCGAATCCGGCTCCGGCAAGAGCCAGACCATGATGGCGGCCATGGGCCTGCTGGCCAAGAACGGCCGGGCCACCGGCAGCGTGCGCTATCGCGGCCGGGAGATCCTCGGCCTCACCTCCCGCGCGCTCGACGAGGTGCGCGGCGCCAAGATCGGCATGATCTTCCAGGAGCCGATGACCTCGCTCGACCCGCTCTACACCATCGGCAACCAGCTGGCCGAACCGCTGGCCCGCCATAGGCGCATGAATGCGCGGCAGGCGCGGGCGCGGGCGGTGGAACTGCTCACCATGGTCGGCATTCCCGACCCGGAGCGCCGGCTTGCCGCCTATCCGCACGAGCTCTCCGGCGGCCAGCGCCAGCGGGTGATGATCGCCATGGCGCTCGCCGCCGAGCCGGACGTGCTGATCGCCGACGAGCCCACCACCGCGCTCGACGTCACCGTTCAGGCGCAGATCATCGATCTGCTGCGTGCGCTTCAGCAGCGCTTCGGCATGGGCATCGTGTTCATCACCCATGATCTCGGCCTCGCCCGCCATTTCGCCGACCGCGTCATGGTGATGCGCTACGGACAGGTGGTGGAGGAAGGCCCGGTCGCCGAGGTGCTGACGGCGCCGCGGCACGATTACACCCGCCTGCTGCTCGCGGCCGAACCCACTGGCAGCAAGGCGGCGCCGCCCGACGACGCGCCGGTCGTGCTCGACGCCAGGGGCGTCGACGTCACCTTCCGCATCGGCGGCGGGCTGCTCGCCGGCCCCCCGCTGGAAATCCACGCCGTCGACAAGGTCAGCCTCACGCTGAAGCAGGGCCAGACCATTGGCATCGTCGGGGAATCGGGCTCGGGCAAGTCGACGCTCGGCCGGGCGCTGATCCGCCTCATCGACGCCGGCGGCGACATCCGCCTGCTCGGCCAGCCGACCGCCGGTCTCGATGCAGCCGGCCTGCGGACGCTGCGCCGCCGGGTGCAGATCGTGTTCCAGGACCCCTATGGCTCGCTCTCCCCGCGCATGACGGTGGGCGAGATCGTCAGCGAGGGATTGCGCGTCCACGAGCCCGGCCTCGACGGGCGCGCCCGCGAGCGGGCGGTCGTCAAGGCGCTGGAGGATGTCAGCCTCGATCCCAGCTTGCGCAACCGCTACCCGCACGAATTCTCCGGCGGCCAGCGCCAGCGCATCGCCATCGCCCGCGCCATCATCCTCAAGCCGAAGGTGCTGGTGCTGGACGAGCCGACCTCGGCGCTCGACCGTTCGGTGCAGAAGGACATTGTCGAGTTGCTGCGCCGGCTTCAGGCCGAGCACGGCCTGTCCTATCTGTTCATCAGCCACGACCTCTCGGTGGTGCGGGCGCTGTCGGACTGGATCATGGTGATGCGGCGCGGCGGGCTCGTGGAGGCCGGCCCGACCGAGCGGGTCTTCCGCGCGCCGGAGGCGACCTATACGCGCGAATTGATCGCCGCCGCCTTCGGCCTGCCGGACCCCGCCATCGACCCGCGCCGCCGCGCCTGACCTCGTCCTGGGCTAGATCTTCCCTTCGAGCCCCATCTGGTAATAGCGGTGGGTGATCTTGTCCTGGTTCTCCAGCAGCCAGTCGATCGAGGGCTCGCAGGTCATCGCCTTGCGGATCGCCTCGGTCGTCGCCCGGCGGTGCAGCTCGAACAGGATCTTGTGGTCGAGCTTGTCGTCGGTCGCCACCGAAGGGTTGAGCCAGACCGAGCAGATGATGCCCAGCTCGTTGGCCTGTTCCTTCGGGATGTAGCCGGCCCGCACCGCGTCGAGCACGCCATTGGCGATGGCGAACTGCACCGTGCCCATCAGGATGCTGGTGTAGCGGTTGTCATCCACCGTCACCTTGGAAACGCACAGCGTGACAGGGCGCACCATGATGTCGGTGTTGAGCAGCGCGAACACCTTGGTGTGGCCGGCGACCTGCGCGCCGGTGAGCGTCGCCAGTGCGGTGCCGACCGGCCCGTCAAGCGCGCCGATCACCACTTCGGGCTCGGCCGCCGTGCCGGGCGGGCCACCGGCGACAAGCGCTTCACCCGTGCGCAGAATGATGCGGTCCGTCATTGTGATCTTCCTCTTTCTCGAAAAGGCGCGGGGTCAAGGCGCGACGCGGCGCTGGAACAGCTGGAGATAATTACCCGCGGGATCGACGACCGTCACGGTGCAGCCGTGGTCGCCCATGTCGCGGGAGGCGACGATGCGGACGCCGGCGCCGGCGAGTTCCTGCTGACGGGCATCGAGATCGGGCACCTCGAACACCGCGACCGCGCCGGCCGCGCCCTCGGGAAATTCCGCCGGCGAGCCGACAGCGAAATTCACCCCGCCGGCATCGTACTGCACCCAGCGCTCGCCATCGGCGAATTTGGGGGCGAGGCCCAGCACCTGCTCGTAGAAATGACGGCTTGCCGCCATGTCGCCGGCGCGGACATAGACATTCTGCAGTCTCTTCACAGTCATGACCGTGTTTCCTCCCCCCGGCACCGACGGCGTCTGCCCGCTCGATCCTTCAGACGTGTCGTGATTGTTGTCAGCCGGTCGCGGCGAACGCACCGGCGCGGTAGAGCAGCGCCGCGCGCTGCGGCGAGACGGTCGTGGCGGTGACGGCGCCGAGAAACACCGTGTGCGTGCCGGCATCGATCGCCTGGAGCAGCTGGCAATCGAAGGCCGCAATGGCATCGGCCAGCACGGGCGCGCCGGTCGCCAGCGCGCCCCATTCGCCTTGCGCGAAACGCTCCGCGCCGCGCGCCCCGTCCCGGCCGGCGAATCGTTCGGCCAGAGGCAGATGCTCGGCGGCGATCACGTTGACGCAGAAGCTGCCGCTTTCCGTTATCGCCGCGTGCCCCTCCGCGCTGCGGTTGACGCAGACCAGAAGCGTCGGCGGTTCGGCCGACACCGAACACACCGCCGTGGCGGTCAGGCCACGACGCCCGTGCTCCCGCCCGGCGGTGATGATGGTGACACCGGCGGCAAGCTCGCGCATCGCGGCGCGGAAATCGGCCGCACCGGACGCGCCTTGCGCCACGGCCGGGGCATCATTGGGCGAAGGACCGGCATGTGAGGGCATCATGCGTCATATCCGAGATAGGCACTGCGCACCCGCGGGTGGGTAATGAGGTCGGGGCCGTTGCCGGTGAGGGTGATCTCGCCGGATTCCAGCACGAAGGCGCGGTCGGCGATCTCCAGCGCGCTATAGGCATTCTGCTCCACCAGCAGCACCGTGACGCCCTCCTCATTGACCCGGCGCACCGCGTCGATGACCAGATCGACGATCTGCGGCGCCAGCCCCATGGTCGGCTCGTCGAGCAGCAGCACCTTGGGCGCGGCCATCAGGGCGCGGCCCATCGCCACCATCTGCTGCTCGCCACCCGACAGCGTGCCGGCAAGCTGCCGGTAGCGCTCGCGCAGGCGCGGAAACAGCTCCAGCACATGATCGAGATCATGCTTGCGCGCGGCATGGTCGCTGCGGGCATACCCGCCGATCTCGAGATTTTCCGCCACGCTCATGCGGCCGAACAGCCGCCGCCCTTCGGGCACCTGCGACAGCCCGTGGCGGACCCGCTCATGCGGCGGCAGGGCGGTGATGTCCTCGCCGCCGAGCACGATGGAGCCCGCGCGCACGTCGCGCAGGCCGCACAGCGCGTTGAGGATCGTCGTCTTGCCGGCGCCGTTGGCGCCGATGATGGTGGCGATCTCGCCCGCTTCCACGGTGAAGCTCACCGCGCGCACGGCGGCGATCTCGCCATAGGCGACGGTGAGGTCGGAGACGTCCAGCGCCTTGCTCATGCGATCCCGGCCTCCATCTGGCGTTGCGGCTCGCTCTCGGCGACGGGGGCCGCCACCCGCCCGCTGCGGCGGCCGAGATAGGCCTCGATCACCCGCTCGTCGGCCTGGATCTCGGCCGGCGTGCCCTCGGTGAGGACGGCGCCGCGATTGAACACGGTGATGCGCTCGGCCACCGCCATGACGACGCGCATGTGGTGCTCGATCAGCACCACGGTGACGCCAAGCTCGGCGCGGATGCGCTCGATCAACTCGACAAGCGCGCGGCCCTCGGCGGGGTTCATGCCGGCCGCCGGCTCGTCGAGCATCAGGATACGCGGCCCTCCGACCAGCGCGCGGGCGATCTCCAGCCGGCGCTGGTCGCCATAGGGCATGTGACGGGCGAGGTCGCCGGCACGCTGCGGGATGCCGACAAAGGCGAGATACTCCCGCGCCCGTTCGCGCGCCTCCGCCTCCTCGCGGCGGAAACGCCCGCTGCCGGCGATCGCCTCCCAGAAGGTGGCGTGCAGCCGGCGATGCTGGCCGACCAGCACATTCTCCAGCGCCGTCATGTTCGGGAACAGCCGGACGTTCTGGTAGGTGCGCGCCACGCCGTGCCGCGCCACCACATGCGCCGGCAGCCCGTCTATGCGTTCGCCAGCGAGGAAGATCGTGCCGGCGGTGGGCTGCACAAAGGCGGTGATGCAGTTGAAGGCAGTGGTCTTGCCGGCGCCGTTCGGCCCGATGATGGCGTGCACGCTGCCTTCCGCGACGCGGAGATCGACGTTCTGGATGGCGATCATGCCGCCGAACGCCTTCTTCAGCCCGCGTACCTCCAGCAGAGCCGCCCGCACGGGGTTTTTCGGGAGGACCTCACGCATGGGCGCTCTCCTTCGTCCGGGTCGTTGCCGGCCACAGGCCCTCGGCCCGCACATGCATCATCGCCACCAGCGCGATGCCGTAGAACAGATAGCGGAACTCGCCGAACTCGCGCAGCAACTCCGGCAGGCCGATCAGCACGATGGCGCCGACCAGCACGCCGGGCAGCGAGCCGAGGCCGCCGATAACCAGGATCGCCAGCACGTTGATCGAGACCAGCAGCTGGAACGAATGCGGGTAGACCGAACCGACCAGCGCCGCGAACACCGCGCCCGCCGCGCCGGCGAACGCTGCACCGATCGTGTAGGCGAGCAGTTTCGACGCGACGGGGTCGATGCCCAGCGCCTGCGCCACGTCCTCGTCCTCGCGCATGGCGAGCCAGGCCCGGCCGATGCGGGCGTGTTGCAGCCGCCAGGAAATGAAGGCGACCACGCCGGCCAGCGCCAGAGCGAGGTAATAGAGCGCGGCCGGCGATTGCAGCGAGATGCCGAGGATGCGGGGATGATCGATCTCGATGATGCCCTGCGAGCCCCCGAGATAGGGCGCCAGCGCATCCGACAGCACCAGCACGCGGATGATCTCGCCGAGGCCCAGCGTCGCCATGGCGAGATAGTCGCCGCGCACCCGCAGCACCGGCAGGCCGAACAGCATGCCGGCACAAGCGGCGAGCACCACCGCGACCGGCAGCGCCACCCAGAACGACACGTCGACAATGGCCAGCGGACCGGACGAGCACATCAGCGCCACGGTGTAGGCGCCGACCGCGAAGAAGGCGACGAAGCCGAGATCGACCAGCCCGGCCAGACCCAGCTCGATGTTCAGCCCCATGCCCATCAACATGTAGAGCGCGACCAGCATGGCGACCTGGGCGACGAAATCGTTGGTGACCAGCGGCAGCACGAGCACGCCGATCAGCAGCAGGGCAAGCCCGGCCTTCGAGGAGCGCGCGCGGCGCGCCGGATTGTGCCCGGCATTCCAGCGGTCGCGCAGCAGGGCAAAGATCCCACCCGCCACCAGCAGCAGCAGAGCCGGCACGCGGTTGAGCCCGCCCGAGCCGAACACGTCGGCCTCCGGTCCGTTGAGGTCCGGCACATTGTCCAGCACGCTGACGAAGACGTCGCGGAACAGCCCGGCGATGAGGACGGCGGCAAAACCATAGGTCAACGCCCGGCGGTAGCGGGTTGGCATGGCCGCGAACACGCCGCCGATCACGCCGAGAAGGGCGCCGAGGGCGGGCAGCTGCGCCAGCGCCTGTAGCGAGCCGAGCGGCGCGCCGAGGCTCAGCGCCTTGACCAGCATCGGGCTCGCCGCCACCAGCGTGGCGCGCAGGCTGACCGACGCCATGAGCAGCATGAGCGCCGACACGCACAATCCGGCCGTGAGCCCGGCCAGCGCGCCATGCAGAACGACGCGGGTGCCCGACGGGCTGCCCTGCGTATCCCGGCCGGCGACATAGCCGGCGGCGATGGCCATCAGCGCATAGGCGATCTGCGACAGCGTCAGCGTATCCTCGACCACATGGCGCTTGTCCATCGCCACATAGGCGCCGATCAGCGCGAAGCCGATCGCTGCGACGCCGGCGAGGGCGCCGATCTGAACGGTCTCGGCCAGCGGGGATTTCCGCCGCCGCGCGACCTTGAAGGAGCTGGTCACCGTGTTGAAGGACATGTGTCAGGCCCGCTTCGAGGCGAGTCGCTCGCCGAGCAACCCCTGTGGACGGAAGATCAGGATCATCACCAGCATGCCGTAGCCGATCACGTCCTTGAGCTGGTAGGGCGCGGGCAGGCCGAAGCCTTCCAGCACCAGCGCCGGACCGAGCGCCTCGGCCAGCCCCAGCACCAGTCCGCCGAGCAGCGCGCCGCCGAGATTGCCGATGCCGCCGAGAATGGCCGCCGCGAAGCCTTTGATGCCGAGGGCGAAGCCCATGAACACGGTGATCTGCTTGAACACCAGCGCGTAGAGCACGCCGGCGACCCCGGCCATGGCGCCGCCGATGGCGAAAGTGGCGACGATGACGGCGCCGACATTGATGCCGACCAGCGCCGCCGCGTCACGGTCTTCCGCCACCGCCCGCATCGCCTTGCCCAGCGGGCTCAGCTTCACCAGTGCCAAGAGGCCGGCCAGCACGATAAGCGCGGCCACAAAAGCGACGATCTGCGGGATCGGCACGATCAGTCCGAACAGGCTGACGGTGCCCTCCATCCAGCCAAAGCCCGGATAGGCGCGGTTACGCGTGCCGAACAGGCCGCGCGCGGCATATTGCAGGACGAAGGACATGCCGATGGCGCAGATCAGCGGCGCCAGCGAGCGCACATGCAGGAAGGGCCGGTAGGCGATGCGCTCGATGATGAGCGACATCGCCGCGCCGCCCGCCATGCCGGCGGCGAGCACCAGCGGCAGCGCCAGCAGCGGCAGGGCGTTCAGCAGCCCCACATCGTTCAGCGCCCCCGCCGCGAACAGCCCGGCGAAAGACCCGATCATCATCACGTCGCCATGGGCGAAGTTGATCATGCGCAGGATGCCGTAGACCATGGTGTAGCCGAGCGCGATCAGCGCGTAGATGCTGCCGATGGTGAGGCCGAACATCGTGAAGGACACGAAGTCGGCGGCGGAGTAGGTGCCGGCGGTGAGACCGCCGGCCAGACCCACCAGGACGAGAGCCGCGACACCGATCCGTATGGCGAGAAGCACATGATCGACCCAGGTCGACCGGCGCAGCCATTCGGAGAATGCCCCCGGCTCCGTCGCGGAGCGCGGGATATCGCTCACGGAAAGATCCGCTTCGGGTTGGTGCCGGGCGCGAAGGAGGACTGGTCGTCGCTGGTGAACTCCCAGATCGCGTAGGTCGCCGCGCCGCAATCGCCATGGACGTCGCAGCTCAGCGCGCCGGTGAGGCCGGGCAGCGCCTTGGTCGCCATCATCGCGTCGTGCAGCGCCTTGCGGCCGATATAGAGGTTGCCTTCCGCGTCGGTCTTGCCGACCTCCTTGATGGCCGCCATGGTCAGCAGCGCCGCGTCATAGCCATAAGCGCTGAAGCCGCCGATCGGCGCCTCGCCATATTCCGCGGTGAAGTTCTTCACGAACACCGGGAAACGCTCGGAGAACAGGTCGGTCGAAGGGCCGACGATGTGGAAGCCGATGATCTTGGGGCCGACCGCCTCGATCACATTGGCGCTGAACACGCCTTCGCCGCCGATCACCTTGGTGCCCGCGAGCCCGGCCACTTCGTCCTTCTGGCGCATCAGGAAGCCGACGGTGGAGGTGAAGACCGGGGTGAAGATGAGTTCCGGCTTCTTGGTGGCGATGCGGGTGAGCACCGGGCGCAGGTCGGTGTCGGTCGGGGAGACGGCCTCGCTGGCGACGATGGTGCCGCCCTTGGCGGTGAAGTCCTTCTCGAAGGCCCGCACCAGCTGCTCGGTATAGGGGCTGCCGTCATGGATGGTGGCGGCGGTCTTCACGCCGAGCTTGTCATAGGCGTAACTGGCGGTGAACGCGGCGCTCTTGAGGTCGTTCGGCACGACGCGCAGGAAGCCCTTGAAGCCGTCCGGGCGGTCGGCGGCGGTCAGCGCCGGCGCGGTGGCGCCGATCGCCACGCTGGGAATGCCGAGCTTCCACAGGATGGGCGCGCCCGCACGGGCACCCGAGGAGCAGCTCGGGCCGAGCACGGCAACGATCTGCTTGTTGCCCGCCAGCTTGGTGGCGGCGGTCTGGCCGCCTTCGGCGGTGCACTGGGCGTCCTCGCCGAGCAGCTTCACCGGGAAGCCGAGCACCTTGCCGCCGGCGTCCTTGATGGCGATCTCGGCGCCGCGCAGCTCGTCGATGCCCTGGTTGGTGTCGCCGCCGGACTGCGAGGAATAGCCGCCGATCAGGATCGGCTGGCCCTTGGCGACCTTCACCACCCCAAGCGGGTCGGTGACGGGGCCGAGCGTTTCCGCCCGGCTGCCGGATGCGCCAAGCAGCACCGCGGCTAGCGTCGCCGCGGAGAAAAGTACCCTATTCATCTTCGTCCATCCTCTGGTTAGGCGCGCGACCTTTTGCCGGCCGCGTCGTTCGAAAGATCGGTTGGGGCGGGACCTTTCCGGGGCGGCGCCCCGGAATACTGGACTGTCACTCGGCCGCGACCGGGACAGGTTTTCCGATGGCCGACAGGGCCCCGACCTCGCGCTCGACCAGCGGCAGCACTTCGGCGCCGAAGCGCTCCAGCGCGCGCCGCGCGCGGGCGACCGGCATGTCGCCGAACTGGAAGAAGCAGTTGTAGTGCTGCGGGTTGAGCCGACGGATCTCCTGCACCAGCCGCTCCGCCACATGGTGGGGGTCGCCGATCAGCAGATTGTCGCGGAAGGTCTCCAGTGGCGGCTCGTCGGGAATGGGGGCCGCCTCGACGAAGGAACCGTCGAGCGTCAGCACATTGCTGCGCAGGCCATGCACCATGCGCCCGACATAACGGGCGCGCTCGGCCGCCTCCAGCGCTTCGCTCGCGCTGTCGGTGACGTGAATGTACTGCTGCAGCGCCACCGGCATGGTGGGGCCGTCGAGCCCGCCCTGCACCCAGGAGGCGCGCACCTGCTCGGCGATGCCGAACAGCGCGTCGGAACCGCGCCAGCCGGCGGTGATGAACGGCACGCCGCCCCATTTCGACAGCGCCTTCAGGATCGGCGGGTGCGGCGAGGTGCAATAGACCGGCGGCATGGGCTGCTGCACCGGGCGCACGGTGATGGCGGTTTCCGGCACGGTGATGTGCTTGCCCTCGAAGGCGACGCGGCCTTCCGCGAGCACCTGCTCGACCACCGACCAGTATTCGAGGAAGATTTCGGTCTTCTTCGCGACGTCGGCGCCGTAGCGCTCGAACTCATAGGCCTGATAACCGGTGCCCACGCCAAGCACCGCACGCCCGCCGCTGAGCTGGTCGAGCAGGCCGATTTCCTGCGCCACCCGCAGCGGGTGATAGAGCGGCAGCACCACCACGCCGGCACCGAGCCGAATGCGGCTGGTATGAGCCGCCATATGCGCCGCCACCATCAGCGGCGACACGCTGACCGAGTAATTGGTGAAGTGATGCTCGGCAAACCAGGCGATGTCGAAGCCGATATCTTCGGCCAGCTTCACCATGCTGCGCGTATCGTCGATGACGCCCGCGACACCGCCGGGGTTGTCGCGCAGGCCCATCAGGTTGAATATGCCGAAATGCATTTTGATACTCTGATTTTCAGGTAGAAGACGAAAGATCAGGCGATGAAGTAGCCGCCGCTGATCGCGACAGTCTCGCCGACCATGTATCTGTTCTTTTCCGAGACCAGGAAGATCACCACATCGGCGACATCTTCCGGCTCCGCCGCACGCCCGAGCGCGGTCTGCGCCGCGAGTTCCGGCAGGAAGCCGGCAGCGCGCGCCTTCTCGGTGGCGATGCCGGCCGGGGCGACGCCGTTGATGAGGATGTTGTCGGGTGCCACCGCGAGACCCATGCTCTTGGTGAGGCTGACCACCGCGGCCTTCATCGCCGCGTAATGCGCGTTCTTCGGATGCGCCTTCAGCGCGTCGATCGAGGCGATGTTGACGATGCGCCCGCCGCCTTGCGCCTGCATGTGGGCGATGGCCGCCACCGAGACGTTGTAGAGCCCGCGCACATTGACTGAGAAGCTGAAGTCCCAGTCGGCGTCGGTGATCTCCAGGATCGGGCGGCGCGGATAGACGCCGGCGCAGTTGATCAGGCCATGGATGCGCCCGGCCTTCTCGATCGCCGCGTCGACTAGCGCCCTGGCGCTGTCGCGGGTGGTGATGTCGCCGATCACCGAGAAGGCCTTGCCGCCCTTCGCCGTGATCTCGTCGATCACCGTCTGCGCGCTCTCCTGATTGATCTCGATAATGGCCACCTGCGCGCCGGCATCGGCGAGACCGAGACAGATGGCGCGGCCGAGGCCGCTGCCGCCACCGGTGACGATAATGGTTTGACCCTGCATGGAGGCTCCGATCTCTGGAAAGGTGGTGCCACCGCTTGAGGCACGACGGCGTTGTTGAGGCCGAGTGTTCCCGACCGGCGGTACCGATCACAAACGATCAATTCTCATGCAACGATAAGGAAAGCCGCTGCTGGCGCGGGCCCGAAAGCCGCGCTTGGCCAAGCATAAGAAGAGCTAATTTGCGGCGGTCCGGCGCTGTTCATATGCTTCGAAATGAAGAGCGCCATGTCGGCGATGACAGGCATGCGTACAGTGACAGGCCTGCGACGGACCATGGGGCATGCGCCGGGATGCGCGTTCCGGGACGAGTTCCGTCGCAACGGGAGGACCGCAATGACAAAACTCGGCCTCTTCAACCTCATGGGCCTGTACGACCGGAACACCTCGCCCGCCTCGGTGCTGCGCACCACGGTCGACACGGTGAAGATGGCGGAGGATTTTGGCTTCGACGTCGCCTGGTTCGCCGAGCATCATTTCACCAACCATTCGATCTGCCCGTCCTCCCTGGTGATGGTGGCCCATTGCGCGGCGGAAACCACCCATATCCGCCTCGGCCCGGCCGTGCTGGCGCTGCCGTTCTACGAGCCGCTGCGGCTGGTGCAGGAGGCCGCCTTCGCCGATCTGCTGACGCGCGGCCGGCTGATACTGGGGCTCGGCTGCGGCTATCAGCCCTATGAATTCGACCGCTTCCGCGTCGATCCGAACTATCGCTACCAGAAGATGCTGGAGACCTGGGACATACTGGAACAGGGCCTGACCAGCGGCGTGGTGGAGTATTCCGGCCAGTTCCACCGTATCCCGCGCACCGAGCTGTCGATGCGCCCGTTCGGGCTGGCGATGCCGGAAGTCTTCGTGGCCAGCAGCCACCCGGAAATCCTCGCGCGCATGGCGACGCGCGGCCACACCCCGTTCATGAGCTTCGGCCATCGCGGGCTGAAGGCGGCGCAGGCGTTTCGCGACGTGATCGCCGAACGCTGGGAGGCCGGCGGCGGCGACACCTCCCACATGCCGCTGGCGGTGCAGCGCTATGTCTATGTCACCGACGATCCCGACGAGGCCCGCCACGCCGCGCAATGCGTGCGCGATCTCGCCCGCGCCGCCGTGCCGCTCTCCACCGCCCAGCCCAGCAAGGACGGCCCGTTCCTGCGGCTGATGCCGCTCAATGACGAGCCGCCGCTGGACGACTTCCTCGACAATGCGGTGATCGGCTCGGCGAGCTATTGCGCCGACAAGCTGGCTGAGGAACTGGACAGCCTGAAACCGACGCATCTGTCCTGCTTCATGGGCTTTGCCGGCATCGGCCGCCGCGAGACCCTGGCCTCGTTGGAGCGCTTCGGCTGCGATGTGATCCCGCGGCTCGACGGCCTGATCGAGCTCCGGGACATCGGCCTGCAGGATGCCGCATGAGATGAGTAAGCCCACGGACGAGCCTCTCGTGAACGAAGCCGCGGTCATGGTGTCCGAGGCTGTCGCCCCGCGCGTTCCCCCGTCCGATCCGCGCCCGCTCCGCCGGGCGGCCCGGCTGCCGCCGCTCAACCTGTTCCGCGTGTTCGACGCTGCCGCGCGCAACGGCAACTTCACCACCGCCGCCGAGGAGCTCTGCGTCACCCAGTCGGCAGTCAGCCAGCAGATCCGCCAGCTCGAGGAATTGCTGGAAGTGCGGCTGTTCCGGCGCATGCCACGCCGCGTGGAGCTGACGCGCGAAGGCACCGCGCTCGCCAGCGCGGTCGGCGAATCCATGGCGCTGCTGGTGCGCGCCTGCGAGCGCATCGCCGATCCCAAGGCGCCCGTGGTGCTATGCGTCAACGCGCCTCCCGCCATCGCCTCGCGCTGGCTGGTGTCGCGGTTGAAGCGCTTCATGCAGCTGTATCCGCAGTTCAAGGTCACCCTGCTCGCCTCCAACGATCCCGTCGATTTCGATCGCCAGGACATCGATGTCGCCATACGCTGGGGCCATGGCGACTGGCCCAATGCGCGCATCGAGCTATTGGCGCCCGACCGGCTGTTCCCGGTGTGCAGCCCGGCGCTGCTGCGCGAGGGGCCGCCGCTCTTGGTGCCGAGCGACATCATCCGCCACACGCTGCTTCAGGTGGTGAATGGCAGCTTCTGGGGCAGCTGGTTCGGCGCCGCCGGAGCCGGAGGCATGGCGTTCGACGAGACGCTCTATTTCAACGATGCGGGGCTGATGCTCGACGCCGCCGTGCAGGGCCAGGGCGTCGCGCTCGCCAGCCGGTTGCTGGCGGAAAGCGACCTCAAGGCCGGGCGGCTGGTGCGCCCGTTCGATCTGGAGATCGAGACCGGCGCCGGCTTCCATGTGCTGACCAGCCCGGATTTCTCGGAAAAGCCGGCCGTGGCCGAGTTCCGCCGCTGGATCGGCCTCGAAGGACGCGAAAGCGCCTGACGCGCGCCCGCCCCTTCTTTCTCCCCCCTTGTTCAGACTTCATCAGGAGTACAGCCATGTTGCGTCTCGGTTTCGTCGGTACGGGCACGCTTGTCAGCGCGGTGATCGACGGCCTTCACGCGACCCATGGCGACCGCTGCACCATTCTGCTGTCGCCGCGCTCCAAGGAGACGTCGGAAGCGCTTGCCGCGCGCTATGCCAATGTCGAGCGGGCGGAGAGCAGCGCGGCGGTGGTCGAGGGCAGCGATGTGGTGTTTCTCGGCATGCGGCCCAACCAGCTCGACGAGGCCACTGCGGGCCTGCCCTTCCGCCCCGACCAGACCGTGGTCAGCTTCCTCGCCGGCGTGCCGCATGCGCTGGTCAGCGAGAAGGTGCGGCCGGCGGGACATGTGGTGCGGGTCAATCCGC
This sequence comes from Ancylobacter sp. VNQ12, assembly GCF_049445835.1. NCBI lineage: Bacteria > Pseudomonadati > Pseudomonadota > Alphaproteobacteria > Hyphomicrobiales > Xanthobacteraceae > Ancylobacter > Ancylobacter sp. VNQ12. The sequence goes on along the minus strand of NZ_JBMSDU010000014.1, from coordinate 18,861 downwards.
TGCCGCCGATCCGCCTGCGCAAGGGCCCGGTGGTGATCTACCCCGCCAACGCAATCGTGGAGGATCTGTTCGGCGGGCTCGGCGACCTCATCGTCGCCGGCAAGGAAAGCGATCTGGCGGCGATCGCCAATGGCAGCGCGATGATGTCCTCGCACTACGCCCTGCAGAACAGCATCATCGACTGGCTGGTCTCGCGCGACATGGCGCCCGAGACCGCCACCCACTATGTGCGCTCCATGTTCGCCGGCCTCGCCGCCGTCGGCCTCGACGCCTTTGCGAAGGGCGAGGCGGTCGACCCCGCCCATCACGAGACCAGGGGCGGGCTGAACGAGCGCGGGCGACGCTATCTCACGGAAATCGGCTGGTTCGACGAGGTCGGCCGTGCCCTCGACGTGATCGAGGGTCACGTCCTGCTGGCAAGCTCCAGGCGCTGACGCCGGCCGTCTTCCCGTCTCCGACCGCCATAACGGCCCCGCTAATCGACCGGACGCGGCCGGCGCTCGTCGTCGATGGCGACGAAGGTGAACGTCGCCTCCGTCACCTTGATCATCTCCTCGCTCTCGCGCTTGCGGCGCCAGGCCTCGATGCGGATGCGCAGCGAGGTGCGTCCGGTGGCGATCACCGTGCCATAGAAGCTGACCTCGTCGCCGACCAGCACCGGGCTGAGAAAGCTCATCGCCTCGACCGCCACCGTCGCCGCGCGCCCCTTGGCCCGGCGGGTCGCGACGTTGCCGGCCGCCAGATCCATATGCGCCATCAGCCAGCCACCGAAGATGTCGCCGGCCGGATTGGTGTCCGCCGGCATGGCGATGGTCCGGATGACCGGACTGTCCGAGGGCGGGTTTCTGTTCTCGTCGTCGGCGCGCTTCGTCATCGGTCGTCCTTGTTCCAGCGGAGCGAACTTCGCCGATCCTCGCGCCGAGCACCACCCCGCAGGACGTCGGGGCACCTCCCGGATCAGCGCATATCAGCGCAATGAAGCGCGCAGCACGCGGAACACCTCGGGCGGCATCTGCGCCACGTTGAACCGCATCAGATCGCCGGCCGACTGGGCGACGCTGAACGCGTTGCCCGGCGCCAGCACCACCTTCTCGCGCAAGGCCGCCTTCGCCACCTCGGCCGCCGCGCGCCCATCCGGCAGGCGGCACCAGAGATAGAAGCCGCCGCGCGGCAGCGTCCACGCCTGCGCACCGAGCCCTTCGAGCTGGCCGAGAACCTCCCGCCGCCGCTTCGCCAGCCGGCCGCGCAGGCTCGCCAGATGCTTGCGGTAGCTGCCGTCGCCGAGCGTGCGCAGGACGAGTTCGGCCGCGACCGGGCTCGGCCCGCCGAAATTGGTCGCGACCTGCAGGTCGGCAAGGCCCTCGATCAACTCCGGCGCGGCGAGGACGTAGCCGCAGCGAATGGAGGCCGACAGCGTCTTGGAGAAGCTGCCAATGCGGATCACCCGGACAAGCCCATCCAGCGCGGCGAGGCGCGGCGATGGCTCGGGCTCGAAGTCGGCGAAGATCTCGTCTTCCACGATAGTGAGGTCATGCGCCGCCGCCGCGGTGAGGATCCGGTGCGCGGTCTGCGGCGACAGCGTCGCGCCGGTCGGATTATGCAGCGCCGCATTGGTGAGGTAGAGCCGCGGACGATGGGCCGCGAGCGCATCAACGAACAGCGCGACGTCCGGCCCGGTCGGTGTGTAGGGCACGCTGACGATGCGCGCGCGATTGGCCCGCAGCACCGCCTGGAAATTGAAGTAGCAGGGGTCGTCGACCAGCACGGTGTCGCCGGGATTGAGCAGCAGCCGGCACAAAAGGTCGATCGCCTGCGTGCCCGAGCCGGTCAGCAGGAGCTGGTCGGGTCCGATATCGAGCCCTTCGCCGGCGAACTGCCGTGCGAGCAGCCGTCGCAGCGCGAGCGAGCCGCGCGTCGCGCCATATTCCGCCAGCAGCGCGTCGTCGGCCCGTGCCAGCGCGCGGGTCGCCCGCCGGATCGCCGCGCCCGGCATCCAATCCGGCGGCAGCCAGCCGCAGCCAGGACGCAGCATCTCCGGCCCGGCATCGAGCGATTGCCGCGACACCCAGAACGGATCGATCGCGCGGTCGAGCTTCGGCCCGGCATCCGTCAGCGCCGCAGCTGGCGGCGTGCCGGCGACATAGAAGCCGGAGCCGGGACGCGAGCGGATCAGCCCCTCGGCGGCCAGCCGGTCATAGGCTTCCACCACGGTCGAGGGCGACACTTGCATGTCGCGGGCGAATTGCCGGATCGAGGGGAGTTTTTCCCCGGCCGTCAGCGCGCGGCTCGCCAGTCTTTGGCGGATCGCCGCCATCACGGCTTCCGTCCGCGTCGCGCCTGCTGTCGTCGGAATGGTCAAGTGTATGGCTCCCCTGATCCATACTGTTTGGTCCAACCGTATTGAACTGTCGCTATCCGCGCCACCTTCGCCCGCGCTATCGCCCGTCACTGCGCGACGCTGCGCGGCAAGGGAGGCCAACATGCCACGCACGAGCCAGCCAGCTGCCCGCCGGGGATGGGGCAGCGGCCTTCTCGGTGTCATCATCTTCAGCGCCTCGCTGCCTGCGACCCGCGTCGCCGTCGGCGGCTTCACCCCGCTGTTCCTCACCTCGGCCCGCGCCGTCATCGCCGCCCTGCTCGGCGCGGGGCTGCTGCTCGCACTGCGCCAGCAGCGCCCCGCGCGGCAGGACCTCGTGCCGCTCGCCATCGTGGCGCTGGGGGTGGTGATCGGCTTCCCGCTGCTGACCGCGCTGGCGTTGCAGCACATCACCGCCGCCCGCTCCATCGTGTTCATCGGCCTCTTGCCGCTGGCCACCGCGCTGTTCGGCGTCCTGCGTGGCGGCGAACGGCCCCGGCCCGCCTTCTGGCTGTTCTCTCTCGTCGGCGCCGCCTCGGTCGCCGGCTTCGCGCTGTCCAACAGCGCTGCGACTTCGCTGGCCGGGGACGTGCTGATGATCGCCGCCATCGCGCTCTGTGGCCTCGGCTATGCCGAGGGCGCGCGGCTGTCGCGCCGGCTGGGCGGATGGCAGGTGATCTCCTGGGCACTGCTGGTGGCGCTGCCGGCCATGGCGGTGATCGCGCTCGCCACCTTGCCGGAAGCATGGAGCGGAATCGGCGTGCCGGCGTGGCTCGGCCTCGCCTATGTCTCGGTGTTCAGCATGCTCGTGGGCTTCGTGTTCTGGTATCGCGGCCTCGCGCTCGGCGGCATCGCCGGGGTCGGCCAGCTGCAACTGCTCCAGCCCTTTTTCGGGCTCGCGCTGGCCGGGCTGCTGCTGGGCGAGCCGATCGCCTGGACGATGATCGCGGCAACCGGGCTGGTGGTGCTGTGCGTCGCCGGCGCCCGGCGCTTCGCCTGAGCGTCAGCGCCCGTCCGGCAGGGCGAAGACGGTCAGCTGGCCGCCCAAAGCGGTATAGCTGCCGAGCGCCGCATAGGCATCCTTGGCGCCCGAGCCGGCATTGGGGTCGGTCAGGCCGGCGGCGAGGCCGATGCCGGCCCAGCCGCCGACACCCGACAGCACCGCGACATATTGCCGGCCGCGATGCTGGTAGGTCATGACGTTGCCGACGATGCCAGAGGGCGTCTTGAAGCGGTAAAGCTCCTTGCCGGTCCTCGCATCCACCGCTTTGAGGTAGCCCTCCAGCGTGCCGTAGAACACCACGCCGCCGGCGGTGGCGAGCGCGCCCGACCACACCGAGAAGGTCTCCGGCAGCGACCAGGCGATGCGCCCCTTCACCCCGTCCCAGGCGACGAAGGCGCCGGTGCGCCCCTCGCCGCCGGGGGCGGGATACATGTTGAGCGTCGCCCCGACATAGGGCTGGCCGGCGACGTAGTCGACGTGGAACGGCTCGTAATCCATGCACAGCGCGCTGGTCGGCACGTAGAACAGTCCCGTGACTGGGGAGAACGCCGCCGGTTGCTGGTTCTTGGCGCCGATGGCGGCGGGGCAGATGCCCTCATAGGTGACGTCCTCGCCCTCGGCCTCGGTGCCGTATTTCGGATCGAGCAGGGGCCGGCCATAGGTCGGGCTCGCCTTGTCGAGGTCGATGCCGGTGGCCCAGTTCACCGCCTTGTCGAACTTCTCCGCGACCAGCAATTCGCCGGTCGCGCGGTCGAGCGTGTAGGCGAAGCCGTTGCGGTCGAAATGGGTGAGCAGCGGGCGGACGCGGCCCTCGACCGTCTGATCGGTAAGGATCATCTCGTTGACGCCGTCATAGTCCCACTGGTCGTGCGGCGTCATCTGGTAGACCCAGCGGGCGACGCCGGTATCGACATCGCGGGCGAAGATGGCGTTGGTCCATTTATTGTCGCCGGGACGCTGCGAGGGATTCCAGGTGCCGGGATTGGCACTGCCGTAATAGACGAGGTTGAGCTTGGGGTCGTAGGCGAACCAGCCCCAGGGCGCGCCACCGCCGACCTTCCACTGCTCGCCCTCCCAGCTGGCAAGCGAGGAATCCTTGCCGACCGGCTTGCCGAGCACGGTGGTCTTTTCCGGGTCGAGTCGCATCTCGGCGTCGGGGCCGGTGGACCAGGCCCGCCAGGCCAGCGTGCCGTCCTTGATGTTGTATGCGCTTAAGTGCCCGCGCGCGCCGAACTCGGCACCGGCAATGCCGACGATCAGCTTGTCCTTCACCGGCATCACGGTCGCGGTGTTGGACTCGCCATTTTTCGGATCGCCATTCCTGACCTTCCAACGCACCGCGCCGGTCTTCGCGTCGAGCGCGACGAGGGTGGTGTCGGCCTGGGCGAGGAAGACCATGCCCTGCGCGTAAGCGAGGCCGCGATTGACCAGGTCGCAGCACATGATGGCGGCGACGTCGCGCTCCTGGCTCGGCTCGTATTTCCACAGGATGCGCCCGTCCTGGTCGAGGTCGAGCGCGTAGACCGCATTGGGGAAGGGCGTGTGCACATACATCACCCCGTCGACCACCAGCGGGCTACCCTCATGGCCGCGCAGCACGCCGGTCGAGAACGTCCACGCCACCTGCAGCGCGCCGACATTGCCGGCGTTGATCTCGTCGAGCCGGGAATAGCGCGTATTGGCGTAGTCCAGCGTCTGGATCGCCTGCCCCGCCGGATCGGCGATGCCCGCCGACACATCGTCGTCGGCGCGGGCACCCCCGGCCAGCAGCAGCGCGGCGACACCTACGAGAATTGTCCCGATCCTCTGCAAGCGGCTTCTCCCTCGGCTCGCCCCGGCCGCGTGGATAGCACGACGGAAGCGGATTCGGCGCGCCGCCGACGGGGGATGGCCTTCACGCCCGCGTCAAAGCGCGGTAGCAGCGGGGAAGCGAGGTGACGGATCCCATGATGTTCGAGACAGCAGCGAGCCCGGCGCAGGCCATCGACCGGCTGGAGATGCTCTACCGCACAGCGCGAGAGGCGTTGCGCGGCGACCTGCAGCGTTTCTTCGAGACCGGGCAGGCGCCGACGCTGGAAGAACGCGCCCGCTACCGCTATCCCTTGCTGCGCGTGACCTATGAGCCGGCGCGCCTGCCGGTGGTGAGGAGCCAGCGGGGCTACGCGAAGTTCGCCGTCGCCGGCGTGCACCAGACCACCGTGACCCAGCCCGCCGAGTTTCGCGCCTATCTGCTCGACCAGCTCACGCCGCTGGTCGAGGAATATGGCGCGACCGTCGAGACAGGCGTCAGCCACCAGGAAATCCCCTACCCCTATGCACTGGAGGGGGGCGACGAGCTGGGGCGCGGCAGCATAACCGCCTCCGATCTCGCCCGGCATTTCCCGACGCCGCTCTTGTCGCTGGTCGGCGATGAGATCGCCGACGGCACCTTCGAGCTGATCGAGGGTGAGCCGCGCCCGCTCTCGCTGTTCGACGCCGTGCGCACCGACTATTCGCTACGGCGCCTCGTGCACTATACCGGCACCGACTGGCGCGCCTTCCAGCCCTGGATCCTGCTGACCAACTACCATCGCTATGTCGACCAGTTCGTGCGCTGGAGCCTCGCGCAGATCGAGGCCGGCACGGCGGAGGCGCTGGTGACGCCGGGCGGCATCCGCATCGAGCGCGACGGGCTGGATGCCAGCGCGGCCGACCGGGTGATGGCCGCGCCGTGGCACCGCTACCAGATGCCGGCCTATCACCTCATCCGCGCGGACGGCACCGGCGTGACGCTGGTCAATATCGGCGTCGGCCCCTCCAACGCCAAGACTGTGACCGACCATCTCGCCGTGCTGCGCCCGCATTGCTGGCTGATGGTCGGCCATTGCGGCGGGCTTCGCCAGACGCAGATCATCGGCGACTATGTACTGGCCCACGCCTATCTCAGGCAGGACGGCATTCTCGACGAGCTGGTGCCGCCGGACATCCCCATCCCGGCGCTGGCCGAGGTGCAGGTCGCCTTGCAGCAGGCGGCGGCGGAGGTCACCGGCGAGAGCGGCGACCAGCTGAAGCGGCGCCTGCGCACCGGCACGGTCGTCACCCAGGACGACCGCAACTGGGAACTGCGCTGGACGCAGGAACGCCGGCGCATCAACCTCTCGCGCGCCATCGCGGTGGACATGGAATCGGGCACCATCGCCGCGCAGGGCTACCGGCTTCGCGTGCCCTATGGCACGCTGCTCTGTGTGTCGGACAAGCCGCTGCACGGCGAGATCAAGCTACCCGGCGCCGCCAATGCGTTCTATGAGCGCGCCGTGAGCGAGCACCTGAAGATCGGCCTTGCCGCGCTGGACCGGCTGCGCGAGGCCGGCGCCAGCATCCACTCACGCAAGCTGCGCTCCTTCGACGAGCCGCCGTTCCGATAGGCAATAAGGATAGGGGCGCGGCGGGCTTGACCGCGGACCGCGCAGGGTCGATCACCCGAGCGCGGATCGGGCAGTCGCGGGCGAAGGAATCTCCGATGTCATTGATGGATGAGAGCGCCACCGCGCTGTCGCGGTTGATCGCTTCCCGGCAGGTCAGCCCCTCCGAGGTCATGGCTGCCTATCTCAGGCGCCTGCCCGTCCTCAATGACGAGATCAACGCCATCGTCTCGCCCCGCGATCCGGACGAGCTGATGGCCGAGGCGCGGGCGCTGGACGACCAGCCGCCGATGGGCTGGCTGCACGGCCTGCCGCTGGCGGTGAAGGACCTCGTCGCGGTGCGGGGCCTGCGCACCACCTATGGCTCGCCGCTGTATCGGGACCATGTGCCGGATACGGACGACCTGGTGGCGGCGCGCCTGCGTGTGGCTGGCGCCATCTTCACGGGCAAGACCAACACGCCCGAATGGGGCCATGGCAGCCACAGCTTCAACCCGGTCTTCGGGGTGACGCGCAATCCCTATGATCTCGCGCGCACCGCTGGCGGCTCCTCGGGCGGGGCGGCGGCGGCGCTGGCGGCCCGGCTGGTGCCGGTGGCCGATGGCTCTGACATGATGGGCAGCCTGCGCAACCCCGCCGCCTTCTGCAACGTCTATGGCTTCCGCCCGAGCTGGGGCCTCGTGCCGGCCGACGCCGAGGGCGACACCTTCATGGCGACGCTGGCGACCGACGGGCCGATGGGCCGCAGCGTCGAGGATGTGGCGCGGCTGCTGGAGACGCTCGCTGGCGAAAATCCGGCCGTGCCGTTCGGCCAGCCGCGCGCGACTTATGCCGACCGCCTCGACATCAATCTACGCGGCCTCAAGGTGGGCTGGCTCGCCGATTGGGGCGGTGCCTACCCGTGCAAGCCCGGGATTCTCGACCAGTGCGCCCTGGGGCTGAAAGTGCTGGAGGAACTGGGCGCGCATGTCGAGCCGCTAGCCCCGCCGTTCCCGGCCGAGGAACTGTGGCAGGCCTGGATCCATCTGCGCGGCTTCCTCAATGCCGGCTCGAAGGGCGCGCTCTGGGCGGACGCGGAGAAGCGCGCCTTGCTCAAGCCGGAAACGGTGTGGGAGATCGAGTTCGGCCGGACGGTGAGCGCGGCGCAGGTCTATGCGGCGAGCGTCACCCGCTCGCGTTGGTACGCGAAAGCCGCCGAGCTATTTGCACGCTACGACCTGCTGGCGATGCCTTCCGCGCAGGTCTGGCCGTTCCCGGCCGAGTGGCGCTGGCCGCAGGTGATCAACGGCCGGGCCATGGACACCTATCATCGCTGGATGGAGATCGTCGTGCCGGTCAGCCTCATCGGCCTGCCCTCGCTGGCGGTGCCCTGCGGCTTCGGGGCGGCAGGCCTTCCCACCGGGATGCAGCTCATCGGCACCTTCGGGTCCGACGCGAAGGTGCTGACCATTGGCGAGCAGTATCACCGCGCGACGCGCTGGCCCGAGCGGCGGCCACCGGCGATCGAGAGCCGGGAGGCTGAACACCTCCCGGCCTGAGTTCTCACGCCGCGTTGTAGAGCCGGCGCTCGAAGATCGCGCTGCCCTTGAGGCCATGAAGCGCCTTGGCGGCGGCCAGCACTGCGAGGTCGACCAGCGGCTCGACGATGATCACCAGCATGTAGGCCGCGCCAAAGGTGAAGATCGAGGCGGCGTTGGCCGCCGTGAGGCCATCGCCATAGAACGCCCAGAAGGCGACCCACGCCACGATGCCGGCCTGATAGGTGGTGGAGAGCGCCAGCGCCTGGCGGTACTTCAGCTCCACATAAGGCGTATCCGGCGCGACGATGCGGCGGGCCAGCGCGGTGAGCGCAAACAGCGGCACCAGCAGCGTGGTGACGTTCATGCCGTATTGCGGCAGGTCGAAGGGCGCGAAGAAAAGGCCCTGGATCGCAAGACCAAGCGCGAGGCCGATGGCCGCTGGGGCGACGCCGAAGATCAGAAACAGCGTCGAGCCGAGGATGAGGTGCACCTCCGACACACCGACCGGATGATGCGGCAGCACCTCGAAGAAGGCGAAGACCAGCGCGGTCGTGGCCACGCTGCGGGCGACCAGCGAGATGAGGCCGCGTTCGCGCACCGCATCCGCCGCGAGCTTGAGCGCATAGCCGCCCGCTCCGACGGCGGTGAAATAGCTGAGCCAGATCTTTCCTTCGGCGACGAGGCCGGGTTCGATATGCATATGTTTCTCCGTTGCCGTCTCACCCGACGGCGTGTGGTTGGACCAATGCACATGGCCGGTCTCCTGACTCGCGGGTCACGGCAAGCCTTCCGCCTTCCCAGCCGACCCTCAAGGGTCGTTCCAGTGGCGTGATGGAAGGCCGCTCGCCGCTCACAGTCGCGGGGGCGGTCGGGGCTTCGGGCGCACGCACCCTTCCCCATTCCCGTTTCATCCGGACGAGTCGCCCCATCCGGACACCATGCACGCGGATATCAGCGCGCCGCCCGTTGCATAAAGTCAAGCCGCGGCCCGTTCCGGCGGCTCAGACATCAGCGCCCGTTCCGCAGCGGGGCGCCGATGCCTACGCGATGCGCCGAGGCTGCGGCGAGTGGTCGCAAAACGGTAACATCGTTGCGTGTTTCTCTTGCAAATCGTATCGAAATTAAAAATAGTTTAACCGAAATCATAATAATCAATCACCTAACGGGAGGTCGCCATGCAGGACGGTTCAAGCGAGGGCAGTGTCGCCTATGCGCCGCACGCCTTCATCATGTTGGCAGTGCTGATCGGCGCCTGCCTCATGACAATCTTCGCCTGACGCTCGGTTCCCGCGGCCCACGGTTGGGTGGGCTGCCAGGGCGCCGACGGCGCTGATTCGGGCATGGAGATTGCTTGGTCGAATTGAGGTGCGCTCAGCACGGATGGGCGCCCATCTTCCTCATTTCGGCAGGTGGCAAACCATGCAGGAAGCAGGTGGCATCTTCTTCAAGGCCGGTCTTCTGGTTTTCACCGGTGTCCTCATCGCCTTCACTCTGAGAATGTTCTGAGTGCCGAAACGGCGCCGGCGGACGAGCGAATCGGGCAGGATCAGGCGCGCGGCCAGCGAACGCCGTCCTCATGGACGAGCGCGGCCTCGAACGGCATCGGCCGGCCGGTCAGATAGCCCTGCACGTAATCGCAGCCCAGCACCTCGACCGCTTCGAGGATTTCCGGGTCCTCAATCCCCTCCGCTACCACCGACATGCCCAGTGCATGGGCAAGATCCACCATCACCGCCACGATCTTGCGGGCGCGCGATTGCGGTGTGAGGTCGAGAAGAAAGGAGCGGTCGATCTTCAGCACGTCGGCGGGCAGATGCTGGAGATAGCTGAAGCTGGAATAGCCGGTGCCGAAATCGTCGATCGCCACCGAACAGCCCAGCGCTTTCAGCTGCTGGATCACGCTGACCGCTGTCTCCGGCTGCGACAGCAGCGCGCTTTCGGTCAATTCCAGCCGCAGCGAGTCGCCGGAAACGCCATGCCGGTACAGCACCGCCGCGATGCGCGGCACCAGATCGGGCGCGGAGAGCTGGGACGCGGCGAGGTTCACCGAGACGTAGCGCGGCGCCAGGCCCTTCACCCGCCGGATGGCATTCCACCGCGCGCAGCTCTCCACCGCGCGCTCCAGCATCAGATCGCCAAGCCGGTCGACCAGACCCGCCGCCTCGGCAAGCGGGATGAAGTCGGCCGGCGACACCGTGCCGAGACGTGGGTGGTTCCAGCGTGCGAGCGCCTCGAAACCCATCACCTGCCCGGTCCGGCTGTTGACGATGGGCTGGAACACCGGGTGCAGGTCATCGGCGTTCTGGGTCACCGCGTCGCGTAGCGCCTCCTCCAGATCGAGGCGACGCTGATGGTCGGCGCGCAGGGATTCGTCAAACAGCCGCCAGCGCCCGCATCGGTCGGCCCTGGAGGCCATCTCCGCGTCGCGCAGAATCTGTTCGATTGGCGCGGAACCGCTGGCGATGCCGATATTGGTGCGCAGATGGAAGCGCCGCCCCTCCACCTCCACCGGCGCGTGCATCAGTCCCTCCACCTGTGCGCCGAGCACGTCGATCCCGCTGGGTTCCGTGAGGATCACGGCGAACTCGCTCTCGCCGGTACGCGCGAGGCGCGCCATCTGCGGCAGGAAACCCTTGAGACGGCCCGCGACGGAGGTCACCAGCGGATGGATGAACTCCTCGCCCAGGCTGGCCGCGAGGATGGCGAGGTCCGGCAGGCGCATCACCAGGGCCGCGACCGGTGGACGGCCTTCGGCTTGGATGAGGCGCACGATGCCGGCCCGGTTGGGCAGGTTGGTGACCGGATCGCTATAAGCGAGCCGTTCCAGCGCCTCCTTGGCGCGCACCCGGTCGGAGATATCGCGCAGATAGGCGGTGAACAGCCGGCGGCGATCGGTGCGAATCTCGGTAACGGTCAGTTCGATCGGAAAGATGCGGCCATCGGCGGTGATGGCCTCGATCTCGATGCGGCGGCCAAGGATATGCGGCTCGGCACCGGCCATGTAGCGCGCCATGCCCGACTGATGGGCGTGGCGGTGCTGCGGCGGCACGATCGTATCGCTGAGGGGGCGGCCGATGACGGCCCGTCTCGTATAGCCGAACATGGCTTCGGCGACGGGATTGAAGTCGACGATCTGCCCGGCTTCGTCGATGGTGACGATGCTGTCGAGCGCGGCCGCGAGCATGGCGAGGCGGCTCGCCTCGCTGAGCGCGCGCCCGGCGCGGGAGCGCTCGACCGCTAGGGCGATGAGCGCCGCCAGCGCCTGGAAGGTGGTGCGTTCGTCCTCGCTCCAGATCCGTTCCGGGTCGTCCGAACTGACGCAGAAATGCCCCCACCAGTGCCCATCCACCATCACCGGCACGGTGTAGAAGCTGACAATGCCGGCCGCGCGGAAATAGGCGCCGAGATAGCCGTCGAGGTCCCGCGTTCGCCCCTCGATGACCTCGCCGCGCGTGCGCCGCTCCGCCCAGTCGCGCTGGCGGGCATCCACCATGGCCGGCCTTACCGGCGGATGGGAATTGTCGGCGAGGGAATGCAGACCGGGCCGCGCCCAGTCGACCTCGCACGTCACCGTCAGCCCCGGTCCGCGGGAGGCGTGAACCTCGAACAGAGCGGCGCGGCTGAGGGAGAGATCCGCGCAGAGGCGGGGCCACAGCTCGGCGAGTTCCAGCCGCCAGCCGCGGTTCGTGTTCAGCCCGGCGATGAAACCGCTCATCGCCGAGAGAAGCCGGCTGGACATCCCGATGTCCTCGGCCACGACTCGCACCTTTCTGGACGTTCGCCTTTGCCGCCCACGCAACGACGAAGAGGATACGTCGTTGCGCCACCCAGATTCCGTCAGACTGGCCCGTACGCGACGAACTGGACTCATTGTACGTAGCCGGATTTCGATAGGACGGAAAGCGGTAGCGTCGAACCTCCTACACCGCAGCGTGGCATTTCCATCACAGGTGGGCGCTTTCGTGCCGCGGCCATCCCGGACATCGACCGGACGGCGAGCCGAACGTGGCGGCGCCAAACGCAGGGCCGTTGTCGCGAGGGTACCTCACCTCCACCCTCTCGCCGCGCAAAACAGGGTCCCTGCAAGACCTTAGGGCTCAGATTCAAATCGATATAATTTGCATGTGAGCCCCTAACTTACATTACATCGAATAAAAACTGATACTCTTGATCGAACTATTCCAGAATCAGCAAGATTTTACGGCGTCTATAAACTGATATCCGCTTAATTGACTCCACTTTTGCCCCCACATAAGCAATCTATGCATGAGCGTCGATCGGGGGATTCTTCGCTCTTCTCAACATGAAGCCGGGGTTTTGCAGACCTCGTGATGGCTGGCCGCACAGGCCTGGGGATGAATGATGACACGCACGACCCGCCGCCTGCCCACCCGTCGCATCCGTTCCATCGGGCAGGGCGTCTCGCTTCTCGCCTTGCTCGCCGCGGCCCCCGCAATGGCGCAGCAGGCGGAGACCGGGTCGAGCGCGGCGGTGGTCGCCACGGATGAGTTCGTCGAACTCGATCCGATCACCGTCGTCGCCACCCGCACGCAGGAAAGCTGGATCGACACCCTGGCGGCGGTCAGCGTGGTGCGCCCCGACACGATCGAGATGATGATGCCGACACGCACGCAGGACCTGTTCCGCGGCATGCCCGGCGTCACCGCGATCCAGAACGGCAATTCGACCCAGACCGCCATCAATATTCGCGGCCTGCAGGACTTCGGCCGCGTCGCGGTCATCATCGACGGCGCGCGGCAGAATTTCACCCAGCTCGGCCACGGCAACGGCGCCGGCAGCTTCTTCGTCGAGCCCGGCCTGATCGCCAATGTCGACGTCGTGCGCGGCCCGGTGTCGAACATCTACGGTTCGGGCGCCATCGGCGGCGTGGTGACGATGCGCACCAAGGATGCCAACGACATCATCGCCAGCGGCGATACCTGGGGCGTCGAGGCAGATGGCGAGATCGGCAGCAACGGCCCGATGGGTTACGGCTCGCTGCTCGCCGCGGCGCGCGTGAACGAGAACGTCGACATCTTCGTCGGCGGCACCTACCGCAACCAGGACAATTACAAGGACGGCGACGGCAACGAGGTCGAGGATACCGCCTACGACACCTGGACCGGCCTCGCCAAGATCACGGTGCGCCCGGCGGACTTCCACGAGGTCAAGCTCAGCGCCCTCAACTATGAGAGCCAGTACACCACCAGCAGCAGTGCATCGTCGACGGCGACCAACTACGCGACCGACGTCGCCAACCGCACCGTCACCTTGAGCTGGAACTACGAGAATCCCGACGACAACCTGTTCGACTGGAATTCGCAGATCTACTGGAACCAGGTCGACCAGGACCAGGTGAAGGTGTCGGGCAGTTCCAGCGCGATCACCGGCGCCGTCGGCGATCCCCGCAGCTTCGTCATCAACACGGTCGGTTTCGACGTCAACAATACCAGCCGCTTCGACTGGGGCGCGGTGGAGAACGCCATCACCTATGGCGGCGACTATTTCCACGACGACGTGAACAACACCGACAATTACGGCTTCGGCGAGGGCTACAACCCCTCGGGCACGCGCGGCGTCGGCGGCGCTTTCGTGCAGTGGAAGGCGAACTACTCCACCTGGCTGGAGGCGATCGCCGCCCTGCGCTACGATGCCTATTCGCTCTCCTCCGACGATGGCGGCACCGATGGCGACCGGCTCTCGCCGAAGTTCACGCTCGGCGTGACACCTTGGGAATGGCTCACCGTCTACGGCACTTATGCGGAAGGCTATCGCGCGCCTTCCGTCACCGAGGCGCTGGTCTCCGGCGCCCATCCCGCGTTCTTCACCGGCGGGCTCGCGCCGTTCACCTTCATCGCCAATCCGAACCTCAAGGCGGAAATCGGCAAGAACAAGGAAATCGGCGTCAACATCAAGAAGGACGGCCTGTTTAGGGACGGCGACCGGCTGCGCATCAAGGCGAACTACTACCAGAACGACGTCGAGGACTATATCGAGCTGGTCACCTTCGGCAGTCCGGCCTGCATCATGATGGTGCGCGGGCGCTGCGTGGCTTACAATGGCTACTCGCTGGCGCAGTACCAGAACGTGCAGGAAGCGCGGCTGCGCGGCTTTGAATTCGAGGGCACCTATGACGCCGGCCCGTGGTTCCTGCGCCTTGCCGGCCAGACCACGACCGGCGAGGTGACGGCGGGCGAGGATGCCGGCCAGCCGCTCTCCACTATTCCGCCGGACCAGATCACCACCACGATCGGCTTCCGCTTCCTCGACAACAAGCTGACCGTCGCGGCGAGCTGGACGGCGGTCGCGGCCGTCACCGAGGCGGACTTGCCGACCAATGCGGTCTACGAGCCGACGGACAGCTTCAACCTGGTGAGTCTCTATGCCGGCTACCAGCCGAACCCGAACACGCTGTGGCGCCTGTCGGTCGAGAACCTTCTCGACGAGCAGTACACCCAGTATGAGAACTTCCTGCCGAGCGCCGGGCTGACGGTGAAAGCCGGCCTGACCGTGCGCTTCGGCGGCGGGGAGGTGGCGCAGGCCTCTCCCGCGCTCATCACCAAGTGACCTGCCCCCAAGGCGCGTGCGGCAGAATTTCAGGCAGGGACTGATGACGATCGTGACGGATGCCAACCCTTCGGCCCGGGCCAAGCGCCTCAAGGCGGCGACCAGCGCCGCCCATGAGCAGGTGGACAATGCGGTGATGGCCGCGGCGCCCTTCGCCAGCCCGGAGAGTTATGCCCGCTTCCTACGCTTCCAGTACAGGCTGCACCGGCATGTCGAGCCGCTCTACGCGGATGCG
Organism: Ancylobacter sp. VNQ12; assembly: GCF_049445835.1. Taxonomy (NCBI): domain Bacteria; kingdom Pseudomonadati; phylum Pseudomonadota; class Alphaproteobacteria; order Hyphomicrobiales; family Xanthobacteraceae; genus Ancylobacter; species Ancylobacter sp. VNQ12. The sequence goes on along the minus strand of NZ_JBMSDU010000014.1, from coordinate 3,779 downwards.
GCGCTGCAATCGCTGCTGCCCGAGCTTTCCGCCCGCTCACGGCTGAAGGCGCTGGAGCAGGACTTCGTCGACCTCGGCCTCGAGCCGCCGGCGGCGGAGTTCGGGCCTCGCCGGCCGAAAGGCGAGGCGTTGGGCTGGCTCTATGTGGTCGAGGGCTCCAATATGGGCGCCGCCTTCCTCGCCAAGGACGCCGCCAAGATCGGCTTTTCCGACGCGCATGGGGCGCGCCACCTCGCCGCCCACTCGGAAGGGCGCGGCCTGCACTGGCGCCGCTTCACCGCCGCGCTCGACGCCGCCGAGATGAACGAGGCGGAGGATCTGGCGGCGCAGGGCGCTGCCGCCGCCGCCTTCGCCCATGTGCTCGACCTGGTGAAGCAGGAACTCTCCTGACCGCCCCTCGGCCGGGGGCTCAGCTCTCGGCCGATTGCGGCAGCAGGAACGGTGTCTGCGGTGCCCAGCCGACCCGGGTACTGACGCCGTAAAGCGCGGTGATCGCGACATCCGTGATCACCTCGGCCGGCGTCCCCCGCGCGACCACGCGGCCCTGTTTCAGCGCGACGATCTCATCAGCCGCCATCGCGGCGAGGTTGAGGTCGTGCAGCACCGCCAGTACGCCGGTGCCCCTCTCCCTCGCCAGCTTGCGCATCAGCCGCACCACCAGCACCTGCTGGGCAAGGTCGAGGCTCGCCGTCGGCTCGTCGAGCAGCAGATAGCCCGCGCCGTGCCCCTGCTCCAGCTGGACCAGCGCACGGGCGATCTGCACGCGCTGGCGCTCGCCGCCCGACAGGAGCTCATAGGCGCGCCCTTCGAAGCCGGCAAGTTCGACCGCCGCCAGCACCCGGCGAACGACATCCGCCGCGCCCCGGCCATCGGCCGCGCCGATCGCCACCACTTCGGCGACGGTGAAGGGGAAGGCGACCTGCGCCCTCTGCGGCACCACGGCCCGCAACCGCGCCAGCACCACCGGCGCAAGCCCGGCAATATCCCGGTCCTCCAGCCTGACGCAACCGCGCTGCGGCTTCAGCTCGCCCGCCATCACCTTGAGCAGCGTCGACTTGCCGGCCCCGTTCGGACCGATCAGCACGGTCACCCGGCCCGGAGCGACACTGGCCTGCGCGTTGTCGAGCAGCAGACGCCCGCCCGCGGCCAAGGTGATGTCGTCGGCGCGATACATGGCTTATCCGAACAGAGCGGCGCGGCGCTTCAGCAGCAGGCCGATGAAGAAGGGCGCGCCCACCGCCGCAGTGACGACGCCAAGCGGCAGTTCGGCGGGGCTAGCGAGCGTGCGTGCCACCACATCGGCCGCCAGCAGCAACGCGCCGCCGAGCAGCGCGCTCGCCGGCAACAGCAGGCGATGACCCGGCCCCAGCGCGAGGCGGATCAGATGAGGCACCACCAGGCCGACGAAGCCGATGACGCCGGCGACCGCAACCGCCGCGCCGGTGCCGGCGGCGATGGCGGCGATGGCGACGCGCTTGGTGCGCTGCACGTCGACGCCGACATGGAAGGCCTCCGCCTCCCCGAGCGCCAGCGCATCGAGCGCGCGGCCGAGGCGCGAGGCGGCAAGGCCCAGCAGCAGCATGAAGGGTAGCGCCGCGCCGACCTTGCGCCAGGTCGCCCCGCCGAGACTGCCGAACGACCAGAAGGTGAAATCGCGCAATTGCTGGTCGGACGCCATGAAGATCATCACTCCCGTACCGGCATTGGCCAGCGCGCCGATGGCGATGCCGGCGAACAGCATGGTCGGCACCGAGGTACGCCCCTCCCGCGTCGAAATGAGATAGAGCGCCACGGTCGCCGCCAGCGCGCCGAGGAAGGCGGCGAGCGGCAGGCCCACATCCGCGAGAACCGTGGGCAGGAGGGTCGCGAGCTGCCCGCCGAGCACGATCCAGATCACCGCCGCGAGCGCCGCGCCGCTGGAGACGCCGATCAAGCCCGGGTCGGCCAGCGGATTGCGGAAAATGCCCTGCATGAGCGCGCCGCCCACGGCGATTCCGGCGCCGACCATCAGGCCGAGCAAGGTGCGCGGCAGCCTTATGTCGAGCACGATCACCACCTCGCGCAAACCGGCCCCGGTCGCCGGCCGCCTGCCCGCGAGCGCATCCGTGAGGATGGCGAGCACCCGCTCCGGTGCGACCGTGACCGGACCGATGGCGAGCGAGGCCAGGAAGCCGGCGATCAACAGCGCGCCGCATAGCGCGAGGCCGACGCGCGCCCCCGGCCGGCGCGGCGCGCCGTCGGCGGGCAAGGCGAGGCCCGCCCCGCTCACTGCCCCGTACCGCCGGTCCAGGAATGGGCCGGCAGCGGCGGCAGTTCGAGCTCGGGATAGACCAGCGCAGCAAGATCGCGCGCCGCCTGTGGCGTGCGCGGGCCGAAACTCAGGAGATAGCCCCCGTCGATGCGCAGCAGACGCCCCGCGCGCGCCGCCCGCGTGCCCGCAAAGGCCGGCATCGCCCGCAACGCCTCGTCGGAGAGCTCATGGTTGCGGTCCTTCATCAGGATGATCGCATAAGGGTCGACACCAAGGATGGCCTCATCGACGGCCGGCTTGTAGCCGGTGACGGCCGCCATGGCGTTGCCGACGCCGGCCAGCCTGAACATGGCATCCGCGCTGGTTCCCGCCCCGCCGACAACGGGAGCCGAACCGGAGGCGGAGAGCACGAAAGCGGCGCTTCGCGGCTGGGCGATCCTCTCGCGCATCGCCGCCACAGCGGCGAAATCGCGCTCCACGGCACCCGCCAGTTCCTCGCCCCGCGCGGCCACACCCATCACTTCGGCGATGCGGCGTATATTGGCGCTCACCGCCGCCGGATCGCGCGCTTCGGGAATCATCACCACGGGGACGGATGCCGCCTTCAGCACGCCGACCGCATCCGGCGGGCCGGCGCCCTCCTGCGCGATGATGACGCTCGGGCCCACCGAGAGCACGCCCTCGGGCGACAGGGCGCGGATGTAGCCGACATTCGGCCGGCTCGCGAGTGCCTCGGGCGGATAGGTGCTCGACGTGTCGACGGCGACGACGCGATTGCCGAGGCCGAGCGCGAAAAGAGTCTCCGTCACCGCTCCGCCGATGGCGACCACGCGGCCTGTGTCGAGGCTTACTTGCGGGGCAGCCGAACGAGGCGCGACAACGAGGCCAAGCACTGCCACGACCATTGTCAGCAGGCGAAGGCGGGATCGCGACATGACACCTTCCTTTCCGATACCGACGGGTGCCGCCGGCGCGGAGCTGGATTGATTGTGTGCGCATTCTGATAACGCCAAGTCATCCGAAGTAGAACGAATAAATCATCGGCGGCCGTTTATTGTATTTATTGCAATGAAAGACAGTAACGCCTGATGCGTCTGATGCCGGGTCCGCACCGCCCGGCGAGCACTGCCACGGCTGAAGTTCCGCCCGCGACGCGTTCGCAGTCGGGGCTGAGACGGGTGACGAGATATCTGCGGGAAGCCACCATTCCTGCCGCCCGGACACTCCGCCCGTTCGCCGACCCTAATCATCGTGCGATGGCGGATTCGGGCGAATTCCCGTATCGGCCCGGTCTGAGGCGGCGAGTTGGCAAGCTGGTCTCGGCGGCCAAATGCGCCCGGTGTTTCGCGGAGGCGACCTCGGTCCCGCTGCCAGTCCATCTCAGCGTCGTTCTTTTCCCCCGAACGCAAAACGCCGCCCTGCGGTTTATCGCGGGGCGGCGTTTTGGTTGGTTTCGCATGGAAGCGTGCTGTGTTTTGCAGGCCTGGCAGCGACCTACTCTCCCAGGTCTTGAGACATAGTACCATCG